>CAYXPB010000006.1:0-46822 GCA_964466645.1 uncultured Acetivibrio sp. | reverse complement strand
AAAATATTTGCCTACAACTCCCGCGTGATAAGCTGTACCACATGCAACAATATATATCTTTTCAATCTTCTCTAAATCCTCTGAAGTTATGTTGATATTGTCAAGAGATATTTTGCGGTCTTTAATCCTAGGGTTTATAGTATCCCGGATAACCTTCGGCTCTTCAAAGATTTCCTTCATCATAAAATGTTCATAACCTGATTTTTCTGCCGAACTTACATCCCAGTTTACTTTAAATACTTCTTTCTTAACTTCTACCCCATGGTTATTAAACACTTTTACATTATCACTGCTAAGCACAACTATCTCTTTATCCTCAAGAATATATACATCTCTGGTATATTCCAAAATTGCAGGTATATCTGACGCTATAAAGTTTTCCTTTTCCCCAAGACCTACAACTAAAGGACTGTCCTTCCTTGCTGCCACAAACTTGTCACTACAGTCACTGCATATTACTCCTAATGCGTATGACCCCTCAACCTCGTTAATTGAATTAATAACTGCTTCAACTATATTTCCTCTGTAATGATGCTCAATCAAATGCGCAAAAACTTCCGTGTCGGTATCCGACAAAAATCGGTATCCTTTTGCTTGAAGAGATTCTTTTAATTCAATATAATTTTCGATAATACCATTATGCACAACAGCAATTTTACCGGAATTACTTACATGTGGGTGAGAGTTTAAATCATTTGGCTCACCATGAGTAGCCCATCTGGTATGTCCAATACCTATAGCCCCCTTTGGCATATCTTCATTAACTTTCTCTTCTAAAATAGCTAGCCTTCCTTTGCTTTTAACGACCTTAATACTATTATCTTCAAAAATTGCAACACCTGCTGAGTCATAACCTCTATATTCGAGTTTCTTTAAACCGTTTATTAATATGGGTGCAGCCATACTGCTACCGATATATCCAACTATTCCACACATTTTAACCACTCCATAATATTATTTTTAATATATATACCTTTTAAGAACACAAGCTTTTATGAGAATAATAGTAAGCTGATATAAAATTCCAGAATACCTTTTGAACAAATGGTACTTTGAAAAGATATAACTTTTCTGTTTTGATAACCAAAAACAGAAACTTTATATTTCCCGTAAAAATGCTATATTTTATGATGGTGATTTACAACACGATGCATTCAAACAAAATACCTTTAATAAACATAAATATGCACACTAAAAAACTACGCAACACTGCAATGCATAATATGATTTTAAAATCTTGTTGAATTGCGTTATTTGAACAGGATTAGCCACACTGATCCAATTTTCACTACAGTTACCTGAAGCTTTTGTAAGGATCATCTCGATCGTGACAAACCGGAAGGTTTCCGCCGAATATTTCGATAACTCATCGGATGAGAATTTCCGATGACCTCCTTCTCCTCGTCAACGTATGAAATATACGTCCTGGCGCTCTTGTTACGTCATGTAAAGCAAACAACATATATCCCCCTTTATTTTGCTTCTAACAATGACTATTATCATCCTGTAATTCCTCACTTAAAAAACTACTATACTTTAAAATTCAATCCATCACAAATTGCTCGACAAAAATACAAAAACATATCACTTTTTACTACGTACCTCATAAGAAGCTGCAATCAAAGTAGTAAATTCCGCTGCGTCTAACAGCGGAACAATACCAATCAATTTGTAACAGCGTTTTGACTCGTAAAACCTATGGATTAACCGAGTCTTTCTTCTATAATCTTTGCAAGCTCAATTGCTCGACAAGTAATATACTCCTGATCCTTACCCTCAATCATAACTCTGACAAGAGGCTCAGTACCCGAAGATCTGATTAATACTCTACCTTCACCTTTAAATTCATCTTCAAGCTCTTTGCACATTCTGCATACTAAAGTATCATCTAGGTACTTATCCTTATTTTCGTTCTTAATCCTCGCATTTTTCAATACCTGTGGGAGAACCTGCATAACAGAAGCCAGTTCTGACAATTTCTTACCGGTGGACTTTAATACATTAAGAAGCTGCACTCCAGTCAAAAGACCGTCTCCTGTGGTGTTGTACTCTAAAAATATAATGTGTCCTGACTGTTCACCGCCAAGTACATATCCATTTTCGAGCATATTTTCCAAAACATATCTGTCTCCTACTTTAGTCTTTTCTATATTAAGGCCTTTTTGTTTTGCCATAATATCAAAGCCAAGATTACTCATAACAGTAGCAACTACAGTATCTTTTGCCAACTTGCCTTCCTTTTTGAGTTCAAGTCCTATAATAGACATAATCTGGTCACCATCAACCAATTTTCCAGTTTCATCAATTGCAAGTACTCTATCAGCATCACCGTCAAAAGCAAGACCTATGTCGGCTCCTCTTTCAACAACAAATTTTTGAAGTTGTTCAATATGTGTAGAACCGCAATTACAGTTTATATTTACCCCATCGGGTTCATTATTTATTACATATACTTCTGCACCAAGATCAAATAGAGCTAAAGGAGCTACTTCATAAGCTGCACCATTTGCACAGTCAATAGCAACTTTTATTCCTTTGAGATCTCCTTTTATAGATTTCTTTACAAATTCAACATAATCATCTAAATGTGTCTCAACTTCGCTTTTCTTCCCTACATTACCCCCTATTGGCAATGTAATTTCTTCTGCATTATCTAAAATTATCGCCTCAATCCTCTCCTCTAAAGCATCGGACAGCTTATACCCTTTGCTGTTAAAAAACTTAATTCCGTTGAATTCAGCTGGATTGTGTGATGCGGAAATAACAACACCGGCATCTGCATTATACAACCTTGTAAGATGTGCTACTGCTGGTGTTGGGATTATACCTAGAGATATAACTTCCGCACCTACGGAGCATAAACCTGCTGTAAGGGCTGCCTCTAACATATCCCCCGATATCCTTGTGTCCATACCTACTAAAATCTTTGGAGTGTGTTTTGTCTCGGAAGTCAAAACGTATGCACCTGCTTGCCCTAATTTATATGCCAGTTCCCCGGTTAATTCCTTATTTGCAATTCCCCTTACTCCATCTGTGCCAAATAAACGACCCAAAATACTCATCCCCTTTACAATTTAATACAATTTCTGTCACATACACTATTAGGACGCTTTTAATAAACCAAAAGTCAGTATTCCACTAACCAAATCCAGTAAAATATAGTTTGCAACGCTTATTTTCTGGTTGTTTTCTTAATAATTCCATCTATAAATATATTCATGTATGTCATATTTCATTATAAACTAATTATATTTAATAAAACAAGTACCCATAAATTAATTTTGAATTAAGATTTATTTATGTTATATAATCCCATCACAGTACACTGTACGTCTTGATTATTTGTTCTGCCACTCTTATACCGTCAACGGCTGCACTTACTATTCCTCCAGCATAACCTGCACCTTCACCGGTAGGGTATAGCCCTCTTACCTTTAAAGCTTCAAGACCATCCGTTCTTGGAATCCTGACAGGTGAAGAGGTTCTTGTTTCAACCCCGGTGAGCAGGGCATCTTTGGTTGAAAAACCTTTGAGCCTGTCATCAAAATATTTGATTGACTCTTTCATAGGTGCTGTAACAAAACCCGGAAGACATGAATTTATGTCTGCAAAACTTGTCTGCCCGGTGTAACTTGGCTTTACTTCTCCAAACTTAACCGAAGCCCTTCCCAAAACAAAATCTTCAAGTCTTTGAATCGGTGCTGCACCGCTACTTCCCGCTACATTAAACGCTAGCTTTTCCCAAACCCTCTGAAATTCAATACCCGCTAATGGATGACTGCTTCCGTAGTCCTCAGGCCCAACAGATACAACAAGAGCACTGTTGGCATTATCTCTGTCTCGGGCAAACTCACTCATCCCGTTTGTTACTATCATATGCGGTTCGGATGCAGATGCTACTACAATTCCTCCGGGACACATACAAAAGGAATATACTGTTCTTTCATTAGTCTTGTAAAATAGCTGATAATCTGCAGCACCAAGACGCGGATGTGCCGAAGCTTCACCGTATTGGGCTCGATTGATTAGTTCTTGAGGATGTTCTATTCTGACACCAATTGAAAAAGGTTTTTGTACAAACTCTATTCCGCTTTCAAAGAGGCTGGCAAAGGTATCCCGCGCACTATGACCTGTCGCAAGAATCACAACCTCAGCGTCGATAGTTTCACTAGCATTAACAACCACACCAGTAATTTTGCTCTCTTTAATGCAAACAGAAGTCACTCTCGAATTGAATCTTATCTCTCCACCTAATTGAATTATCTTTTTCCTTATATTCACAACTACTTTCTTAAGCACATCAGTACCTATATGAGGCTTTGCTTTATATAGGATCTCCTCCGGTGCACCAGAAGAATAAAATTCTTCAATTACCTTTGTGCACCTTCTGTCATTTATCCTTGTTGTAAGTTTTCCGTCGGAAAAAGTTCCTGCTCCACCTTCTCCAAACTGTACGTTTGTTTCAGTATTAAGCTCCTCGCCCTTCCAGTAGCTATTCACTATTTCAGTTCTTTTTTCTACACACTCACCACGTTCCAAAACCAAGGGCTTATAGCCGTTTTGCGAAAGCACCAGAGCAGCAAAAAGCCCTGCCGGTCCAGTACCTATAACCACAGGTCTTTGTTTAAGCTTTTTGTCTCCAAAGGCTAACTTATCTTCTATAATATCCTCAATAATCCGAACATTGTTATTATTTGTTGTTTTTATCTCTCCAGGTATTTCAACCATGACAGAATATATAATTGCTATGTTCGGCTTTTTTCTAGCGTCAATTGATTCTTTTACGATCCTAAAATCCTTAAACTCTTTAGCATCTATCCTCAATTTTTTTGAAACAACCCTTTTCAGGGAGTTTATATTATCATCCAAAGATAACTTAATATTGTGTATAATAAGTTTCATTTAAAACCTCTGCTATTCTTCATTCTTATTAATTACAATTTCCACTTCAATATCTTCTGAAAGTTTAAGAGTACTTGGCAGAACAAGCTTCAATGTTCTTTTGTGAGTACCTTCTCTTAAACCTCTCAAGTCAATTGATGACTTTAACTTGTTCTCATCAATCTTATCTAGTTCTTCCTTTGTACCCTTTATTTCAATATCAATTTCTTCATCCTTAATCTTATATACCAGTGAGCTGTCGGACACTTCATTTTCAAGTATAATATCTTCTGCTTTTATTTTATAGTTCTTAACCGAAAGGGGTACTATTTCCACATTTACTGATACTGACTTCTGTGAATTTATAAGGCTTATGCTGTCAGGCAAAACTATATCGGTAGTTTTCGTAGTACTGGCATTGAAGTTTTCAATATCTATGGTCTCAGTTTTTAAATTGTCTATAGAATCAATTAAACTTGAAGGGCCTGATATCAATACTTTGTCCGGTGCCACTTTGTGTATACCGTCAACATAGTCCTTAGCTGGCTTTCCTTTTACAACCGGTATTACTGAAACTTCCTTTGCAATCTCAATTCTAGCTTCCACGCTATATCTATTGTCAAATTCCAGCATTTCATTCCCATCTTTGTCATAAACCTTACACATCAGCTTCATCGAAGTATCACTTTTTATTTCTGTTACGTCTGCAAAAGCCTTTACCTGCCCAATAGAATTAATTACCGAATCGGTAGCTTCAATGGATATAGTCTTTGGTGATATACTAATGCTAACGACTTTATAGTTCCCTTTTGCTTTACCTGTAGTCACGATTTCAACAGGATAAGGGTTTTCACCTATCTTTTCAAGTTTAATATTCACACCCCTCGGGGAAACACTTTCAAAGGAAACTCCAGCAGGGATTTTATAAATCTCGACATACAAAAACCCTGTTGATACGTCGCTAACCTTCGACAAGTCTACAACTGCGTCTATCTCAGAAGAATTAATGCGTTTCACCTTATCCTGCCTACCTTTCAAACTGACTGTAACAGTCCTTGGAAAGTTTGCATCTTTTATTACAATATCTTTACTCTTTAATATATCCTCATTTTCAACTCTCAAAGGAACGTTAAAATCACTTGAAATGATAGGGTTTGTGCTATCTAATACAAAAAGCCAGAGAAACACTGCAAACAATATGGACATGATTTTAACAGTTGAATCTCTCTTTAACAAATCATTCATTTCGTCTTCACCTTCCACAATCCCAACTTTTTATTGGGTACATGTTTTTCCAAAAGGTTTTTGCTAAGTGCTTTTCTAAGGGTATCCGAAGTAAGGTTTCTGGTCAACCCGCCATTTAAGGCAACAGAAATCTTACCGGATTCCTCCGAAGCAACTACAACTATAGCATCTGACACCTCACTAATTCCTAAGGCTGCTCTGTGCCTTGTCCCGAGCTCTTTACTAAGGTTTGGATTTTCCGTCAAAGGTAGAAAACATGCAGCCGCCTTGATTTTATCACCTCTAATTACTACTGCTCCATCATGAAGAGGCGTATTAGGAGTGAAAATATTCATCAAAAGTTCAGAGGTAACATTAGAATCTATCTGAATTCCCGAATTTATTATATCACCAATTTTTGTCTCCCTTTCAATGACAATTAATGCCCCGGTAAAGGTTTTTGACATCTCAAATATAGCTTTAACAATCTCCTCAATATTAGACTTCACCTTTATGGTATAACTCTCATCCTCTAGATTGAAGAAATTCTTAAACCTGCTCCTGCCAATTTGTTCAAGCCCTCTTCTGAGTTCGGGCTGGAATAGCACTACCAATGCTATAGCAAGGTATTGAATTATCATTTTAAGTATAAAAGCAATAGTCCTAAGACCTAAAATCTCACTCAATTTAGAAGCAATCAAAATAAATAAAATACCCTTTATTAACTGCCATGCCCTTGTTTCCCTTACAAGCGTTGCTATTTTATATATGGCATAAGATACAATACTTATATCCACAATAGTTTTTACAACGTCCCAAGGCCCTTTGATACTTAAATTGTCTGAGAGAAAATCAATGATTCCCCAAATATTAATTTTATTTAAAAAATCCATCAAATAACCCCACGTTCTTAAAGTTAGGTAATTCCAAAAAAATTTATTTACATTTTTTGAGTAGCAAAATAGTGCTCCTATTTATGGAATCTTAAAAGCTTCCATGATAAGCGTTGCGATCTAAATGCTATATAAACATCAATACAATTCATTATTTTAACACTAATACTTAGTAACGTTAATAGGGTTTTGAATAATTTAATGAAATATTAATATTATTATTATTATTATTTACAATATATTGCCAATACAAACACATTCAAATTGATTCAGTGCTTCCTCCCTGCATCTGACTAAGGTTTCCCTTGGATTAGGAAGTATATGCATCATTTTGTAGTTTAGAAAACACCTCAGCATATAAAAGCGAATTTTATCTTCTTTGAGGCTAGTAATCTTTTCTATATAATCACTACCCTCTCCAAAATGCTGATAAAATTATCATGCCAACCGAAGTAACAAAAAATATAATTACTGTTACTAAGGCAATAATTCTTACTGTCTTACTTCTCATAGTATTTTTCACTTCCTTATTTATTATCTTGTTATCGTGCCTTATTTATATATTTTCACAATGTATATTCTATAACAAAAAAAGCCTCTTGAAAAACAAAATTTTATTTTTGTATTAAAAGAAGGATTTTTAAAAAAAATGTAGAAATATAAATATATAAGAATAATGAACAATGTCTTCAATTTAATATCTTACATCTCTACAAAAAACACTAGTATGGAACGTTTCTCCCCTGTTGCATAGTAGTGTTTTTCTAATTCCGCAAGCTTTTTTGTGTTTTGTCATTTGCGAAAAAGGGCGAAATTCGACGATATACATAATACTTTTATGATAACCCGATTAAAAAGACTAATAAGGTTAAATATATTAAAAAAACGAAATGTACAGTAATATTTTACTATGTTATAATAATATTGTACATTATACTCCCCTTTATATTTGGGTATAAGGAGATATAAATAGTGACTTATGAAACAGGGCAAAATTGTCGAAAGGCAATGACGCAAAGCTTAGGGTCTAAAGCTTAAACTTAGGTTTATTGCTAAGACAGCCTAGCTACCATTAAAAGTTCTGTTTATACTCTGAATATCAAGTTCGAGGAAATAGGTCCTAAATATTTCCTTATACCAATTTTGTTTTGGGGCGTAGAATACTTTCCTTAATAAAACATTGGATCCTCGGGTCCTTTTATTATGCCTCCCTCGCTTCGTTTGGGAGATATGTAATAAAAAAGTCCACATTATAGGGACTTTTTTTATACCTTAATACCACCTTCATCTTCTGCATTTACTATTACGTGGGCAACTTGAACAACAATTACAGGAATCTTTATTTTTTGATTTTTTATATGTGTAATAACCAGCCATAGCAAATGCTCCAAATAATAGAACACTTATTATAATTGTAGCCATAAAATCATCCTCCTTGAACTTCTACCGTACCTTTCCATACACCATTACTTTTTACATACTTTCTTTTAGGTCTAAAAATCAAGTAAACCATTAAAAGAAGCATAGCTACTGCTAGTGCTGTACCAATTCCAAATCCGCCACCGGTAAAAAACCTTCCAAGTTGATATATAATGAAAGAAGTAACATATGCAAATCCTGTCTGATATCCTATTGCAATCAACGTCCATTTCATATTACCCATTTCACGCTTAATTGCTCCGACCGCTGCAAAACAAGGAGCACAAAGCAAGTTAAAAACAAGGAACGAAAAGGCAGAAAGCTGTGTAAATGACAGGCTAAGCGGCAACCATATTTCTGCGCCATCCTCAGCAACCTCAGAAAATCCATACAGTATACCTAATGTGCTTACGACATTCTCCTTTGCAACAAATCCAGTGATGGTAGCGACTGCTGCTCTCCAATCTCCCCACCCAATCGGGCTGAATATTATAGCTATTTTACTTCCAATTGAGGCCAATATGGATTCAGAGGCTTCCACCATCTGCATTGACCAGTTAAAACTGCTGACAAACCATATTATTCCACTAGCAAGAAAAATAACTGTTCCAGCTTTTTTAACAAAAGACTTTCCTCTATCCCACATGTGGATAAGCAAACTCTTAAGACTTGGGGATTTATAAGGAGGAAGTTCCATTACAAAAGGAGATTCCTCGCCTAAAAACGCTTTTGTTTTCTTAAGTATTGTTCCTGAAATCACCACTGCCGCTATACCTATAAAGTAAGCTATCGGTGCCATCCAAACCGAATTTGGAAACATAGCCCCAATAATCAACGCAATTACCGGAAGCTTTGCAGAACATGGGATAAACGATGTTGTAATAATAGTCATTTTTCTATCATGCTCATTTTCAATTGTACGTGAAGCCATTATTCCAGGTACACTGCACCCGGTTCCAATTAGCATTGGAATAAAAGATTTTCCTGAAAGCCCGAATTTTCTGAATATGCGATCCATGATAAAAGCAACACGAGCCATGTAACCACTATCTTCAAGAACACCTAGGAAAAAGAACAGCACGAGCATCTGCGGAAGAAACCCAAGCACTGCACCGACACCGGCTATTACACCGTCAAGAATAAGAGAATTCAACCATTGGGCACTACCAACGGATGTAAGAAAGCTTTCAACTGCCACCGGTATGATTTCTCCAAACAGTACGTCATTGACCCAATCTGTCATCAACGTTCCTACTGTTGAAATTGATACATAATAAATCAAAAACATTACTAATGCAAAAACGGGAAGTGCTAAAAAACGATTGGTAATAATATTGTCAATTTTGTCGGATACCGTTATTCGGGTTTTATTTTTCTTATGAACACATTTCTTTGTTACGCCACCTATATAGTTATAGCGCTCATTTGTGATAATACTCTCACTATCGTCATCGAGTTCTTTTTCACATACAGATACAATAGTTTCTATACGAGCTTTCACATCAGATGAAAGGTTGATCTTCTTAATTATGTTTTTATCCCTCTCAAACAACTTTACGGCATACCACTGCGAATTGTCCACATCTTCAACAATCAAACCTTCAATTTCCGTAATTGCTTGTTCTACTACATTTGAAAAAGTATGCTTAGGCGTTGTTTTTTTACCGGCTAGTGCAATTGCTTTTTCAGTTACTTCCTTGCAACCTTCTCCATTTAAAGCCGATATTTCAACGACTTCACAACCCATGCTTCTGCTTAGGGCTTTAATGTCAATAATATCTCCGTTCTTTCGTATAATATCCGTCATATTAAGAGCCATAACAACTGGAATACCTATTTCGGTAAGCTGTGTAGTAAGATAAAGGTTTCTTTCAATGTTTGTACTGTCTACTATATTTATAATAGCATCAGGCTTTTCTTCCATAAGATAGTTTCTTGAAACCACTTCTTCTAAAGTGTAGGGTGAAAGAGAATATATTCCTGGAAGATCCACAATCTCAATTTTCTTATTATCTTTTAGTTTTCCTGCTTTTTTTTCCACCGTAACACCGGGCCAGTTTCCAACATATTGCGAACTCCCTGTTAAAGCATTAAACAATGTTGTCTTCCCGCTGTTTGGATTACCCACTAGGGCAATTCTTATTTTCATTTGGCACTCCCTCCTTAAAGCTACATAGTTAGTCAAAGCTAACTACACCTTTCAAAATATGCAGCCCTGTGGGCTGCTTGCTTTTTATACTTCATCATTTCGTGAAAGTTGTCCCTTACTGTATTTCTATCATTTGTGCATCGTCTTTTCTGATACTAAGCTCATATCCACGAACATTTATTTCAATAGGATCTCCAAATGGAGCCACTTTTCGCACATAAACTTCAACACCTTTAGTTATACCCATATCCATAATTCTTCGTTTTAGTGCACCTTCTCCGTGAAGTTTCACTACTTTCACAGCTTCACCACATTTGACTGTCTTTAGTGTTTTCATAAAATTACCTCCTTAGTTAGTCACTACTAACTCATGTGCAAATAAAACAGTTAGTTTAAACTAACTCTCGTTATTATTTTACCACCACAAATTGATCATGTCAACAGTACAAACATATTTTTTCTTGCGTAATTAAACAGCATTTGATAACATAACAATATAGTATTAAATGGCCTTATGATTATAATTATCAGTATAAAGGGAGGATTTATTTTGAAAGTTCAGGAATCAGCAGAGAACTATCTCGAAACAATTCTCATGCTAAAAAAACGTAACGGTTATGTCCGATCAATAGATATTGCAAATGAGCTCTCTTTCTCAAAACCAAGTGTCAGCACTGCTATGAAACACTTTCGTGAGCAGGGATATATATTTGTCGAAAGTAACGGCTCCATAATACTAACAGAAAGCGGATTAAAAATAGCTGAGCGTGTCTATGAGCGTCATTTGCTGCTTTCAAAATATCTTATAGCTCTTGGTGTTGATGAAGAAACTGCAAAAGAGGATGCATGTCGAATCGAACATGTAATAAGTCAACAAAGCTTCGATAAAATTAAAGACCACTGGCAAAAACAGTTTGGTCCAAAAGACTAAATCTTAATAAATCAACTTACAAGAGGCTGATGACCAAAGACGTCAGCAGCCCTTTTGCTAGTTATCTATTATTTATATAATCAAAAACTTTTTTAGATATCTGGGCTATCACGTTATGTGCCTCTTCGTCGCTAATCACGACTTTAGACATAACAGCCAATACATAAGGCTTATCAGAATAAATTATTCCAACATCATGAACTGCCCCAATCTGATCCCCCACTTTATGAGCAACTTTTACCTCTTTAGGCAAAAGTCTCGGTAGCCTATCATTATATATAGTATTAGACAAATTGTACTTAAGTTCTGCACCCAATTCATCATTTTTATTGCAAAATTCATATATATTTTTCAAATAAATTGCCATATCTTTTGGACATGATACGTTTTTATCATCTTCCACGACTGTGCCTCCAAGTGACCTCATATATTCTTTAAGGTTTTTCTTTCCAAAACACCTTAGAAGCATGTTTGTTGCTATATTGTCACTATTTGTAATGGATAACTTCAGAAGATATCTTATTGTAAAAGTTTTTCCGGTTAGCTTTTTAGTTTGCAAAATACCCGTGCCACCTTCAAAATCACCCTCTGTAAAAGCTAAAGTCTTTTCAGGATCAATTTCCCCTGCTTCAATCTTTTTAAACAGATAATAGTTAAGCGGTACTTTTACTGTGCTCGCTGCTGTATACTCATCAGTTTCATTTATTCCAAATTCGTAGCCATTATTCAGATCTATAAAGTATATACCATATTGTCCAGTATACTGAGAAACATACTTTTTTAGCTCATCTTTTAATTCATCGTAATTAATATTTTCTTCTTCAATACTCTTCTCAATATCTTCTTTAATATCGTTTTCAATATCTTCTTCAATATTCTCTTCAATATCTTCTAACCCTAAAAAAGCATCACTTTCGTAAGTAGACTCAGCATCGATAGATATACTTGAAACATCTCCTTTGCTATTCGGAATAGCTGCAGGAATATATTCAATCGAATTTAAAATCTGAGCGCTAGTTTGAACGGATCCTTTATCTGAAAACGCTTTTTCCTGATCTTTATGATTTAGCGTATTAATAATAGCAACATACGCCATTATGCCTATAACTAGAAAAGATAAGATAATAAAAAACCTTTTTCTTCTTTGTTTTCTCCTCTTTACAATTCTCTCCTTAATAGAAAGCCTTCTATCAAACCCCATAAACACCTCTACATGTATAAATATAATACAAAACTTATACTATAGTATTACAAAACAAGGCAATTTATACTTTTTCAAATCTTTCTACATCAAGAATAAATATTGTTGCACCACCAACAACTACTTCAACAGCATTGTTCAAAAACATACTTCCTACATCAATTGGAGCAATGGGTGAGTTAATAATCTGTTTTCTGCTTTTGGATTTGCTTTTAATAATTTCTATAACTTGCTCAACCTTATTCTGATCCACACCAACAAGCAGAGTTGTATTACCTGATTTCAGAAAACCTCCTGTTGAACACAGTTTTGTGACAGTAAACCCATTTTTATTCAACTCTTTCATAACTTTATTACCATCTTCATCATTAACTATAGCAAAAACAAGTTTCATTATGCTCCTCCATAAATTATTTGTATAGTAAACATACTTATCTTACATTTTTTACAATCCAAACAATCACAATAAAATTTCAGGCAATATTTGTTCTATTGTTTAGCTTTTGATTTTGATAATAATCTTGATACAGTATTCCTTAGCACCCTTAATAACTTAAGCAATATCAAAATTATCTCTATTCCCGCCAAGGTTAACAACAAAATTGTAATGTCCTTATATTCAACCATTGACTTAACCAAAGTTGAAAACATATCCACAGACGAATAAACATTAACCGAGGGATACAAATCTATGCTAATTTCAGTGTCATCCTTTAGCACATACTTCATAGCACCAACAATTTGAGTTTTAAGTACTGGAAGCTCGATATTTCCTTTGATTTTGAATTCAAAATCTTTTATATAGTCTTCTCCAATTGGAAATGTATAATAAACATCTATAGGGCTAATCAGATCTATAGTTTTGTCTACTAAAGGTATTGTTTCTATAGTCTGATCCTTTTTAACTAAAATACCTGTTTTATAGTTTCCAAAACCATAATCGAGCAATTTTGTCGAATCCTCATAAACATTCTCTTCTGGAGAATCCAAAACAATACTTATAATTCTAGTATTATTTCTTGTTGCTGTAGTTATAACTGATTGACGTTCTATTTCATTGTATCCTGACTTTCCTCCATCAACACCGTCATAACTCCAAAAAAGACTATTACTGTTAGTTATGATTTCTACTTTTTCCTGGTTTGTCCACAACTTTGCTTGGGAAGAAAAAATACTGTCAAAGTGCGGATTTGATAATGCATATCTTGTTAATACAGCAAGATCATAAGCAGTTGTATACTGTGCTTCATCATACAGCCCGGTAGGATTTGTAAAATTTGTATCCTTCAACTTGAGTTCACGGGCTTTATCGTTCATGATACTAACAAATGTTTGTACATCACCGCCCACATACTCAGCTAGAGCAATAGCCGAATCATTTCCTGAAGTAAGTACTACTGTGTAAACTAAATCTTCAACAGAATATTTTCCCCCTACTTCTAGGTTCAGTTTAGAACCTTCAACATCTGTAACGTTTTTACTTATAGTTATCTGCGTATCAAGCTTTGAGCCGGCTTTTTCCAATGCCAAAAGCGCAGTCAGCATTTTATTGGTACTTGCTATATGAAGTCTGCTTCTGCTTTCCTTTCCAAATAATATCTGGCCCCTTTGGGACTCGACAAGTATTGCAGACGCAGCCTTAAGCTCAGGAACATCAATAGCAGCCACTACCGAACTCCTATTAATAAATAAAATTAAAAACAATATCAAGAAACACTGAACCTTAATTAGAAATCTATTTTTCATAGTTAACCTCATCTTGTTCTATCAACAGTATTTTAAAATTGCAAAAAATTCACTTATACTATCTTGTGAGATTTATTGCCATCAAACAAATCCATTATATCAAATCAGCGTGAAATATTCATTAGATATTACTATTTATTATAGTATTTTAATTTATTATTTACAACTCCAGCATATGCAATTCTTCTCAAAAAGTTTGTTTATTTAACAGACTTCTTAATTAATCCCGTAAATATTTCCAATTGCCATTTATAAGCAATAAAGGTCTTGTATTTCTTTTAAATATTATGGAAAACTAAGAACTAATAAAGACAGGAGGTGATTTTTGTGTCAAGTAAAAAAGAGGTTTCAAAAAGTAAAAAATCAAAGCCATCGACAGAAAATGCTTCGGGTTTGTACGAATTTGCCAATGATCAGCTTGGTGAAAACAGAGATGCAGCTTTCAATGATTTAGCCAAAAAATCAGTAAATAAACAAACTTCAGGCAAAAAGAAAAAGTAGTTAAATTACTTGCCCAATAATAAAACAGACAAGAAAAATGCCAATTCTACAGCTTTTCTTGTTTGTTTTATGTAAAGTCAGTTCTAAATTTATATGTTTCTTACTTTTGTTCTTGCAAATGCATTACAGCTCTTTCCTGATCATCCTTTAATATATTCAAATACAACTTTAACGAATTCTTTGTGTTAAAATCCTGATATTTTATCTTTATACCATACTGGAAATTTCCTGGACTTTTCTCCTTCCACATAACAGTTCCCATTAATCTTATCACCCTATTATCTATATATGTATCAAAAGCTATATCATCACCTTCGAGAAACTCACTTCTAGATATTATGGATAATCCCTCCAAACTTAGATTTCTTACATATGCTACTTTTCTTTCTCCAACTTCTGGTTTCATATCTGCATACAGCGATACGGGGAATCTTTCAAAAATCCTTTTTTCTCTAATTTGCTCCACATTTTGAATTCTTAGTGCTACACTGTTATCTTTAGGATTGATAAGCCTAATAGAACATTCAGCTGCATATATATCTAAGCCAATCTGAAAACCCATAACAACAGGATCATCTTCAAATAGATTGTAGATAGAGAACTTTTTAGGAAGATTCAATAAAACTTCATTATCCAACACCTCGATAACTGCGCTTTGAAAAGGGATATTCTCTGAATAGTGTGATATTGATACAATGTTACCTGCCCTTAGTTCCATACTATACCTCCTTTTTGAAGTTCTTTCATGCTTTAGCAAATAGTTTTATGACGCTTTTATATATTTCTATACAAATGTTTAAAATCCTCCTATTTACCATCAAAAACCATTTTAATCGATTCAAAAAAACAACCGGTCTATCGTCATTTCAAAAAACTGATTTTCATTTTTTGCATAGAAAAACAATATTCTTCTGTTTGGAAGCTTTTAAGCTTTCGTGATGGGCTTTATGACTCAAATATTATATGGTTTAATTTCTGAATTGACCTTATATTTCACTTTTATAATAAAATACTTTCATTTTGCACAAGCTATGGTAAAATATAAGTATATAAAAATTATGCAAATATATATTGTGTGATTTAAGGTGATTTTAAAAAGCAACTAGTCAATCGACAATTCGAAAAACCCTATTTAAACTTTTTGCATAAAAAACAATATTCTTCTGTTTGGAAGCTTTTAATTTTCCATGATGGGCTTTATGACTCAAGTATTGTATAGATTATTTTTTGAAATGGCCTAATATCTCTATTAAACAATTAAAATAAAGATACTGCGAAAGTTGGTGATTGTTTTTGGACAGAATTGTTTTTAAAGCCTATGCCATATCTAGTGAAATTGACCTTAATAAGATAGCTGATCAATGTCATATTCCTAAAAAGTATACTTGGGAAGAACCACTTATACTCTATGGAAATGTTTTAAATTCAATTCTCAAAAGAGAATTGACGGATGAACAAAAAGTTATGGTGTTTTCCTTTGGAAGCACTGTATTTATCAACTGCACAAACAGTGATGAATTGGTTTTTATGGAGTATTTAAAATCAAACAAGTCGGATATTGATATAAAAAGTTATAAAAGATACAGTGATGATTACCAACTCGAAATCAGAGAAAATTCTGAACTTGAATTGACAGATAAATATGTTTTGGTTCCGAAGTTTGAAGCTTTTTATCCCGAACTTATTTCTACGGTCATAGCAAAATCGGTGGCCCTTGAAAAAACCGAAGAAAAACTTGGCAAAATAGTCTATAAACTTGAAACAATGATTGATAAGCTCGAAAAGGGGAAACTCAATATAGGAAACAAGGAAATTGCAAATACTACCTCAAAAATAGTTCGGCATGAATACAATACCTTAGCCTATATAATGATTTTAGATAAACCCGATATTACTTGGACAAGTATTCAAGCCGAAGAGTTCTACAGCCGTATGGCAGAGTTCTTCGAACTAAACGACCGATATATAATCCTCAAGGAAAAAACAAATATACTCAACAGCATTATAGACGGTTTTTCTTCCATAACTCATTCCATAAGAGGCTTATTTGTTGAATGGGTAATAGTTTTATTGATTATTTTCGAAATAGTTCTTATGATATTAGACTTATTAAGGTAAAGGATTGTTTTAAATATGGAAAACATAAAAATAAAAAGTGTCAAAGTTGCAGCCTTTTTTTCACTCGATAAAATCGAGGAACTTCTTAACATACCAATGCAGTTTAAATGGGATGAATATCTTATTTTAAGCGGAAGTGACCTAGATTTGATTCTAAAATACAACACCGCAGACAAACATGTTTATATCTTTAAATATGGATGTATTTCCTTTGTCAATTTTGAGGATGAAGAAATTTCTAAATTTATCAAGTATATCGAATCAATCGGTTCTAAAATCAATTACTCTTTAATATATAAATACTACGATATTCACAATGTAAAAGTCCTTCCAAATCAAAAAATCAAACTCTGGCAAAGCGATGATATCGAATATGATTATAACGACAAACTCATACATACTATTTCAATAATTCTTTCAAAGTCCACAGAACTATACAGATTTGAATCCGAATTGAACAAACTTCTTTACGAAGCGGAGAAGTTCATAACATTTTTACAAAAGGGACGTCTTGGCTTTTATAGGAGAAAGTCCTCTTTATTAATATCTAGAATACTGCGTTTTAAATATGACAGTATCCATAATATTAGAGTTTTGGACCGACCAAATTTTGTAGAACAAAGTGTATCTCTCAGAAATATATATGACAACCTTTCAAAGTATTACGAATTAGATGAGCGCCTTAATATAGCCAAAGGGAAAACATCCAGTTTACACAATATTCTCGATTTATATACAAATTTGAGTTTCAATCAAAGTGAAACAAGACTGGTGTTATTTGAAACATTTTTGCTAGTTCTGTTCCCTGCTGCTAATCTGCTTGATCATATACTAGAAATCAAGCCTTCACTTAACTTCCTTTTAAACATATTAAGATAAAAAAGTACTAAGGTTATTCTCCTTTCTAGACCCCAGTATAGAAATTTACAAAAATAAGATTTTTATAAATTCCTATACTCCAAAAAAACAACCTATATTGCATTTGAGTAATAATGCCTATCATGCAAACTTTTAAACTTCCAAACATAGGAACTTTTTTTTGCGGTGCAAAAAATGCAAATCAACTTTTTTTGAAATTGCCTAGTTATTTTTTTGAAACATCCTAATAAAAACAAGCAATTCTATTTTTGTAAAACTTTTTCTACAAGCATATTTGCGGGTACGTCATATTTATCGTTTGTCTGAAAATCAATTACCTCAACAATATTATCCTTCAACACACTCTCTATCCATACTGGCGAACCCTGATATAAAACTTCTATAACTCCTTTTGACTCAATTATTCTTTTTGCTCTTTCACTATCCATTTTAATATCATCTCCATGTAATTTTATTTATAGTATAACCTGATCGGTTTATTCTTATGAATCAAATTATATATAGCATTTTATGTTAAGTTATCCCAAAATATTCAACTGCTCAATGGGTTTTCCAAAAAGACTGATTTTATTGGGTCGGAAATACATATATTGACTAATGTTTTTTTCAAAACACGTTATCTTAATTTTTTACTAACTAAAGAGAATTTTATTGTCTTCATTTTAGTTTAATTCCGTTGTATAATTAAGATACACAGCAAGTAATACTTCTAGTAATATTCAACTTATTATCTATGTTAACTTATTATTTATACATAAACTAATTTTTATCGGAAGGAGGAATTAAGAAGTTTTATAACTTTTTTTCAAACTTCTGATCAGAAGTTTTACACAAATTTTTGCCTATTAATTCTTTAGCCTGATTTTTTATATTTTGTTAAGGGGGAGCCTTATTTACATTTAATATTTATTAGGTGGATAATTTCAGGGATTTAGGGGAGCGAAAGCGTACTAAAAAGAAAAACAATTTAGAAATTTAAAGATATATAATCATTTAGGGAGATAAATGTATAGGGCTAGAGAATAATAGCAGTAGAGATTTACAACAAAACTAGAGAGAATAACATTTCAGTAGTTTTTGATTTTATTTCTAATTGATCGCCTATAAATAAAAAAGGCGTAGTTTTTAGGGGAAGTAATTAAACACATATAAGAATATAGAAAAGTAATTTTAGGTTTGATTATTAGAGCCACAGTTGCGACTCAATTTGTGACTGTTTGCTTAACATCTTAGTATAGATTTAGATAAATAATAAATTCAAATCTTAATGATTTTGGCACCTTTCATGGTGCTTTTTTGTTTTTCTAAAATCACCTTAGTCCTAGTCATTTTGCTTTTTTCTCTTTTCCATTTCAATTTCAATTTCCTTCATCTGTCTTATAAAATTTAGTTGAGTTTCTGTCCTATATATCGCACCGTTTTCAGTAATGTAGCTATCCGGTGATACTGTTTGATTTTCAGATTCATTTTGATTTTGTATATGATCGATAAAGTCGTAGAATTCTGAGCTGTCAATTTCGTGGTAGTTTTTGCATATTGGGCATACAAGAAGGTAGTCTGTTCTATATGGGATAATAGGAAGTAAAAACAACGTAAACCACGTTGATAATTTCTGTAACTGAAATGTTGTTTCATTATTGCAGTTATTGCATTGTTCTCTCTTTACCGGACCATAGTTCTGTATCTTTTTATAATCCCATCCTAAAATAACCATAAAAATACCTCCTAAAAACATTTTCACTTATAATGAACTTCTTATCCAAAAAAACCGTATACTGGATTTATTAGTATATTTTATCATTAGGAAATTCTAGCCCTATTATTTACTATCACCTGTATAATAAATCAAATCTTATTCATCAGTGAACCAACTAAAGACTGCATTTATGAACCCATAACTATAACTAATAGTAAATTAGCGGGTAGAACGTTTGAATAGAGAAGGCTAAATCTGCAAAAGACTATATACCAATATTTTACTACATTTTAGTGTATATTACAAGTCGAAACTTTGAAATGAGGTGCATATTTATAACCTGCAAGATTATAGATCGGCATTTTAAAAATAGCAATTAAAAAAGTGCCGTTTGATACATTTAAGTAATCCACGGCACTTATTTTACATAAGTTGATTCAAAAAAACAACTACATGCTTTTTGAGAATCCTTTTGCACTTTAAATTCTATATTTCACTTCCGCAATACACGCTAATTAATTTAACACAATTTATGATGCTAATCTTTTGTAGATTCAATATGTTAAAATTATTAGTCCTCTATAGGAAACTTTTTAATAAATCCCAACATATACTGCCTCATGTATGCAAAATCTATTGAGTTAAAAACACCATTTCCGTCTAGGTCTCCAGCCTTTTCACCCTTTTCATAAGCAAACTGTTTTATAGTACCTAGCAAGTACTGTCTCATAACTCCAAAATCTATTGAATTTACAGACTCATCACCATTTACGTCTCCTAGTATGTAATCATCGGGAGTTGGTGTTGGAGTAACTATAGGTTCTAGTACTCCATCAGGCTGCTCACCATAGACCAATTCTGAGTTTATATATGCAGTTATTTTGGAGTTTTCAGTAAACGAAGTGGCCTTATCATAAGAATAATCATTTGATTGAGTATACTCCACACCGTTTTTGGTAATTCTCAACTGAATATCTCCACTATCTGAACCTGGTGCAATCATACCTGCTCCGCTTTTAAAACCTAATTCAAAATAATTGTCTGCATTGTCTACTGCCGTTGACATTTCAATAAATTTTGCTTCAACCATCTCTTTTCCAACTTTAACATAATCAAACACACACTGTTGTGCATCATCTGAATCCTTTGTATACCAGTAACGTAATTTTAGCTCTGAAAGATCAATAGGCTTCTTACCGGTATTTTCGATTCTTAGTGTCGTTTTAATATCCCCAGCTGCATCTGCCGCATCTGTAGTTTTGTACATTACTTTAAGTGATGGTTTCAAATCGCCCGGATTTCCTGAAGGCACAGGTGTTGCTGTCCCCTTTGGAGGTTGTTGTCCAAACACAATTTCACCATCATTATATACTACTATATATGGAGACTTTCCAAATTCGTCTGTTATGTCCTTTCTGCTATAGTCGTTGGTAGGATCCCAATGGAATTTATAACTTTCGTCCTGTGCACCCACAACTGCAAACTGGATTTCACGTGTACCATATACATTGAAACCTGACCAATCAAATTCAACATAGCATACTCCCGTATCATCCCATTTATGCGGACCGTTATACTTAATAGGACCTCCATAACTCGATGCGTTCTCATCATACATAATCTGCAATTCAACATCTTCAATCGTCTGACCTGCATCTAGCATTTCAGATATATCAAAGAAATAACGTACTTTCATTGCCTCTTCAGTATGAGGTGGATGAACGGAATAATTATAAAGTCTTATTGTTACCTGTGTTCTTTCTTTGTTTTCCTGTTCTAGCTTCGCTTCAGTATAATATACATCAATCGGATCTTCTTTAGGAGGAAAATCAGGAAGTATTTCATGATCCTGCCCATAATAGGTACAAAAACCTGCTAATGCCCCCGTAAAGCCTGCGTTATAGTCTATAGCAACTTCATTATATACATAGTCTGTAGTCTCGTCATTATGATTGTCTTCTAAATCAGGCCCCCCTGCTAAAGCTCCCCATAAGGTATGACGATGTTGTTCGGGAACTAGCATACTATTAGTTTTTGAGCCATGTGCTGCACGATGATGAGGAAACTGAACCGAATTTTCAGAATATCCGACTATATAGCACCTATTAAGCGGATTATTGCCGATTAAGTATTCCATCTGATCTTTTGACCACTCAGTAAAGCTTTCATCTCCTGTATACTTTCTATACACAAAAGAACAAAGCTGTGCAGTCGTATTATATCTTGCAGAACCCCATGTATTTACAACCCTATATCCATAAGGTGATGCAGCAAGAAAGGCTGTATCTTTCGGATCTTCATGAGGAATTCCCGACCAGTATTCAAGATTCCATCTAAAAATATACCATTCTCTTTCAGTATTGGTTATTGGTGCAAGCTTTGCAAATACTCCTCCCCAAACAGTATCCCAACAGTGTACCCATATATTCTGCCAATGATTTTGTTCGTTTTTTATGATTTTTGCCATATAACCTGCATATTTTCCATCTTCCATACGAACAATGTCATCTATGTACTGTTCATCTCCTGTTGCAATATTTAACCAAACAGCACCCCAAGCCATCTCATCATCATCATAGGCAGAACCATAGTAACCACCTGAATAACCTGTTCCTCTATATTTCTTTCCAAATTCGTATAGAGCCTTTGCTGCTTTAAGACACTTTTGTGCATATTCCAAATCTGAATCTTTCCAATTAAGATAGCTAATAGCCAATGATGCTGCAGCATTGCCACATTGGTCGCCAGCTGGATTCTCAGGTGAAGCAAAAAAGGCTGGTCTTACTAGATTTTGAAGTTCTGGTGGCCCCCAGTAAGTATGGTCTACATCACCATTTCCTACTTGATAACAAAAAGCAACTACATTCCCATCCTCGTCCATAAATGTGGATCTTAAGAAGTAATCGGTAAACCACTTTAGAATATCAAGCATATGATCTTCTAAACCTTTATCAATATACGCTTGCCTAAACTCATAAAATCCCCATCCTAGTGTTGATGCTGTATATCCTTGTGGAAGACCAAATTTAACATGGTCACCTGCATCATGAAAGCCACCACCTAGATCTAAAGTACCGTTTCCATCAGGATCTAGCACATCTCTGTACTTGTCAATATACTCTTGTGACATATTAGTACCGGGACTTTCTTTTGTCTCCATAGGTATTAGCGGAACCTCTTCGTCTTCAAGGTGGCAATCACCTCTCCACTCAAGCCTTCCATCAGTTATACCTCTACCACATTTTTCTGCATCATAAAAATGCAGAGACATTTGAAGCGCCTTAGCATAATTGTATTCAGGTTCAGTCGCGGCACCAGCAGAATAAAGCGGCGATGTGCATAACGTCCCAAGAATGCAAAATACCAAAAATGTTGCTTGTAATTTTCTCATTTTTAATGCTTTTAGCATCACTATACCTCCCCCATTAAAATTTATATTATTTATATTTAATGTTTTACAAACAAGGTAATTTAAAAATCCTAGCCACCTACCATTTCAAAAAATTAATTTACATTTTTTGCGCTGCAAGATAATTTTACTATATTTGGAAGCTAAAAGGTTCCAGGACAATCTTTGTGACATAAATGTTGTGTAGGTCACTTCTTGATATGACCTAGACCTAATATTGGAATATTATCAAATACATCTTATATTACTAATTATATCTTACAAAATAGTTATTCGACTATATTCATTATTTTAGTACATCATCAACTTTTGTGAATTTTAGCATAAACCCTGCTAACTATTTTAAATTTTGTGCTATAATAATAAAAAACACTAACTATGACCTTCAAAAGGAGATTATATATGTTGAAAGATAAAATTTTAAATAGAAAGTCTGGCATTGTTACCTATGGAATTACTCCCCCAAAGGCTGTCAATCCTCCTGAGAAAATAAAAGAGATATCCGAGAAACAAATTGAAAGAATAAAAACTATCGACGTAGATGGTTTGGTTATCTATGATATTCAGGATGAAAAGGACAGAATTGAAATAGATAGACCCTTTCCCTTTTTAGAAACAATTGATCCACTTTCATATAGCAATGAGTATTTAGATGCTTTGCAGCTGCCAAAAATAATTTATAGATGTGTAGGTAAATACACTCATAATCAATTCACCGAACTTATTGAAGCTGATGCAGCAAAAGACATGTTTTCTGTATTTGTAGGTGCTGCCTCTAGGAATCAAACGGTTCCTCTGCGCTTGTCCGAAGCTTATGAAATTTGTAAAGCAGTAAATCCAAAACTTATTTTAGGCGGTGTTGCTATACCGGAAAGACACATGAAGAATAAAGAAGAACATTTAAGAATACTAAACAAATTGCAAAAAGGTTGCAAATATTTTATTTCACAAGCAGTATACAATGTTGAAGCTGCTAAAGATTTTTTATCGGATTATTACTATTACTGCAGAAATAATAATGTGGAAATGGTTCCTATCCTCTTTACTCTTACTCCTTGTGGATCATTGAAAACCCTTGAGTTCATGAAATGGCTAGGAATCAGTATTCCGAGGTGGCTTGAAAATGATTTGATGGCTTCTGAGGATATTCTAAATAAGTCCATTTCACTTTCAAAAGCTATTTTCACTGAACTACTGGATTTTTCAATGGAAAAAGAAATTCCAATTGGCTGTAATATTGAAAGCGTTTCAGTGAGAAAAGTAGAAATAGAGGCATCCATTTGTCTGGTAAATGACATTAAATCTATCCTAGCATCTTATTCAGTATAAAATTCTGTTAAGAGGGATTACATAAAATCCGATACACAGAATTATTTATACTCCCGATTATTTTTGAAATGGCCTAATTTAAAGTACTTTTTATGCAAAAAACAAAATAAAAGCGAGAAGTAAATTGAGTTCTTCTCGCTTTTCGTTCTTATTTGTCAATATTTCAAAAACTTATTCAACCTTTGCTATTCCTTAATCAGAAACAGTATAACTCTTAGGTGCCATCAAAACCATTGGAACAGGTTGAAGATCCTGAGCATTACTACCTTCTTTCAAAAGCTTCTGCAACGCCTTAAATTCATCCGATAAAAATAGAATATTTTGAATATTTTCTTGACTTTGATTTTCCTGTAATTTTTTTATTACTATGTCCACTCCAGCAACATAAGCTTCATAATCATATAGTTTACCAAAAATTCTTCTATCATCTGGTAAAACCAGTATAACCGTATCGGTATAATTCGGACCACTTAATACCAAGCGACAGTATATAGCAGGTATAAACCAGAAAAACTCCCATGCAAGGTTAATATCTTTAGTATATTCTGCAACTTTATTTACCAGCCCCTCTACACTATCCTTCGGACCATAGTTTTCAAAAACACTTATTGCATATTTAGTGCACTCTTTCATAAAGTTTTCATTATCAATATCCTTCTGTCTGTTATCCATAAAAGATTTATCTGATTGGCGGATTATAATATACTGCGATTCAATCATATTGTTATCGCTTTCTGGCCATCCTTTTGCATATTCATCAATAATCCTTTCTGCCTCAAGAAAAGGTTTATTGTTTAAAAGACATTGATACATTAACTTTCCGTCATTCTGGCACGTAATTAATACCTTAATCCAGTAATATCTCTTATTTTTTAAATGCTTTGCTATTTGATCCTTCAACAGATTATAAATATGGTTATTGCCTAATCCTTCTAAACTCTCAAAACCCTGTGTCTGTATCGTACCTATATAGGGATGCCAAGTTCTTACAATCCCCTTGACCTTGGTTTCTATGGTCAAATTAGGATTATGATTGCCATTTAGTGCTTCTACAACAACTTTAAGCACAGTTTTTATAAAGCTATCTATGCAATTAGATATCGCCTCTTCTACATTATTGTCTTTGCCTATTCCAGCTAAGGATTCGTATATTCCCTCTTCTCCGAATTCCTTATTGTCAATAAGAAAATCTATTTGCACCATGACAGTATTATTTTGTTGATTTTTACCCTTTATAACAGCTTTAATTGATGTGCCTATTTCAGTAATCACAGCTTTTTCCTTATCGTCATCTACTTGAAGATTCATCTGTGAGATTTTATTTTTCATAATATTCAGTAACAATTCATTTTCATCGATTTTTTTTACTTCTTCATTTTTTATCTCTTCAACCTTATCCTCATGAAGCTTTTTTTCAATTTCAACTTCTTTCTTTTCTTGTGATTTCATTTCTTTCTTATCTTTTTTGGAACCGAATAACTTATCAATAAAACCCATATTATAATTCTCCTCTTCCTTTAGGATATTAGCACATCAAAAACACGCCTAATATTTTACTGTCTCTTTTTAAAGTAAATTGTCATAGAATGATTGTACCACACATTAGTTGTATATTGAAGAACTATTTACATGTAAACTAAGGAGTACAAGCCATAAATATTTTTTTGCTTGCACGTGAGACTTATATTATTTAAACTATAATTATTGAAAATTATGCTTTAAAATATTGCTACAAGAAACAGGATAAAATATGCTATATAAAATCCGATAAATATGATTCATTTTCATTAAAAGCATATGAAAACATATAGGAAATTATCGGATTTTACAAGCAGCTGATTTTCCGCAAGTATATATATAAACTTTTTTAATTGGAGGTTGGTTATGGGAATAAATATAGAAATTGCCCGCCAAAAGCTTTATTCAACCTATGGTATTGATGTAGACAAATATACAAAAGATGAAACAATAGATCAATTCGAACAAAAGTTGGATTCAATATTATCTTTTGGCTTTGCTTCAATTTTACCCGTAGTTATTTCAGGTGTAACAGCACTGCTGTCTGCTGTTCTTTTTTCGTTTATTTTTGAATCAGCTGTCTTTGGAGTTTTATTTTTTATTTTCTCACTCCCCATTTTTCTTATTGGTGTAGGTGCAATCGGTATTGCAAAAGCAACTGAAAACTTGTATGAAGGTGTAAGCTTTATATTGGCCTTTTCAATAAATATCACAAAAGATATCAAGAAAATTATTATCAAAAACGGGAAGATTAATACAAATCCTAAAGATTTGTCACTCCTTATTCTCTATGGAATCGTTTTCCCTATAGTAAAGAGAATTATAAGAAAAAAGCCCCTTGGCGGTGCATTTTATTTTATAATAGAAAAGGTTGTTAATAAATGCTTCGTGAAAATGGACTTTGAAATTAATGAAGTTAAAACAGAAGGCAATGTAAGTAATAAAAATGGACTTTTTACTGTATCCGAAAAAGTAAAAAGCATTTCTAAATCAGCTCTAAAGTCCATAATACTTATTCTTAAAACAATTGGTATTGTTTTTATCATATTAGGATTTATCCTAATATTGCTTCTATTCTTGATATTCCTTATTCTTTAGATAAGACCAATTAAAAATGTTTAAAACAAAAAGAAGTTATGAAAACATCCATAAACTTCTTTTTGTGTGTACTTTCTATTAAGAAGTATACTTACTGTAAATCAATTATCCACCTAACATTTACATCCATATCGCCAAAGTTCTTTTCTAGTACCATAGTCTGGTCATCACCATTTGTATCAACATAATCAATTGTATATGTTACCTTTGAATCAGAGCCTAAATACTCTATTTTACCCACTGATACATACTTAACGGCAACCTCAAAGCTGTATGGATTTATTATATACTTACTTCCATCATATGTAAGCATTATATCTTCCAGCTTTCCAGAAACCTCGTACCTTATATTGCCATCATAAATAGCTGGGGTTATATTCATCCCTGAAGGTGCTTTAGTTACTATTACTCCTGCAGGGTATATCTCCTCATATAATACATTGTCTAAAATTATATTTGTCGGCTGACTTTGTGAAATGCCGGTTGCTAAAGAAACAAAATCCTCGTTAGATGGTATCGTATAATAATGTTTCCCATCTAGAAGGGCATTAGCACCCGCTGATACTGCAATATCCTCTATTTTAGTTGCAAAACTTGAACTGTTCGAATAGTCGATAAAAAATGTTTCAATACTACTTGAACTAATCGTATTTCCAATGTTTTTAGCATAGCCTATGCCTTTTTCATCAACGTCGGATATACCATCCCCCGAAATAAAAACCGCGCTTTCATTATCAGTTTTATATTCTATATAAGAACTACTTTCACTAGTCCATTTATTTGGTGCAGTAACACTTACATTAACAATATACTTAGGTGTGTCAGATTCAGACCGATTGTTTAATGTATGATAAGCTCTTCTTAGTCCATCCCCCATATTATTTTGTTCTGTATAATTAATTTCCATGCTTTCGACTTCATTAACTAATTGAATTCTTTCATCCTCATTCGAAAGATCATATAGCACAAAACTGTTGTCATTCGCTGAGTCAGAATATTGAATTACTCCTAGCATTGTGTCCGTGCCGGCAAATCTATCAATAAACAGTTTTGCTATTTTCTTAAAATCAAAAGTGGTTGTTACAACATCAAAGTACTCAGACTTCTCAGTACTAAAACCATCCGATGGATACTGTACGGTAGTATTTGCTCCATATAACTTAATATCTTTCCCAGCAGCCATAGCTCCGAATAACGTATTATACGAACCTTCTATTATAACGTCCCCAGAATCTTCATCATTATACAAAGGGTTTCCTTTAATTCCTTCCGCATACATAATCCCATTAATAAGAGAATGATCAGTGCTAATACGTATGCTTCCATATATGGAATACAAATTTAGCACGTCATTCTCCGACTCAGGTGTTAAAGCTGAACCTTGGATAGCAATATCACCATCTGCCAATAAAAAAGAACTATCTATATTATTTGTATTTGGTACCGATATTATTAAATTCCCCTTAAAATACATGGATGAATCAATTGTAAAAGTACCAGATCCGGTTATCTCAAAAGTATTTGTAAGACTATTATATCTAATCCAAAAATTCGGTTGACCTGGAAATAATTTCTGATTAATAAATAAAAAGTCTGAGGGTTTGAATACCATAGAATTTAACTCCGCTTCATTTTTCAATTTTTCATAAAAGCTAGGCATCTCAACCGGTTCAAAATTATTAACATACCAGTCGACATTCATGTTTGGGGTCGTAACAGAAAAATCTTTAGCCGATAATACATCACTTACACATAAAGTATTTCCGGTAGAACTAAAACTATTGTTTGCATTAACGCTTGCATAAACCGAAGTATTTTCTCCTATGCAATATATGTCGTTTTTAGCAAATAACCCATAGTCCATTGATGTAGATATATCATTGTAAATAGTATTTGACGCTAAGGAGTTTTCAATAACAAGCATTATTTCTTTCTGTTCCTTTATATTTCCAGGTATCAAAATTTCACCTTCTTGTGACATGCTCATATTAGTAACCAAACCATAATCTACAGTGTCTACTGTGTTCCTTGAAAGAGATACAGCAGATTGGATAGTTGGCTCAACTGTAGGAGTAGGTGTAACAACCGGTGTTGATATAGGTGTTGATTCTGGTGTTAGTGTAGTTATTGCTGTCGTTGTTGGTATTATGGTCGGTGTGGGTGTTGGTGTGGGCATTAAAGTCGATGTAGGTACTGAAGTTGGTGTTGGTGTTGATGTCGGTGTTGATGTAGGTGTTGAAATTTGTGTAGGCGTTGAAGTCGGTGTTGATGTTGTTATCGGTATAGGTGGAAAAATCCCTGGGCCCGGCATTGAATTGAAAGTCCCAAAGACTCTGAATTCATAAAAACCTGGCAAAAATTCTGATTGAACTTCAGTTATAGTAATTCTTACATATCTTGCAGTTGCATCAAAGTCTTCACTTTGTGTCTGGGAATAAATATCATTACTTGTTCTGTCAACAACAGTATACCAGTTCATTTTATTAGTGGAAACTTCTACCTTGTATTTATATAGTTTATTATCTTCTCTCCACACAACTTCAAAACCTGTAAGAGAATAAAAATACTTTAGGTCTACCATCCACCAATTATTAGGATTACTGTCTTTAGCAGACCAATAAGTATTTATATTATTATCATTTCCACTAAATGGACCATAACCCAAACTCATACCATTAGAAGAAGTTGGTTTACCAAGAGCTATATTATTTGTTTGGAAACCATAAAAAGTATTTTGGGGAAATGCACACGATTCAGTAAATGAAATAACTGAAACAAAAATACTTATCAATATCATTGAAATGACTCTTTTTAAATAGAAATCTCTATACATTCTAAATCCCTCCATGTAATAGATAGATATAAGATGGTTCATTTATATAAAAATTGATACTTAGTCGATTTCAATTGCCTATTAAAATTTTTGAAAAGGCATAATGTAAACAAGCACGTCGTTTGCTAGAACTAACTTCTCATAGAATTGAACAAGATAACACAAATGGATTTACTTAAATTTGTAAAAAATAAGACTTCATTAAGAGAATGTAAGATTTTCTAAATACTTACTCAAGAAAAATACAGATCGATGTGAACTTTATCTGTTAATAAATAGATACAGATATATTATAACTCATTTAGCAATTAAATGCAACGGCTTATACACCATTATAAACATATAAATCATTAAACTCAATTAGAGTTCAAAACTATAGAAGCATCAAAACTCAATTATTCGTATTAATAAAGACTACACTTTCTTCTCCATCCCACGTAACTTTAAATTCAAGCTCCTCAGCAATAAATCTAACGGGAACCATAACCCTTCCATTAATTATTGATACAGGAATATCAATCTCTACCTGCTTTCCATTCACATATACCCAATTACTCCCAGCCTTAAGTTTTATAGTCTTTGAACCTTTTAAAATACTTACAGTTTCTGTTGATTCCTCCCATAAAACTTGAGCACCTAAACTTTCAAAAACGGATCTTACGGGAATAAGTGTCCTTCCATTTAGTATTCTTGGTGGAACATCAAAAACCGCTTTATTTCCATTTACAACAACTTCTATCGGGTAGAGCAATTCATTTTCTGTAGCTTTAATCATATCTTGGAGTATATCAACAGTTCCCTGAATAATTATCGGATTCTTGTCCGGATCAATCCAGCTTAAAAGCTTTGAAAAATTAGCTTCCGATAGGCCTGTACACCCTTTTGTACTTATATTCGGTCCTTGCCATATATGGAAAAATATCGCACTACCTTTTCCCTTAACTATAGGGTTCATATTGTATTCAATTACAAGTGCCAATTTATAGCTTGTTATTTTTAGTTTTTCGAAGGATTTCCATCTGCTATAAGGATCACCCTCAAATTCTACCCAATTATTATAATCTTGAGAGGATACATCATCAATCCAATAATCATTTTTTGATGTCTTCTTATAAGAAAGCTTCATATAAGAAGGTTTATCAATCGTTCCAAAAGCTGTTCCTACGCGGAATATCCCTGCCGGGGCTTTAAGGTCACCCTCCTTCTTATCTAGAGAGAAGCCTTTTTCTCCAATAACAGCATTCATTGAAGGAAAGTTTTTAACCCATCCACCCATAGTTTTTTCAAAAGTCTCAACTTTAGCTTTATTTTGGCCCTCCTTCTCACTAGAAACTACAATTATCTGGCTTGAACCATTTGCTGAGCTTAGCCTGTCTAAAAGGACTATTAAATTGCCTGATTCATAGACTTGACTTGCACATGGTATTATTGTGATCAAACAAATATATGTAATTAGTAAAAAACCTAGTATTCTTTTCATTTAATTTCCCTCTTTCTAATTTGATACAAATCTAAGTTTAGCGTTCAAAAACAAAAAAGCCCAAAACTCAATCAGTTCCAGACTTAAAATTGGAGCCACTAGAGGGAATCGAACCCTCGACCTATTCATTACGAGTGAATTGCTCTACCCCTGAGCCACAGTGGCTTATAAGCTCTAATAAAATAATGGTACTTCTAATTTTTAAAATTGTCAAGTTCGATTACTAATAGAACTTTGTTACACTAAATATCAATTACACATCTAAAAACTATTATTCTTTAATTCCCTAACACTCTCTTAGCAATTTCTTTTACTTTACTTTTAACTTTTTCCTCATCAATAGTTTTAAGAATTCTGTTCTCCATAAGTATGTTACCGTCAACAATAACCGTATCAACATCCGAACCTTGAACGCAATATGCCAGAGCTGGTATATATTCATTAATCGGAGCTATGTGTGGTTTATCCATATCTATTAATATAATATCAGCTTTTGAGCCTTCCTTGATTTGCCCAATCTCATTTTCAAATCCTGTAGCCTTCGCACCGTTTACAGTAGCCATTCTTAAAGCTTCCTCAGCTGTAACTAGTGTTGGCTGCATTTGTACTCCTTTATGTATCAAAGCTGCAATGTGCATCTCTTCAAACATATCCAGATTGTTGTTACTAGCAGTACCATCAGTACCTAATGCAATATTAATACCTCTCTTCATCATTAAAGGCACATTTGCTATACCACTGCCAAGCTTTAAATTACTTGTAGGATTATGGGCTACATTAACTCCTTTGCTTTTCAATATGTCATAATCACTGTCAGACAAGTGAACACAATGAGCCGCAATTACAGGAACATCAAATACGCCAGTCTCTAGGCAAACTTCTGCGGGATCTGCACCGTATCTTTTTATGCCTTCCTCCCGCTCTTTAAAAGTCTCAAGCAAATGAATGTGAATACCAGTATTAAGCTCTTTTGCAAGCTTGGCTGATTCAGCCAAGCCCATCTCATCACAAAGATAAACCGAATGAATCTCTACGTACACTTTAATTCTGCCGTTGGCTTTGTTGTGCCAATTTTTGAAGAATTCAACACATATCGGTACCTGGTTTCTGACCATTTCACCTTCACTGCCGATAAATTTAAAGGCATTTCTCGATAAATTAGCCCTCATACCGGTCTCTTCAACTGCTTTAGCAACAGTATCCATATGATAATACATATCAGTAAAAGTAGTTGTACCGGTCTTTATCATTTCTACCATTCCAAGCATTGTTCCCCAGTATATATCTTCTTCCCCCAACTTCGCCTCTGTCGGTATAATATTGTTAAAAAGCCATTCTTCTAAAGGTAGGTCGTTAGCAAAGTTTCGCAATATAGTCATTCCACTATGAGTATGTGTATTGATAAGCCCAGGCATAGCAAGCTTATTGCTCCCATCTATTACTCTGTCTGCATTAAATTCCTTAAGTTTATCTTCACTTGTGCCAATAAAGTATATCTGATTCTCCTTTATAGCTATATTGGTATTCTTTATGACAGTATTGCTTTTATCACAAGTAACAACATCTATATTTTTAATCAGTATATTCACGGTTTACCTCTTTTCTAACGACATTATAGTGTATTTTAATTCCAACTTCCAAGATATTTTATTTGTTCCTCAGTTAACTCATCAATTTTTACGCCCCAAGACTTGAGTTTCATATTTGCGACTCTCTTATCAATTTCGTCGGGAACGTCAACAACTCTGTTTCCAAGTTTACTATAATTTTTCACCATATACTCTGCTGATAGTGTTTGAAGAGCAAAACTCATATCCATAATTTCAGCCGGATGACCATCCCCTGCAGCAAGATTTACCAATCTACCCTCTGCAAGTATGTTAATCCATCTTCCGTCTTCCATCCTATAGCCCATTATGTTTTTTCTCTGTTCCTTCTTTTCAACTGTCATTGCTTCAAGTTCAGGCAGGCAAATTTCCACATCAAAATGGCCGGCATTACACAAAATTGCGCCGTCCTTCATAACTTTGTAGTGGTCACTGTGAATTACCCTGCTGCAGCCTGTAACAGTAACAAAAACATCTCCGTGCTTTGCTGCTTCCTTCATAGGCATTACTTTAAAGCCGTCCATAATTGCCTCAGCGGCTTTGATTGCATCAATTTCGCAAACAATTACATTTGCGCCCATGCCCTTTGCTCTCATTGCAATACCTTTTCCACACCATCCATATCCTACAACCACCACATCTTTGCCTGCTACAATAAGGTTTGTAGTTCTGTTTATTCCATCCCAAACCGATTGTCCTGTGCCGTATCTGTTATCGAAAAGGTACTTACAATAAGCATTGTTTACTGCTACCATTGGGAACTTCAAAACCCCATCACTTTCCATGGCTTTAAGTCTTATAATCCCTGTGGTAGTCTCCTCACAGCCTCCCATAATATGTGGAAGCAACTCTGTCCTTGATGTATGTAAGAGATGAACTAAATCTCCTCCGTCATCAATTATGATATTAGGCTTATATCCGAGAACTTGATTTATGTGTTTTTCATACTCTTCTTTAGTCGCTCCATACCATGCGTATACATCAAGCCCATCACTGGCTAATCCTGCAGCAATATCATCTTGTGTCGACAGTGGATTACTTCCTGTCACAGATACTTCTGCTCCACCCGCTGCAAAAACTTTTGCCATATATGCTGTTTTTGCCTCAAGGTGAACAGATATCGACACTCTTACTCCATAAAAAGGTTTTGTTTCGGAAAACTCTTTCTCAAGACTCCTTAAAATAGGCATATTTTTTCTTACCCATTCAATTTTCTGCTTCCCGGACTCAGCCATATTAATATCACGAATTGAACTTTTCATTTTATAAACTACCTCCAAATTTTGATTTAATTTCCTCTATATCTGTTTAACTCCTAAAACAAAAACTCCAAGAGTCTTAATCACAAAACATAATTTATACCTGCCACATTTCTATAACTTTTTTTACTACGCAGGTAAAATTTCTTTCAGCCTGTTTAGCAGTTTGCATAACCTCTTCATGATTTAAGGGTTGATTTAATATCCCAGCTGCCATGTTAGTAATACACGATACTCCCATAACATTCATTCCTGCATGTCTTGCTGTTATTACCTCTGGCACAGTGGACATTCCGACTGCATCAGCCCCCAACATGCCTAAAGCCCTTATTTCAGAAGGCGTCTCATACATGGGTCCTTTAGTAAACACATAAACACCCTCTTGCATTCTTATTCCTGCTTCCTCGGATGCTTTTTTAAGCAGCTCTCTTAGTTTTTTACTATAGGCTTCACTCATATCCGGGAACCGTACTCCAAATTCATCAAAGTTTTTACCCCTTAATGGAGATGGTGCAAAAAAGCTTATATGATCCCTTATAATCATGAGATCTCCCGGACTAAAGGATTTATTGATTCCGCCCGCTGCATTTGTAACAAGTAGATCATTAATACCAAGCAGTTTAAAAATTCGTATCGCTATAACCACTTGAGAAATATCATAACCCTCATAATAATGAAAACGTCCTTTCATAGCTATTACAGGTTTATTTCCTATTTCACCGCACACAAGTTTTCCTGCATGTCCTTCAACTGTTGACAGCGGAAACCCAGGTATATCTTTATAATCTATCTCAATGCTATTTTTTATATCATCCACAAGAGGCCCTAATCCTGAACCCAATATAATTGCAACTTTTGGCACAGAGCCTAGTTTGCTTTTAATATATTGTGTAGTTTCTTTCAATTTTTCATAACTGTACATAAAATTCCTCCCGACATTAATATTAGGCCATTTCAAAAAATAACCAATACAATATTTATAGCCTCAAAGCCCATCAAATCAATTTTTTTGAAATGGCGATTGACCAGTTATTTTTTGGAATCACCTTGTACTTATTCTTATAAATTTCTTATAATAAAATGCAAAGTTTTAGTCTGTTTCTTAAAATAATCAAAGTCGTAAATTCCGCTACTGCAAACAGCGGAACAATTTCTTCTCAAAAAGCGTCTTATAACGCTTACGCTATAAGACTTTCAGTATAAATGTTTGCTAAACAAACTTTTTAAGAAGAATTGTATATAGACAGCCTATATTTTATTAAATATACCATAAAAAATGGATAAAGGAAACAAAATAAATCTAAAAAAAGCTATGTTATTATTGCATAGCTTTTTTTTTGAATAATTTATTATTTATAAATTGTAAGTTAAAGCGACAGTAAAATTGTATAATGTAAACATAGTCACTATTGTTCGGGATGTCAAAGGTGAGCATAGCTCGTTCATCGGAGGCAAAGCCGAAGATTCTTTAGGCATCTGCTAAGGTAACCTTCTTATGCTCATCACAAGCTATTACTTTTCTTTTATTATCAAGCTTTGTCGCCAGCATTACTTTTCCATCCCATAAGTCAACCACATGTTTTAAAGTTTCATAGGCATAGCCTATATCTAAATCCCTTCCATCATAATCGTGCTCTAAAATAAGCATATTATCACTTTGTACCCATTCTAAAACTTTTATTACCGGAATACCCGATGTGCCTGCACCGTTTGCTATTGTATCGCGAACTTCCTTCCATCCATCTTCATCGGAAACATTTGTTATAACGTAATTATTTCCAAGTTTTATATATTCAAAAAGATTCATCTCTTCACACAGTTCCCGTGTCAGATATCGTCTAATAAACGACTGATCCCTTTCAACTTCTCTGACTTCAAATATCTTCTTCAAATCGCCGTTGTTTTTATTCTTAAGATCCTCAAAAATTTTAAAACCTACATAATAAGGATTAATTTGGCCAATATGAGGTCTTATAACCTGATTGTGGCGCTTTAAAAATTCAATATGCAGCCCTTGGGGTAAATTTAATTCATTTAGAATCGTGTAGTGCCAGAAACTTGCCCATCCTTCATTCATAATCTTGGTCTCTATTTGAGGTATAAAATACAGTGTCTCCTCCCTGACAATATTAATAATATCTCTTTCCCAACTTGCCAGTTTGCCATAGTTCATTATAAATAAAAGCAAATCATCATCAGGTTCAAAAGGAATTTTCTTAAAGTCAGGCAGAGGCTCTTCTTCTTTGCTTTTTGGATCCAATATACGATATTCGTTCTGTGGTTTTGTCAACCTTTTTAAAGCATCTTGCTTTTTCTGCTCGTCAGTTATCCTTTTTTCACCTATTGTCCTCGATGTCTGAAATTTAATGGCGTGAGCAGCATTTAGAATCTTCTCTACTCTGGCATATCCAATACCCGGATCTTGTATATATCCTCTTATCCTGTTTGCATGATTTTTAAACATCTCCACAGTGTTTTCTGCCCGAGTGCCAATTTTGAACAGTCTGTTATTCCTAAAAAAATCATTATGACCATATACATGGGCAATCGTAAGTATTTGCAAAAGCAGTGTGTTATCCTTCATCAAGTATGCAAGACATGGATCGGAATTTATAACCATCTCGTAAGGAAGCCCTGTCATATTATATCTGTGTAGTGTTTTAGTCCTCTCATAATGCTTTCCATAGCTCCAATGAGGATAATGTGAAGGCATACCAACATAAGTCTCATACCCAATCATATCTTCATAACTGCATATTTCAAATTCCTGCTCATAATATTTAAGCCCAAACTTACTTACAATTTTTTCAATTTTTTCATTCCATTCAAACAGCTCATTCATACTGTAATCAGCCATATTTTCACCCCCAGGTCCGGTTATGAATATCAAAATGCTTTTATTCTCCTTCTTTGTCGAGAAGCTTCTTTAAACCGGTCAAGACGTCTTCCTTTCTAGTCATAGTAATAATAGCAAAATTCTTATTATTAATACTTTTTTGATATTCGCTTTTTATTGTACTAGCAGAAGAATAATATCCCGGTACAATTTCACCATATCCAAATAAATTACACACCTCACACAGTTTTTGTGCACAATCCACTGCTTTTTTATTGTCCTCCGACCAATTGTCTCCATCACTGCAGTGAAAAGCATATATATTCCAACTTGAAGGGTTATATCTTTGCTCAATTATCTCAAGAGCTTTTTCATAGCCACTGCTGATATAGGTTCCACCCGACTCACCTTTATGGAAAAACTCATCCTCATTCACTTCCTTTGCAGAAGTGGTATGGGCAACAAATACAACTTCAACATTGGAATACTTTAGCCTTACAAACTGGTAGAGAAGAAAATAGAAACTTCTCGCCATGTATTTCTTAGTCTGATCCATTGATCCCGAAACATCCATTATACATATAACAACTGCATTAAAGTCCTTCTTATGGTCTTCTCTGACTCTTCTGTACCGTAAGTCATCTTCCATAAAAGGAAATCTCTTTTTTTGTTGTTCTATCTCATTATCTAGGATGTCTTCAACCAGGTCTTTGTCATCATCCGTTTCTTCATGATTTCGGAAGAATCCCTGTTTCCTCTTTATCTTTTCTATAACAGAGCGTCTCTTCGCCAGTCTAGGAGGGATACCCTTACGCTGATACCCTAAGTTCTTTAAGCTCCGTATAGATTCTATCTCAGCCATTTTCTTTCTATCAATGTCCGGAAGGTTTAAGTCTTCGAAGAGATACTTGATCAACTCTTCAATAGTGATCTCTGTCTCATAAATATCTTCGCCTTCCTGATTCCCTGCCTGACCATCACCATTTCCATTTTTACCTGCTTTGTCCTCGCCGATTCTATCTCCGCGCTTTTCACGACCATCTCCTGAACCGGCTGAAGTTCCGTTATTTCCATATACAAACTGATATTCCTTAATACCCTTAATAGGTATTTTGATCTTTTTGTCCTTGCTCTGACCTATAATACTCTCTTCAGCAATTATATTACCTAAATTCTTTTTTATAGACTCTTCAACCAATTCTCTGTGCCGCCTTTTATCTTCAGCCGAACGGTCCTTTCCATTATTGACAAATTCCCTAAATATAGCCATCTAAACCACCCCCGCTAGTTTTTGCTGTGTTTTGGAAAGGGGTCTAATCTTTCCAAAGATTATTTGCAGCATATTTTAAAACTACATTACAGCAGTGGTCACAATATCCGTTTTTCTTCATTTCTTCAACCATAACATTAAATTTTTCGCCCTGCTCCTTATCCCTTACCTTTGCAAGAGTAATAACTCTGCTAAGATCTCTTACTGACGCAGTCAGCTTTTTCTCAATAGCCTCTTTCAAAGGTTCATAACTACCAAAATCAAGCTTTCCACCACTTCTTAATACATAGAACATATATGCGGTAACATCGGCTCTAAACCCCTTTGCTGCTGTATCTGTAATCCCTATCTGCTCTTCTATGGATCTTAAGAATTTTTCATCTGGTTCAAGCTCTTCTCCTGTATTAATATCCTTTATCTTTGTCTTGTTGACAAAAGCTTCTGCATGGTCAAGATAATTGTTGAATAAACTTTCGGCCTGTTCCCTGTATCCGTGAATGAAGGCTTTTGTTATTTCTTTTTCAAGAATCTTGTTATATTCTTTTCTAACGTTGTCCTGTATAAATCTCAAATACTTTTCTCTATCTTCTTCACTTAACGCCAACTCTTTAACGGCTTTAACCAATGATTCCATAACCGATATAGGATTGATACAGTTATGCTCTGAATCAGAAAGAGTGGTATCTAATGCCTTCATGATAAATCTTGTCGAAATACCTGTCATTCCTTCCCTCTGAGCCTCTTCCTTCAATTCAAAAATATCTATTTTCCTTGTCATACCCTTTTCTACAATTTCTTCACCATTATATATTTTGAGTTTGGTCACAGAATCCACCTTATTAGATGGTGTAAGCCTTGTTAGAATTGCAAACATTGAGGCAATTTCAATGGTATGTGGAGCTATGTGTGCACTAAACTTACTCTTTTTGAGTATTTTCTCATATATTTTAATTTCTTCATTAAGTTCTAAGCAGTAAGGAACCTCTACTTTTACAATTCTATCTAAAATAGCTTCATTGGTATGATCCGATTTAAATTTGTTCCATTCAGCTTCATTAGAATGGGCAAGAATTATACCGTCAAAGTATATCATCGAACCTTTACCCGGTGATGGAATAGATTTTTCCTGAGTTGCAGTAATCATTGTATGAAGATACTCGGTTTCATTTTTGAATACTTCTATAAATTCCACAATTCCTCTATTACCAACATTAAACGCTCCATTTAAAGACAATACCCTTGGGTCATCTTCAGCATACATATCTATTTTAGATATATCAACACTTCCTATAAGCACAGATGTATCCTGATTATTAGGATCAACGGGAGGCACTACTCCTACTCCCTTTCTAGATCTTATTGAAAAACCAATACTTTCTACAGGGAACTTCTCATATTCTCCACCCAATTCATTTTTCAGCCTGTAACGGCACACCGGACACAAATCCCCTTCGATTCTTACATTGAGTATTTCTTCAAACTCTTTTCTCAAATGCTTTGGCACAAGGTGTAAAGGTTCTTCCCTCATTGGACAACCTTTCAAAGCATATATAGATGGACTTATTTCAAGTGCTCTTTTTAGAGTCTCCATTAACGAAGATTTACCTGCGCCAACAGGACCTACAAGGTACAAAACTTGCCTTGCTTCTTCTCCTGCCATTGCTGCCGAATGAAAATACCTTACTATCTTCATTATAGTTTTATCTATTCCAAAAAAATCATCTTCAAAGAATTTATACCTTTTAATACTGTCATTACCATATATTCTGCGTAGCCTATGATTTTCATCCGTTTTTATTACCTCTACACCCGGCTCTGTAATCACCTTATACATCCTCTGATGAGCTAACATTGGAATCTCAGGGTTCTCTCTAAGGATTTCAAGGTACTCGAGAAAGGTTCCTTCAAAGTGTTTTACTTTGCGCTCTTCTCTGTCCTTACGAATAATACTTGACAAATCATGTCTTTCCATAATTATGCCCCCTTTTTTTCCATAGGATTTTAATAATAACAGCTTTAAATATATTAACTTTTATATCCCACAATCCTTAAAGCTATAACCATAAATTCAAGAGTCCACCAGCCATTTCAAAAAACAGCCTACACAGTCTTGAAGCCAATCAAATAAGATTTTTTGAAATGGCGATTGCAAAGTTTTTTTGGAGTTACCTTACTACCATAGATGTAGTAAAAAACTAAAAAACGCTTGAAATTATGCCAAATATGATTTATTATATATGTTACACAAAAGGAATTTATTTTGTGAATAATTTAGCTTTATCTCATTGTGTCTTTATACCTATAATTCATAATATTACCAAACTAAATATAAAATACTATAGCATATTAACTTTTAACATCAATGTTATTTGGGGTTAGAATTTTATTTTCATTAGATATTGCTAATCTTCATACACTTTAAGGCATTTGAAACGAATTGCAAGAATTTTTACTATCTGTGAAATAGAATTACAATAAAAGCATTTATTCCACAGGTCGAATTTTTACAGAATTGCTAATTAAATTATACCACATATATTTTTAAATATCTATTATTTTTTATTTGCCACATTTTACTTAAGTTCGTATAATAATTTGGTGGTATAATATATAGCATATAACAATTTTTGAAATATATTAGTAAACATCAGGAGGAGAAAATGAAAGTTTTTACAAAAGTTCTCAAACACATTTTGTTTATAACTACAATATTTTTTACTGGACTTTGTCTATTTACTTTTATTTTGTCATTGAACATAAACAATACACTTATGACTTCAAAATATCACGAAACACTTCTTGAAAAAAATGGTGTTTATACTTATGTCAATGATCTGATAAGTACTTCTTTAGACGGAATTTTTAATGACTTAAAAATCGAACAATCCAGCGCTCAAAATGCAGAATTTCTTAAAATTCTTGAGAACACAACCTCTCCTGAAATGATTAATATGAATATAAACTCCCTTACCGAACAGATTTTTCAATACTTTAGAGGAGAAAGAAAAAATCTGCCCGATCTTTATATTGATATAAATTCACCAGTAAATAGTAAGGATTCAGGTTCAAATGCTGTTGATACAGCTGTTGCTTCAGATATATCCGAACAAATTAAAAAAATTAATCTGCAGGCCATTTTGTTGACCTTAAACAGAACCGATATATCAGAACAGCTTACACTTGTCAAATTCGTTTACTTTGTAGCCTCACATATAACTGGGTTATCAATATTATCAGTAGCTTTAATGTTACTGATAATTCTAATGCTGTACAGAAAATCCGATTCAATTATTAAGTGGCTTATATCAGCGTTATTTATCTGTGGTATTTTCAATCTTGCTCTTTCAATAGCCCTATTTATATACTTAAATAAAGTATTACCCAACAGCATATATTTGTTCACTATGGCCTTACCATTTAATTCAGAATTGATTATGTCTTATATAAACGATTTACTATTTCCATTATCATTCTTCTGCCTTATCCTAGGTATAATTTTCCCTATTCTATGCATAATAATTTATACCTTTAGAACAAAATTTGTCAAAATATTAAAAGTTATTAAGGTACTTGCCTCAAAATTGCCAATAAAATCAAAAATAATGTTGAAGTATGGTGTTATGACTTTGGTCTTGGTTTTCACCATATTCGGGATGGGATTTAATCTCTACGCCTTTAAAAGCGGCTATGAATCTAATAATTTTTCAAATGTGGTATCTAGGCTTACAAATACAAATACAGTAACGCAAGTTATATCAGCAAAAGACGATACTATATATACTCTTCAGGTAAAACTTAAAGATGCTGCAACAGATATGCCCATACCAGGTATAAAAACATCTGTAGCAGGTCAATCCAAATCACCCGAAAAGTATTACAATACTTCAGGAATTACAGATGAAGACGGCTGTTCTAAATTTATCCTAGGTCAAGGTACCTTTCATCTTAGTTTTACTTCACCCTCATTTTCTAGTGAGTATACTCTACCCTCACCTTTTTTTTACGAAATAAAATCAGCCGGAATTACCATACTAACAGTTAATATGGAAAAAAGTAAGCCTGCAGATGGAGTTGGTGAAATTGAAGTATTGAACGAAGAAAACCTTCCTATAAATAATCTAGAATTATATTTAGCTGAAGAAATAAAAATCGAAACAGAACAAGACTCAGAACAAGATGCTAATCCTCTTGTTTCTCCAGGCCCAAAAACTGCAAAGTATTTCTCAGTAACAAATAACGAGGGTATTGCAATATTCAAACTACCTCCAGGAAAATATTACGCAGGATTCTCTAAATCAAAATTTCCGGATGATTATGTGCTTCCAGAAATGTTTGAAATGAATATTTCTTCCGATTATGTTACTAGATATACAATAAAGTTCTCCAACAATAACAAGGAATCCGATCCTTTACTATCTGAAGAATAAAACCCGTTTGTGTAACAATTTTATCCGGGTATGAATAATATATAAGGTAATGTAGTTATGTAAATATCGCAACAAAAGGAGGATTCACATTATGTTACCTTATTATAGTTATCCCTTTGTTTCACAAAATACAGGCAATTTTAACCAACCTGCAACATATAACCCATATATGCCTTCGGCAGTTAACCCTGTTTCACCTTATGCAAATCCTAATTTTATGCCCTACGCGCCACCACAGGCAATGCCTTCATATGATTACAATGAGAGCAGCCCAATATTTGAAAATCTTGAAACTGAAGATACCGAAAGTATAAACTATCCAAATTCGGAGGTCCGCCAACCTAACCCGGTTTTGAGTGACAACCCTACAAGACCTAATATTACATTATTCAAGGAACTTACTGGCTATCCCAATTATGGTAATCCAAGCGGTAATGCAGACATATTGTACACAGGCAACAGAGGGGTCTGGACTTTTCAAGTTCCGGCATATCTTCTTGTTCCGGGAAACCTTAGATCTCAAATAATAATTCGTGGAGTATTAGATGACCATCAAAATGTACCTGTCAATAATTATTCTGCAAGAATAACCGTAAATGGAACAGTAGTTCATACAGGTAGGCTACCTCTCGAACACGGACGACCAGCTGGTCAACAATTTAACAACTGGAGAAGCTTAACTTTTAACGTTTCAAATATGAGAAGGAACAATAGGGTAGTTATTGAAAACACTTCGAGAGTCGGACGTAATGACTGGATAGCCTTTGACTGGATGGAATTACGATTTGTAACAAGATAAAGCAAGACACTCCGTTTTATCCCGACTTTAAATACCATAAAAAATAAGCAACTGAATGCAAAATAAAAACTCCTAAAATAACGAGGAGTTTTTATTTTTATCTAAAAAAGTTATCTACTTCTTATATTTTACATCGTAAAACACATGCTCTTTTTGAACCGATATTTTGCCAATATTCAATATGCCCATCATCTTGTCGGAAGTTTTCAAAGGAATAATTGTTCGCTTTCACATATTCAACAATATCTTTAGAGAACAACACATCCCACCCCTCTTCTTTTACTGACGGAAGCTTACTGAAGGTATACTCATCATATAACTCCCTAAATTCATTAAACAGCATAACCTTATACGTTCTACTGGTGTTTTTAAAAACTGCATATCCAAATCTAATTTTGACAATATCCTCTATTGCAATATTTCTGTCTTCAATCATCAGTTCATGTAATTTTTTATCCAGATAAAGTATCTTATAACTATCTAAATATGTGTGCAAAGCTTTTTTGTTATTAATATTCTTAAAGTTCTTGAGAGATACTTTAAGGAAATCATGCTTGTCATTTCTAAATAGAACAATGGTTGCTTCGTCTTTGTTTAGATACCAAATTTCATTATCATCCATATGTATTACTTCACCTGACAAATTCTTCTCGTTAAATATCGGAAACAAGAAAGGTTCGTTATCAAAAAACATAACACGCCTGATTCCAACCTCACTAGCTTCTTTAACTGTAACAGCGCACGGTTCACCCCAGATATCTCGGTCAATAATGACCATTCTTCCTGATTCTGTACAATAAATATAATTCTTTTTGTTTGAAAAAACCAAATCCTTTTTATCTACACTTAATACCCTTTCGAGATTCCTAATCTTATCTTTCTTTAATGAATTTAGAAAATTAGTAGCTTTGTCAGAGTTCTGATGTATGCTATCCAATATGTTGTCTTTTAGATTTTTAGGAAAAGCTGTTATCCCTTCCTTAGCCTTCTCTGACTGCAAGGCCGAAGCATTAGCATCAGAATTAGCACTAGCATTAGTATCTTTATTTTCATTAACTTCAGCTTGTGCTTTGCCCTTATTCCTTGGATTCGATGATGCAATTAAAAACTCATCCGGAAGTAAATTAATATCTTTCATGGTCACTCTTAAAACGTCTTTTTTATTATCCATGAAACCACCCCTTAAATTATAAAAACCGAAACAGTGTAGATATGTTTAAATTTCCAAATTCATATTATACATATATCATATTACATAACAATTATAACTTATATCGTAAAAAATGCCAATACCTTATAAAAGAATTTCTAATAAAAACACTCTCTTTTACTGCTTAAACTTTATTTTTTGGTAAATTGCTAATAAATCAGTACTTAATTATTACCAAGATTGATAAAAATCGATTTAAGTGTGTAGACAAAACAATAAATTTTGTTAAGACGTAATAGAGATTAATACTAATTATAAGAAAATAATTTACCTACGTTATAATAATTCGTGCATACAATAAATTTTCGTCGGTATAAATATAAAATTTAAAAATTATGTACTTCCTAAAAAACAGCTAGTCAATGGGTGTTTCAAAAAATCTGAATCTAACATAGATAATAAACTTCCTTTAATTTCAGCTTTAGCGTCGTTCACAAATAGAAAAAGGCTGTAACAAACTTTATAAAACTGTTTGCTACAGCCTATTCTTAAAATCAATAAAGCTCAAACGTTCCAATTATTTCAAACATTCATTATTTAGTCTTGAGAATTAATTACTGTATCATTTTCTGTGTTATCTTCTGTTTCAATATCGGACTCTGCTTCAATATCAGTCTCTGTTTCAATATCAGTCTCTACTTCAATAACAGCCTTTTCCAATCCTTCAGTCATTTCATTGTCATCAATCTCTATCTCTTCTTCAATTTCTATAGTTTCAGTCTCGTCGTCCCATTCCACTTTCAATCCAAAGCTTTCAATAATAAATCTCAATGGAACAACAGTTCTACCATTTAAAATTTCCGATTTTGAGTCAATCAGTATTTCTTCACCATTTACAACTGCGGTGCCGCTTCCTATAACTAATATAATTACTTGTTCACCTTTAGTTATTGTTACTTGTTGAGTTTCAGCATTCCATTCAACATTAGCGCCAAAGCCCTCTGTTATTGCTCTTACAGGTATTAATGTTCTTCCTTCTTTTATAACCGGCGGAGTATCAAATTTAAAATTCTTACCTTTTGCTATAACACAGTCAACACTTAGCACTTTTATGTCTTTATATTTAGATTTCAATTCTTGAGTTGTTTCACTTACAACCTTTAGCTCCTCTGGAGTATACCTATTTCTAATCTCTTCTTTCATTTGTATTTTGATTTGTTTCATATCTTTTTTTAGGGTTGCCATTTGTTCTTTATATTGATTAACTTGTTGTTTAAGCTGCTCAACAAGTACTGAATCTCCAGCTTCCTCTGCTTCTTTGAGTTGTTTCTCTAGTACTTCTTTCTGAGCTTCAATTTCATCTTTCTGAGCCTCAATAATATCTTTTTCAGCTTCTAGCTTATCTTTTGCTTCTTTCCATAATTTTTTTGCTTCACTGGCTTCTTTTTTAGCTTCTTCCATAAGTTCCTTCTTATTGTCTTCCTTTATTTTATGCTCTTTAACCTTATCTTTAACCTTTCCTTTATCTTTTTCATCTACGTCCTCATCCACTTCATCTACTTCAACTTCATCTACTTCTTCAACTTCATCTACTACTTCTTCTATGTTATCTACTTCTGTTATGGCATTCTCCCCTGCAAAAATCTGTATACTGCTAAAAGTAAGTGTGAAAATAAATGTAACGGTTAGTGCAATGATAGACAATCGAATATACTTTTTCATAATGTGTGCCCTCCTAAATTTTATTTATGTTATATATTTCGAATAAATAATACAAAGATTAGAGGTAAAAATTAAAAACTCTAATAAATTAGTACATAACACCCAAAACTCCTAGGACTTTTGCCCCATCTGTACTTCAACGATCTTTCTTTTGTAACTTCCCTTTATCTCTTCTAATCATTTCATAGATACCAAGTGTCAATAAAAAAATCCCAAAATACTTTTTCAGAAGGGCTCCAGGCAATCTTATTGCCAACCGTGAACCTATATATGCGCCTAGCAAACCAAAAATAATTATTGGAATTGCCACACTAAAATTAATCCGTTTGTTCCTGATATGTACTATTAAGGCTATAACAGCCGTTGGAATAAAAAAAATGAGGTTTACACTTTGGGCAACATGCTGATCAGGATTTGCAAATATAACAAGGGCGGGAATTAAAATTG
>CAYXPB010000005.1:47386-51043 GCA_964466645.1 uncultured Acetivibrio sp. | reverse complement strand
AGAAACCAACGCCATACTTTTTAGAAATACTAAATTATCATACATATTACCCTGTTAGGCGTGATATTATTGAAAAGGATTCCGAATGGTCCAGGAAACCATATATGCTTGCAAGCAATGGCCCTTTTTATGTTGAGATGTGGAATCACAATGAAGAGATTAGAACTATAAAAAATCCATATTATTGGGATAATAAAAATGTAAAACTTAAATCAATAACTTATCTATTGGAGAAGGATGGAAATGAGATATGGCCGAAGTATCTTGGAGGCAGTGTAGACTTTGGATATGTATTTGCAGATAATAAAGTTGATCTAGTGAATGAAATAACCACTAAAAAAACAATGTGATCTCAGAAGATAGCCTTTCAACTACCTATCTATACTTTAACTCCAGAAAAAAACCTTTTGACAACATAAAAGTTCGACAAGCCTTTGAACTGGCTCTTAACAAAAAGAGGCTATCAGATGTACGCCAAAAGTCGGAAAAAGTTGCTACAGGGTTTGTACCCCCCGGTATGGCAGATGCTGAACCAGGTACGGATTTTAGATTAAAGGGTGGAGATTTTATGCATAAGGAATTCTCCAAAGGTAATGTCGAAAAGGCTAAAGCTTTGCTTAGAGAAGCCGGATATTCGGATATGAAAGATTTTCCCACCGTTGTAATACTTATAAAGGATACAGATGGTAAAGAATATATAGAACAAGAGTGGGAAAAAAACCTTGGCGTAGATATAGTATTGGATAAATGTAAAGTTGAGTTGTTTGCTAAAAAGAAAGCAGAAGGTGACTATGATATTATAATAAATAATTGGATAGCCGATTTTGCAGATCCTATAAATTTTTTAGGGTTTGTTGCTAGCGAGGATGCTCTTAAAGATGTACTTCCTGAGGAATATTATTCATTAGTCGAAAAATCAAATTTCACTGTTAATAATTCTGAAAGACTGGCATTATTGCACGATGCTGAAAAAGTATTGTTGGATTCCTATAATTTAATACCTCTATTTTATAGAAAAGATGTTTATTATATTAGACCATATGTAAAGGATTATTTGAAGACGCCGCTTGCTGAAATTTATTTTAGAAATGCATACATAGATAAAAAATAAGGAATTTAGGAGAGATTAATTATATAGAAAATTAACGGGGGATAACTTGTGCAAGTCATTAAGAAGGTACTAAGAAAAAATAACATATCTTTGAAAATTACAGTTGTTATACCGCTTTATATTCTGTTAGGTGTTATTTCTTACTTTGCTTCAAGTATATCAGTTAATAGAAATTATGAAGCTTTATTGAACCAAGCTATAGATTATCAGGAACTAAATGCTATAAACAACTTTTTTAGATATCCTGAAAACATAATAAATGTTTTATCAAAAAACAAAGATTTATCAACATATAAAGCAGATGACAGGCTATTAAAAATTAGCATTATATCCTTATTTGAGTCAATAGTAATTGGAGATCCTAGAATAAGTAATATTTACTATGTTTCAAGCGATGGGGAAGTAATTTCTTATAAATCTAAGAATAAATCCAAAGCTAATTATACTCAAACAAACTGGTTTAAAGGAGTTATTGAAGCTAAAACTCAAATAAACTGGATATCCCATAAAAGTAGTTTTACTGATGCTGATGTAATTAGCTGTATGCGTAAAGTTCTAAATCATGAAAGTAAGGTTATTGGGGTTATAGGTTTAGATATAGAATTGTTCAAGCTTGCGGAAAACATAAAAATAGGTAACAGTGGATATTCTATGGTGTTGGATTCTGAAAATAAAATAATCGTTCACCCCAATTATAACTATCTTGGACAATATATTTCTGGCAATCAGTTTATTAATAGTAGTAATAGTTCAAAGGACAAAAGTTTTATTTTAAAAATCAACAATGAGGATTATAAATGCAAAGTATTGCACGTTGATAGACTGCCCTCCTGGAAGTTTGTAAACGCTATTCCGACGAACGAAATTAACTATGATATAATGACTTCTATGATTGGGCAGATGCTGCTAGGGCTTGGTTGTTTGGTAATAGTTATAGTTATTTATCTGAGGAATAAAGCGACACAAGAATTAAATCAAAAGCTAATACAAGCTAATGAAAAGCTTAAGGAGTATTTTTCAACTATAGAGGAACTTGCTGTTTCGAGGGAACGAAACCGTATGGCCAGAGATGTACATGATACTATTGGGCAAACACTTAGTATGTTGATGACATTACTACATGTAAGTATAGTGTCATGCAGAAAAGATAGCAAAGGGGTTGAAGAGAATCTGAACAACGCTGTAAAGATTACAAAAGAGGGTCTAAATGAAATAAGACGTTCAATTTCAGGTTTGGTACCGGAAAAGCTCGAGAAAAATAACTTTTATGATGCCCTAAACAGCCTTGTTACTGATTTCGAGTGCTTAGGAATGAAGGTAGAACTTTCGGTTAATAAAGTAGACCAAAATGTTGATGCGAAACATTCAGAAGCAATGTATAGGATTTGCCAGGAGGCGTTGACAAACTCTGTAAAGCATGGTAAAGCCACGGACGTAAATATTATAATTAAATTTACAGACAGTGTTATTAAACTCTTTGTTTTTGACAATGGCCTTGGCTGTAAAATCAAGACTTCTGGAAATGGATTTGGCTTAACAGGAATGAAACAAAGAGTTGAGGCTTTAAATGGTGTTATAAAATGTGGTTCTGATGGTGAAAAAGGGTTTAACATCCATGTAGAATTGCCATTAACAAAGCATATGGGGGAGGTACAAATTAATGATAAAAGTTGTATTAGTTGATGACCAATTAATAATTAGAGAAGGTATTAAAATAATACTTGAGCAGGACAAAGAGATTGAAGTTGTTGGATGTGCACAAAATGGAAAAGCTGCTTTGAAAGTATGCGAACGGTTATCACCGGATGTTGTCTTAATGGATGTAGTTATGCCGGAATGTGACGGTGTTGAAGGAACCAGATTGATTAAAGAACATTTCAGGAAAACTAAGGTGGTTATGTTGACAACATTTAACGATGAAGAAAAAATATTAAATGCTTTAAAGTATGGAGCTGACGGCTATGTACTGAAAGATATAAAACCTGCGGATTTGATATTAACCGTAAAGAGTGCAGCAGCTGGGCTTAGTATTATGCATAAGGATACCTATAAAAATGTTGTTAGGAAAGCTAATTCTCAAAATAAGATATCAATTATTGAAAATAAAGATTTGAATGTAGAATTAACTAACAGGGAATTGAGCATTATAGGGCTTATTGTTGATGGAAAAAGCAACGTTGAGATAGCGGAAAACATTCACCTTACCAAGGGGTCTGTGAGGAATGCAGTTTCCGGGATATTGAAAAAACCAAATCTCAAGGATAGGACTCAATTGGGAGTTTTTGCAGTAAAGAATGACTTAGTATAAGAGGGTTACTTATAGTAATCTTATAAAAGGTGTTGACTGGGCTACATTAATATCTTCATCCGACACCTACCCAAAATTCATCCCACTTTAAAATAGTGAGATGAATTTGGCTAATACAGTATAAACTCATAAATTATTAATTAAATATCACAAGATAATTCACAATATTATGGTACCCAATATCCAGGGAAATAGTGAGTAAAGTCCCAGCCGATTCCTACTTTGGTTGGTGCAGAAA
>CAYXPB010000005.1:0-47286 GCA_964466645.1 uncultured Acetivibrio sp. | reverse complement strand
AACGACTTCCGTTAAAGGGGTATAATACCAATTCGCCAGCACTGTTTCTTACCATTAAGTCAGTTACTCCATCATTGTTAGCCCAATTCCCAGGAAAATAGTGAGTAAAGTCCCAGCCGATTCCTACTTTGGTTGGTGCAGAAAAACGACTTCCGTTAAAGGGGTATAATACCAATTCGCCAGCACTGTTTCTTACCATCATACCATTTGCTTGAAGATTATTGGATGTACTGCTTGAAAAACTCATATTTCCATGCCAGCCCCATCCTCTGTACGTATATCCACTACTTAAAACCTTATCTATAGTTGTTCTAGCAATTCCACCGTTCCACGCATGAACAATTTCACCGTTACCTATATGTATTGCAACGTGTCCGCACTTTTTACCACAAGTTCCACATGTACTTGAGCTTCCGGCAAAGAAAACATCTGCCCCTTTAGGGATATTATTTTTGCTTGTAGAATCAATGTATTCTGAACCATATGTATAAGCACAACATTTCGAAGAACGAGTTGTCTTGTAAGCCTTCGCAAAACAATCTGCAACAAATTTCAGACATTTGCCATCATATTCAGAATCATATTTATTAACCTTGCCTAATGCATAGCTAACAACTATATTGGGATCATATTTTGTTGTTGCAGCATATGATGTGTTTACAATAGCTAGCATCGATACTAACATTGTCAAAATTACAATTAAAGATATTTTTTTCACTACCAATCACCCTTCCTTTTTTATTGCTCAAGTCAAAAATCACTTTTAATTTATTCTCGAGCTTATTTTTTTAAGTTTATGAGTATTTCTTAAAAAACATCAAATTAGCTGGCCGGCCGTTTATATACTCATTAGCATAGAAAATTTGCTGTCAAATAGAGTATATAATATATGCTGATTTAAACAATATGTCAATTGTCATCAATTTCATTACATTTGTTATGAGTTTTAATAAAAAATGACAGCTGTCATGTTTATGTGCGCTATTGTTTTACCCTCTTTATTGAGCATCTTTAGCACTTTAATCTGAAAAACCTTCTCAATATCTTATCCACGAGGTAGTACTGATTTTACTTTAATAGGAGTAGGTGCATCATCTTTTGCAACAAACTCTACTGAGTAACTGAGTAAAGAGACTTGAAAAAAATGTCGTATAACGGTATAATAAAAAAGGATTTTGATTCTAGTTATGGAAATTCAATATTAAAGTCGAGGGGGCATTAATTTGGAATGGTATTTGAAAGTACTAAAAAATTACGTTGGTTTTACCGGAAGGGCACGACGAAAGGAATATTGGATGTTCGTACTATTTAACGTCATTATATCCGTAGTATTATCTATTCTTAGCAATATTAAAGGTATAGGTGGTTTATTTCTTGCATTGAATAGTTTGTATATGCTTGGGATAGCTCTCCCTACAATAGCAGTAGGTATGAGAAGGCTTCACGACATTGGCAAATCAGGATGGTGGTTACTTATTTCTTTAACTTGTGTCGGCGTAATATGGTTAGTTGTTCTTTTTGCAACAGAAGGTACTACTGGTGAAAACGATTATGGTTCTGATCCAAAAGAAGAAATTGTATAATTATACATAGTAAATTAATGAGTCAGGTGATGTTAACCTGACTCATTTGTTATTTAGCCTCTTTCAAACCACCCTTTACATTTCCGAACCAAAAATAGCTACATTCTGATTATACAAAGTAAATATTCCATTGTTCCATTTTAAGCTGTTCTGCACATAGCCTATAGCATCAGCATTATATCTTCCGGCTATTTTTTGATATGCTAACAATTCATATACCCCATTTGAATCAAAATCTACAGGATACAAACCACTTATAGGATTTACAAATCCCTCAATCCAGTTCACTCCTATAATAATTTGGCTTCCAATGGAAAGTAATGATTAGGTTCGTATTAATTAGGTCTGTTATTAATCGGTATTATTTGGTATACAGTTTCACTTATTTACTCAAATCTTGTTTCTAGTAAATTTAAAGTGGTATATTAAAATGTATAATAAAAGTAAGCCTATATATCGAAATCTTTAGAGGAGTGAGTCCATGATTTATAATCAATGGTATGCAGTATTAACATCAAAAGAAGTTAAGAAGGGCAAAATTCTAGCGGTCAAAAGGCTAGAACTTAACCTCGCTTTTTTTAGGACAGACGCAGGAGAATTAGGCTGTGTTGTTGACCAGTGCACCCATAGAGGCGCCGCATTGAGCGTAGGAAAATTAAAATCCGACTGCATTTGCTGCCCTTTTCATGCACTCGAATTTGACACCAGCGGTAAATGTAAGTTTATACCTGCCAACGGTATATCCTCAACTGAAGATCTATCAAGATATAATGTTAAGTCTTACAAAGTAAAGGAAGCAAATGATATCATTTACCTGTGGTATGGAGACATTGAAAAATCAACTGATGAACTTCCTTTCTTTAAGGATCAGATTGATTCGTCCTATTCCTACGGTGAGATTTTAGATTTATGGAATTCCCATTATTCACGCTGCATTGAAAATCAGCTCGATGTAGTTCATGTTCCTATTGTACATTACAATACAATAGGCCGGGGAAATAAGACCCTTATAAACGGTCCAAAAACACTGTTTGAAAATAATACACTTATAACAAGCGCCAATAACGAGAAGGATGAAGGTCAAAAACCCAAGCCTGCGTCAAAATGTGTGATCAAAAGCACCTACCTCTCTTTCAAATACCCAAATATATGGTTAAACCATATAACTGATAAAATTAAGGTTCTAATATTTTTTGCTCCTGTAGACGATGAAAATACGATACTATATATTAGATTTTACTGCAAAGTATCAAAATTAAGACTTATTAATAATCTGATTAGCTTTTTCGGTGGATATGCCAACAAGATAGTAGAAAGGCAGGATAAAAGAGTTGTTATTACCCAACAACCAAAAGCTTCCGAATTTAAATCCGGTGAAAGGCTGTTAAAAGGTGATGGTCCAATTATAATGTACAGGAAAATCAGGGATGAACTTAAGAATGGGTTTGAATCCCTTGAATTATAAGCCTTGTTTATGACCTATGATTTTTTCAGATCATCTCCAAAATTCAAGGTAAAAACCCCAGCATTATCAATATTGTCGGGGTCAATAGTAAAAATTCATATTTTAAGAATTTAAGAACTACACAACCTTTTAATTATTAATTATATATATCATGCCAATTGACGTTTTGCCAACTGGGCAAAAATGCCGTCCTTAGCCATAAGCTCTTTATAGTTTCCCTCTTCTGCTATCTTTCCTTTTTCTAATACAATTATACGGTCACAATTCATTACGGTACTTAGTCTGTGTGCAATAACAATTCTTGTCGCATCTAGTTTATCTAGACTATCACTTACATGTTTTTGAGTATTGTTATCAAGGGCGCTTGTTGCTTCGTCAAAAAACAGTATTTTGGGTTTATTCACAATTGCCCTTGCTATCATTAGCCTTTGACGCTGTCCGCCTGACAAAGTGCTGCCACCTTCCGATACAATAGTATTAAAGCCCATTGGCATATCCTTTATATCGTCTAGCAAACCTGCCATCTGTGCTGCCTCTTCGGCGTCTTTTATGGTCAAAGCCGGATTGGTGCCAACAATATTGCTGAAAATATCTCCAGCTATAAGCTGTCCGTTTTGAAGCACTACTCCGAACTGCTTTCTTAGCGCTCTTATATCCACTGTCTCTAAATCCTTACCACTGTAATAAACTTTTCCTGACTCTGCCTTTTCAAAACCTAATAGTATTCGAAGGAGGGTTGATTTTCCACATCCTGAAGCACCTACAATTGCAACATATTCACCCTTTTTAATTTTAAGGGAAATATCATCTAATATTACTGGTCCATTTTTTTCATAACTAAAAGTGATATGCCCAATCTCAATCTTACCGTCAATTTCCCCAGGATCTTCTTTTTCTTCATTATATTCAGGAAGTGTACAAAGTATCGGCTTTATATTTTCATAGGTAGGAATAATTGTATTTACTTCCAGAATGGTATCGGATATTTGCAGCATTGCTACCATAAATATTCCCAAAGAAGCATTAAACGCCACAAATTCACCGGTGGTCATTTCTCCTTTGCTGCCTCCTAACATATAAAACAGCGTCATATATGCAATCAGTGGGAAAATTGCGTTGAAAGTATTTAAAATATTAGCAAAAAGTTCTTTAGAAAAGCATATCTTTCGTAATACAGCAAACTGTTTTGACCACTGATAGAAGGCTCTGTGCTCAGAACCGGATACTCTAAATTTTGTCACCCCTTCAATAATCTGCAGCATAAATCCTGATATTTTGTTTTCCATATCCTCTTTTTTTCTTTCAAGCTGAACTTGATAATAACCCAAAATCAGGGAAACAGCCACTGCAAACAGTATTAATGCCATTGCAACAAGGGATAGCTTTACACTGTAATTAAACATAAGCAATCCATTAAACAGTGAAAAAACACTTGATATTATAGTGCTAATTGTTGCTCCCGAAAGAACCTGTCGTATCTGGCTTATACCCATAGCCCTCATAGCTAGTTCACCGGAATTAAAATCCCTAAAAAAAGTCATTGGAAGACTTATAAGCCTGTCCCATACAGCCGACTGCCCAAAGCTGTCCATTTTACCCTCCATTCTGACCATCGCTGTGGAACGTGTTAACTGAAAGAATACCTTACCTATTGCAAAGGACAAAAGTAAAAAACCAATAATAAGGAGTTGACTTCTGTCTGCCTGTGGAACAATATTATCAATAATAATACCTGTTACCAAGGGATTTATCATACCTAGAAGCCCACCAGCCAAACCCATCAGTAAAATTATAATAATATCTCTTATTGCAGTCATTTCAAGACTTAAGCTGAACAGTTGTTTCAAGCCAATCGGTTCCGAGGGGAAAGGTCTATAAAATACATATGCAAAAGGTTTGATAAGCTTTGCTGTATCTGCATCTACAAACATCTCTTTTTTATTTGTGGTATCAAACAGCTTATATGTATTCAACGATTGAGGGATAAGGGCAATTGGTCGGTTATCTTCTTCAAAAAATGCCAAAAGAGGTCCATTATCTCTTTTCCACCAATCACCTCTTAGTGCAACCTGCCTATACCTTATGCGAGATGCTTTTGCAATTTCATCTAAAAGGTCATTACTCTTTTCGAGCTTTTCTTTTGAAGGTATATTAATTTTCATTTTCATCTTTTCTGCAACATACATACATGAGTTTACAAGGGGATTATCTGATATTGCTTCCACCCCTGGCCTCTTTTTATCCGAAACTGCTGCAAGATTAAATAATGCACTTTCCATATACTTTTCCTGTCTGTCTTTTTTCTTAATTAAAGTATCTTGCGGCATAGCCTATCCCCCTTTTTTTGGTGATCCAAAAAAGCAACTGGTCAATTGCCATTTCAAAAAAATTCTATTTAATGGGCTTTGCGACCTAAATATTTTATAGGTTATTTTTTGAAATGGCCTTAGCTTACACTTATGAGCTTTGAATAATATCCGTTCTCTTTTTTTAATTTCTCATGGGTTCCTCTTTGTACAATACTCCCCTTATCCATAACAATAATTTCATCACAATCTCTTATTGTACTCAAACGATGGGCTACTATAATGCACGTGCACCCTCTTTTGCATATGTTCTCATACACAATTCGTTCTGTATTGGCATCAAGAGCACTTGTAGCTTCATCAAGTATCAGAATTGACGGATTTTTTACAAGAGCACGGGCAATTTCTATTCTCTGTCTTTGACCACCGCTGAAATTTTTTCCTCCTTCAGCCATTATGTGACTGTAGCCACCCTTTCTTGCAATTATGTCATCATGGATACAAGCATCCTTTGCAGCCCTTATAACATCCGTTTCAGGTATGGAATCGTCCCAAAGCGTTATGTTATCTTTTATAGATGCGTTAAACACACAAATCTCCTGATCTACAACTGCAAGGGAATTGGTTTTAAGTATGCGAGGAATTTTCGCCGAAGGTTTTCCATCAAAATAAATTTCTCCTTCCCAGGGTTGGTAAATTCCACATATCAGCTTTGCAATTGTAGATTTACCGCTACCGGAACCTCCAACAAGGGCCACCCGTGAACCAGTCTTGATTTCAACATTAAATTTATTAATAAACGACTGTTCCAAAGAATTATATCCAAACGAGAGATTTTTTACCTTTATCAAGCCCTCCAGCTTTTCTTTTCCAAACCCTTTCAAGTCGATTTTTTCTGTCTTTAGTTCCACATCCTCAGGGTATTTTAAAACATCCTCAAGCCTGTTCATATCTCCCACCATGCTCTGAAGTAAAGAACCCACACCCATCAAATTGTCTATGGGGCTTAAGAAACTTATCATAAGACTTTGAAATGCAATTAGTTCTCCAATGGATAGTTGACCATTCATTATTTTTATGCCTCCGGTAATTATCACAATAATTTCAGTGATACTCTTTAAGGCAATTGGCAGTATTGACAAATAATTATTTGAAACCCCGATTTTTTGCTGTGCATTGAGAGTCTTAGCATGGTAACCGGACCATTTTGAAAAAAAATCTGCTTCTGAGCCAGTGGCCTTTAAGGTCTCAATGGTTTGAAGACCTGACATGGAAATACCTATAAGCTTTCCCTGATCATTGAGATATATATTGTTCTCATTACTTCTGCTGTCGGATACCAATTTTAAGTAAACTATATTTATTAAAGCTGCAATAACACCTATCATAGTTAGAAGTACATCGTACTGTATCATAATAATAAAATAGAAAACAATCATAAATAAAGAAAGACTAAGCTTTATCAATTGACTGGAAAACACCTGCGCAAAGCGTTCATTACTCTGCATTCTTGAGCCTATATCCCCCGAATGCCTCTGACTAAAAAAAACTGCCGGAAGTCTTAATACATGCCACAAGAACTTTCCTGCTGAACTTATAGCCAGTTTAGTTTCAAGTTTTAAAAGATAATAACCCTGAAGCCAGGTTAGACTCCCCTGTAAAAAAACAGTTAACGTCATTAATGTTAGTAGTGCGGGAATCCAATTATTTCTTCCGGATATAAGTATGTCATCTATAAATATTTTGATAAAAACCGGAATAACAAGCCCAGGAACAACCAGAGCGATTCCTGTAAGTATTATATAGACAAGATCAAATAAAGAACCCTTAAGATATTTTTTTGTCATTGCAAAAAACTTTGTTTTTTCTCCACCCGGTTTGAAGGTTTCGCATTTTTCAAAAGTAAGTACAACCCCTGTAAAGCTTTCATCGAATTCTTCTTCCGAGACAATTCTTCTTCCTAAAGCAGGATCATTCAAATAAACCTTGCCCTTGTGGAAACCCTCTAAAACTAGAAAGTGATTAAAATTCCAGTGTATAATCATTGGAAGAGGCATATCTTTTAAACTTTCGGGTTCTTTTCTATAACCTTTTCCATCTAATCCATACTTTTTTGCAGCTTTCAATACATTACTTGCTTTGCTTCCATCTCTAGAAACACCGCAGTCACTCCTTAAAATTTCAAGGGGAACCTTCAGCCCATAATACGCCAATACCATCGCAAGTGAAGCTGCACCGCACTCTACTGCTTCTAATTGAAGTACGGTAGGTACTTTCTTTATATTCGACAATAGTAGTACACCCCTCCGCTATAATTTCTTACTGTGAAACAAAATCATTCTGGCCGTGAAATGTCCTAATTTAAATAAAGATTCATTTATGTTTTAAGTGAGTACGCATATTAATCTGCTAAAATCAAAGATTAAGACTTTTCTTTAAATATGGAAGAACCATCTCTATAGGTCTTCTTTTTTCAATTACAATTGAGCCTGCACATATATTTCCACTGTCTATCTTTATATCAGGACCCTTTGATGTTGACCATTTAAAACCACTTACTGTGGACAAATCGGGTATTAGATTTACTCGAACCGCTATTGTTGCATTTCCCTTTGAAAAGCTGTCTGCCAACTCCTGATTTCCGATGGTTTGTTCCACACTCTTAACTGATACAGGGTATTCAGACACCGATATAACTTTGCCGAGCATATATCCGTAATCCTCTATTTTCACAATGGTAGGAGCTACATGCACATCCATACCTGCTGTAATTTTCTTACCCTCATCGGGAGATACATAAAGTATAACTTCAAGACTATTCACTGTACTATCATCCCTTATTATACTTGCTGCTGTTATTCCAGCCTCAATAACATCACCCTTTTTAATATTGACCTCTAAGACCCTGCCCTCTACATGTGAAACTATGGATGAATTTTCTTCAAGTTTATCCACTGCTAATTTAAGTTTGTAGCTAAGATCCGAAACTATTGCATTTCTTTTAAGCTCAATTTGTTTTTTTATCTGATTTTCATCATATACAGCAAACTCTCTATTCATCGTATTTATTTGCATTGCAAGCTCATATAATTCACTAAGAGCTAAAGAAAGCTCTCCAGTATTATTATTGAAATTGTTAATGCTAAAATCTTGTGCTAGTTTAACGTCTCTCCTAATCAGATTAATCTCTTCTACAAGTTCCCTATTCTCCACTCTAGCTATTATGTCTCCCTTTTTGATATAATCGCCAACTCTTATACTTACATCTGTAACCCTTCCTGATACTGGATGAATAATATTTGCCACACCCTCGCTTGCAGTTATGATTCCTTCACCACTAACTGTCACGGGTATTTGACCTGAAATTCCCCAAAAAGCAGAAGCTAGCAAAATAATTATCAAGCCCGACATGGCAATCCATCCCCTAGGACTTGTAATAGTAATCAACTGGTCGAGTTCTTCCGGAGATGAAAGTCTTTCAAGAGATACTTTTCTAAAAACAGTATTATCCATTCTAAAGTCCACCTCCTACATCATTTGTTTGTCATATATTCCATTTCCCCGTTTTGTACTCTTTTCCAAAAAACCTTTCTACCTGTCATTTGACCCTCTAAATTAAATTCAGTAATTCCCATAATACCTTCCCAACCCGTTTTGGTTTTGAGTATTTGTGAAACCCCTGATGGAGTAAGGTCTTTTGCATTTTTAAAAGCATAAGCAAGAAGTTTAATAGAGTCATACCCCTGCATAGCCCAAAGGTCCGGCTCTAAATCGTATTTTTCGGTGTATTGCTTAATAAATTCATTTTGCTCTAGAGAACCAGTGCTTGGATTATACATGGTGGCAATAGTGATTTCATTTGCAGCCTTTCCAAGCATTGAAGGCAGCTCTGCCACATCTAGACCATCACCTGAAAATATGGGAATATCCGAATCCCTTTGTCTTAGTTTTTTTATAAACTCTCCTGCATGAGGCATAGAATCTGCTATAAATACAGCATCATACTCTAATGCCTTCCACTTATTGTATGCCTTGCTAAATTCAATCTCATTGGCAAAATCCGTTACCCGGTCTATAACTGTCCCCCCAGTGTCAGAGAGTGAATCTTCAAAGGCTTTGGCAAGACCCTTACCGTAGTCATTTTCTACATAAAACACCACTATTCTTTTGTGACCTTGTTCGTACACATATTGTGCAATCTGACTTCCCATATCACTATCATTAATAATGTTTTGAAATACATAATTATAACCTTTTTTTGTCAGTTCATTATTTGAAACTACAGGAGACAACATGACAATTCCAGCATCATTATATATCTCAGCTGCAGGAAGAGTTATATATGTATTCCAGTGACCTATTACCGCAAAAATATCCTTCCTATGTGCAAACTCCTGTGCTATTTTTATTCCATCATTAAAGGTTCCTTTATCATCTTCAAAAACAACATTAATCTCTTTCCCGTCTATTCCTCCTGTTGAGTTAATCTCTTCAACAGCTTCCATAACTCCATTATAAAAACCGGTAATTTCCTTCATATATGCCATAGGACCAGGTATACCAATTGTCAACACTCCCGATGCTTTAGAAAATTCTTCTCTCTGTTTCAATATATCCTTATCTCCCATACAACCGGTCACAGATATAAAGAGCAATATACAAATTATCAAAAGGTAGTTTTTTCTCATTCCCTTACCACCTTTCCAAAAAGTATATGTCCGCTTTTCAAACCATTTTCAAAACCAATACCGTAATAGCCTAACTCTAGTAGCTCCTGCTGTTTTTCAAAATCTGAAGAATGCACTGAAATTAACGTATCGGAATCGGTTATTACAGGATTTTTTATATCACAAAACAATATATATCTTATTAGTCCTCCATACTTAACCAAAAGCTTTCTTATGTGCAATCCCAGGTAAAATCCGGTGTCGAGACTAACTGGATTTAGAGGGGAAATGGTATTTAAAATAAATTCAAACCTTCCAGCTTCAGCAATGCTTTTTACAAGGTATCCTGCTACAATTTTTTGAAGGGAATTCCCTCGGTACAAAGGGTGTACGGCTGCAAACTCCAAATGAGCAACTTTCATTAATTCAGCGTCACAAAGGTCTATATCCCGACCTAAATTGTCCTCTCTATCACCGGGAAACAAGCTTGCGCCTACTGCAACTAAGGTGTTATCCACAAAGACACCTACCATTTCACCTAGTCCATTAAGGATGTCGGTAACCTCACTATCCGTCATTGCCACACATACATCAGTATCTTTCATAGCACTTAGTATTTCATATTGCAAACTCATTATTTCCTCTATATTCTTCATATCAAGCAAGCGCATCTCATATGGATACAGCTTATTTTCCTGGCGGTTACGCAAAGTGCCGTTACCTACTATTTGTGACATAACTCAACCCCCTTTAACCATTTGAGTTCTTTTACCGTTCACAAAAATCATATAAATACCCAGTGCCATAGCAACTCCTACAGCAATTATCCCTATACCCTTTTGAGTACCCTGATAAGAGACAAAGAAACTGCTGCAAATGCTATTGGCCCTAGCATTTGACCAAGCTTACCTATAATACTGTAGTAAGCCACAGCTTTTCCTTCACCAGCTTCCTTAGCCGCATCAATGTTCATATAGTCTCCTATTTGTGCAGATACTCCGAAACTGTCCGAAATACCTATTAGCAATAATGCGATAACAGCGCCTGCTATTGAACCTGTCAATGCAAATATAAGTATGGCAGAAGAGGTTAAAAGAACTGATATTATAAGTGCTTTTTTGTTTCCTACTGCATTTTTAAAATATTTGCTCAACAGGGGACCTAAATAAACAATGCAAAGACCATTTACCATAAATGCCCTACCTACATCGGAAGATGAAATACCTATATTGTTTGCATATATAGGGAAATAATAGTTTAAAAACATGGCACATATAGAAAAAGGAATCAATATGAGAAGAAAGAATCCAAAAACCTGTTTGTTGAGAATAAAACGTATAATAGAATTTTTGCTCTTTTCGCTTTTTTCATTCTTTATTACCGAATTTGATATACCCCAAAAGGCTAAAATAAAAGCTAAAACTGCGAGCAATGCGGAAATGTAAAAAACCTTGTCAAAGCCTATCCTGTCTGCAAGCATTCCACCTGTTACCACCCCGCAATTCACCCCAGCCGTGGCACCAGCATTCATATCAGCAATACCTGTGCTTCCTGCAGTTGATATAACCAGTGCTCTCATTGACATTATCAACGCTCCGAAGCCTGCACCGGTCAACCCTCTAGCTACTATATATAAAATTGGGGTCGAAACCACACCAGACATTACAGTTCCAGCTATAAAAAGCAATATGCCAAAAGAAAAAGCCACCTTCCAGCCTCTTTTGTCAATAATAAAGCCTGCCGCCAGCGTTGCTGCGAGTCCACAAAACATCTCTGCCGACACAGGAAGACCTAGTACAAAATCTCTAGACAAGCCAAGTAAAGGCTTGTATATCAAGCTCATTATTACGGGTACAAAGGCTGCTGTCAAAAACACTACACCATATACAATAAATGCTAAAGGTCTTACCATAGCACCTTCTTGTGCATTTTTTAAGTCTTTTTCACCTAGATCACGGCGTTTTTTTCCGATAAAACCTATTACCATCAGTATTATTTCAATCATGAAGAAAAATGACACTATTATTATGGTAACTGCATCTAGCAAAATTCCTCTGACGCTTTTATTAATGATTGCTGAGGACAAGCTTACAATAATGCTGCATACCTTTCCCTCATTATCAGGTCTTAACGTGACCGTGAGTTTGTTCCCTAATATTCCATCATAGGTGTTTTCACCTGAAAGAGTAGTGTATAGACAATTATTTTCGGAATCAATAATTTGTATGTTTTCTATCTGTGGGATTGTAACTAATATTTTGTTCAAGTAATCTTCTATTTCGTATAATTTTGTATAGGGCACTCCCTTACTAATAACCGTCTCAACATCCCGTTGCACAATTTTCAAGGCCATAGAAGCGGTTTCCTCTGTTATATCCATATACCCAGACTTAAACATGGAGTAATTTACATAACCAAATATAATCTGTGTAAAAGCCAACACACCAAGCATAACTTTCATTAACACTTTCTTGTCAATTTCATTCTTTTCTTTTAACTTAGCAGACAGCCTATAGATAAATGAAATTAGAATAACTGATGCTACTGCTAAAAGCATCATATAAAAAATCAATTTATATATGTAAGAGTTAATTTTAGATTGAATGACTTTTTCAAAAAATACCACGTCTAAAGTTCCCTGTAGGGTTTTTTCAACATTGTACACTGGAATTAATATATGAACGGAATGATTTTCATTGTATGTAATATATTCAATGTCCGATTGGAAGGAAAACTTGTTGATTTCCTCTTTAAGTTCATCACCTATAGTTTTTTGTACCTCATCCTCCTTATATCCGTACATAACTTTTCCATCGGGCCCGATTATTGTCACATTGTCTATCTCAGGCAAAGCCTCATTCACCTCGCCTAAAAGATCATATATACCAAAAAACCTGTCAAGAGGTTTTCCATATTTTACGGCATATTCTATTTTTTTAACCGCCTCTTTTCCAGCTAGTGCATAGCTTCTTACAAGATAGTCAGTATAACTTTGTCTGAAGGACATAACATTTAAAATGGATGTAAACCCTAGCACTAAAACAATCACAATAAATATTGCACCTATAAACACCAAATATGTTTTTGTTTTGCCGTTAGAATAGCCTATATTATTATTCTTCTGCATCATACTCGTCTCCAATCTTTGTATATATTCTGTCGGCCGAAAGTAATATATCGAAAGGAACTCTGTATCCTATTTTATCAGCAACCTCCATGTTTAGGATTATTTGTGGCGTACTTTCAAATACCTGAGGAAGCGATCTTAAGCTTTTGCCACCAAAAAACTCAATAATTGTGTTTGCGCCAAATCTTCCAATGTTCTTATAGTCCATTACTGTTATACTCATAAGTGCACCATTTTTCACTTCGTCAGCTCCAAGTTGTGAAAACACTGCTATATTTTCATTATGGAAGGGTTCTAAAAGTTCAGGCAATTTTTCACTTTCTAAAGATGCAACAGTAACATACATGGAATCCACCTTTTGTGAAAGTTCAATATATGCTTTTTCCACTTCAGCATAGTATCTTTCTACGTCTTCAGAGGAAACAGGCTCATTAACGTATTTGTAGGTAACGTCAAAGCCCTTCTGCTGCGCAAGATGCTCAATATCGTCAACTGCTGAATAGTTTTTTGCAACTGCACTATCTTCGCAAACTATACCAAGATTTTTAAACTCAAATATTTCATAAAAAACGCTTAACTGGCGTTCAAAACGTTTAGGGTCCATATGCGCCCACACATGTTCCCTTCCCGAATCAGTTTCCGATTGTATAATTTTTGATTGGACAGCATTGCTTGTTGCAAATACCATAAAAGGTGTAGTGCTATTACTCTCTGATATAAACCTTCCTGCTGCCGTACCCATCACAATAATCAAGTCAAGCTTATGTTTGTTTATATCTTCAATTATTGTATTAACATCATTTTTATCAAAGGATGTTAATGAATAATGTGCATTTTCTACAAAATCAATGTTTGAAGTTGTGTTATATTTTGAAATATCTTTCCACATTTCTAAAGTATCATTTTGTCCATCCGTATACCTGATCTTATCAAGGTTATTTATCCATTGTACTTCATTGAAAGCTTCAAGTAATGCATAAAGAGTCTTTGAATAATTAACAAAGGATTCACTTTCAATATAACCTATACGATAAGTCCTACTAACAGCATTGGTATCGTTCTTTGCTCCGCTACCATTAACTGTTGAAATCATAGCCATTAGGAGCAAAATAGAAAAAATACATTTAAGACCTCTTTTAATCTCCATTATTTAACCTCCAAAAGGTAATCTCTAGACGCTCTTTGTTTCATACATATTGAATAGACTTTTCTTTAAATTTTCTAATACATCATTATTTTTATATCTTCGCTCTATACTTTTGTCCATTAAGCAAATACTTTCGCTTCTCTCTATGTCAATGCCGCATTTTGCAGCTATATCTTCAACTGTTATACTTTCCCTTCCCTGTTTACCGAAAATAACAACCTCATCTCCTTCTTTTGCATCAGGTACATCCGTTATGTCAATAAGTGTACGCCCCATATAGGAGGTCGCTAATATAGGAACTCTTACACCTCTTACCAGGACTTGTCCACCCTTCATAAACATAAGTAACGGCATAACTCCGTACCCTAAGGGTATCCATGCTGTTTTTACACCTTCATCAAGATAGGTTTTCTCTGTATATCCCCTGCAAATACCTCTACCTTTATTGCATACATCTATAATTTGAGTTTTCAGTTGCATTACAGGTTCCATACCCTCGGTATTCTGCCCCTTAAAGGAAGAAATACCATAAAGACATGTACCAGCTCTAGCCATCGAAAAATTGTTTTCTACCCTTTTGAATAGTCCGGGACTGCTCAATCCATGAACTAGTGGAATATCCATACCCTCATCTTTACAGATTGAAATGCACTGGTTAAAAAGATTGATTTCATCATTCACTTCGTGCATATCACCGGAATAACTTGAAACAAAATGAGTAAATATACCGCTAACAAACAAATTTTTTTTCTCTTTTATAAATTGCAGGAAACCCTTTAATTCTTCTGGAGGAATTCCTATACTACTGCTAGTGTCTATCCTTATATGGATCTGTGTGATCCTTTTATTCTTTTTCGAGTAATAATCCATCTCTTCTGCAAAATCAAAACTGAAAACAGTTGGAGTCAAATCGTATTCTAGGATCTCCCCTATACTTTCAGGCAAACATTCGTTCAATATAATTATTTCTCCATAAATATCTGATTCTCGTAATTCAACGCCCTCTTTTACAGATGCTGTTCCAAGAGCATCAATACCATTTTCAACCAAACCTTTTGCTATGCCTACGGCACCATGACCGTATGCATTACACTTAACAATACCCATAATACGGGTGTCTTTTTTTACCAATCCACGAACAACTTCTAGGTTCTTCTTTAATGCGGTAAGGTTTATCTCTATCCATGTTGATTCAAAATCTTCTCTTTTCATCCGAATCCCTCCGAAATTTCTTTTTCACTCCATTGAAAAATTGTCTTCTGTGTCTTAGCATTTTCAGTTTTTTTTAATACGACTAGAAAACAACTGATAGTTAGGGTTATTAAAAAACCCTAACTATCAATCACCTTTTCGCTAGCGTCCCATAACAAGATTTAATTCTAAATCGTTTTGGTCACTAGCAAATATATTTAAATCTGCAATTCTACTGCTGTTCCACAATAATGTTAATCAGGGATGCAATCATTTGAGCTGCTTCTTCTCGTGTTGCAAAATCCTTTGGTGCAAATACTGCATTTGGTCTGCCATTGATAATACCTGCCTTTTGAACCTTTTTCACTGAATCTGCTGCGTAATTTGCTACATCATAATTATCGGCAAATATTATTTCTTCCTTAAGTTCCGGAAGTTCATATTCTAGCTTTTCCACCAAACTAGCAATCAAAACAGCTATATCCTGCCTTGTGATTTTTTCATTTGGCTCAAACCTTCCATTTCCTTTACCCTTTGTAATGCCAAAGGCATAGCCCCATTCAACAAAAGGTGAATACCAGTCCTCTGTGCCTATATCGGTGAAGCTTGTTTTATTTACTTTTGCAGCTTCCGCTTCAGCTACTTTTGACATTATTGTTATAAATTCTGCTCTTGTGATGCTACCTTTTGGATTAAAGCGTTTGTCGCCAACACCATTAATCACTTCACGAGCTGATAAGAAGTTAATGGAGTCTTTTGACCAACCCGATACATCATCAAATTCACTATTGCTGTAGATTCCTGAATACATTGAATTATGTTTTGTTTTAATAACAAGTGTTTTATCTTTAATTACTGATATCGGCATCACTTTGTAGTTTCCGTCCTCTGCAATGAAAATTCCTGCTATCCTGCTTATATCACTTGAGTCATTTCCCGACTTAAAATCTTCAAGCTCTAAAGTTAAAGGTATGGGTTCCTTTGTCATATCCTTTATCTTTTTGTCTCCGATAAGTATGGAGAAATCGTATACAGGTCTATTTGCCACCAGTTCTTTTAAGCCTTGATATTCTTCTACGTTCTTTCTAGAAATTGCAATTGTAACCTCTTGATTCTCTCCATGCTCACGCAATAAATTGTTCAACGAATTCAAGGTCTTTTCTTCAAGAGTCATTTTTGCTGAAACTGTATCAAAAACAAGGTTTTTAACTGTATTTGTTGCTATTTGGTTCATTACAACGCCCGGAAGAACCAGTTTCTTTACTTCTGATATATCTTCGTCAGAAGAAGTTATTCTCAAGGAAGTCTTGTTTTCTTCCTTTAATTTCTGCAACGCAGCAGAGAAATCAGCTAAAGCAGGTTTTATTGTACTAGTTTTACCTTCCAGTGTAGGTTTAAACTGTACCACAACCTCTTTTTGGGCAGTATTTGTATTGTCTGTTGTATTGTCTGTTGTATTGTCTGTTGTACTGTTGTCCACTGCATTGTTTCCACCACTACTACCTGCCAACCCACTGCTGCCACTACTGCCATTGCTGCTGTCACCAGCGCTTACCACTTTTACCTTGACCTCTCTTCTTAAAATCATACTATCCGGAAGTTCATAACTAGTATCAACATCTGCAAAAGTACCGTCAGAAAGAGTTGCCGTAGTGCTAGTTCGTGGTGCAAGAACAGCAGTGATTACAGCCTCTCCATTGCTAAGTCCCACCACAGTACCATCGGGTAAAACTGAAGCCACTTCAGCATCAGATGTCCTCCACCTTACCTCAAGGGGATCAGATACAAATTCAGGTATAGGTTCAAATAGCTGGGTTATTGTATTGAGTTTTTTAGTAGTACCTGAGTTTATAGAGAAATCCCTGCTGTTTATTGAAAAAGTCTTGACATTTTTAACCTTATCAACTGTCTCCTTATCTGCAGTACGTACTATTTCTGCATAGATGGTATTTTCGCCTGCCACAAGCTTCAGTTCTATCTTTTGATATACGGAGCCGTCTTCTCTTGTTTGGCTTTCACCAAACTTAGATAGGTCAATATCCATTTCAACATTCATAGCTTCAGAACCACCGGCATCTACATTAAGATCAATGCTTCTAAGCACAGTAGCATCTTTAGCATACAAAATATCAAGCTTTCCGTCATAACCAATATTACCTTCATTTCTTGCAAACAATGATATACCTGCTGTATCATTACTTTGCAGCCTACTGTCGAGTACAGTAATTACAAGGTCAGCTCCGGCCCATACAGCTTTTTCTGTCTCCGCAAGAACATTGCCCATTTCGTCAGTAATCCTAAAGCCGACAACAATATCAGAAATGTCCTCAGGTAGGTCGAATTCTCCATATAATACATGGGTATCGCCTCCAAGAATCATATTCACATCTTTATCGTCCAATATTGCTTGTGGTTCACTAGTATATAACTGCTCACCCTTCTGCTCAATATAGTATTCATAGCTTATGTTTGTGATAGGTTTTATTCCTGTGTTTTTTATTACAGTACTGAAATTTAGCCTATCTTCGCTTTTTACAAGCTGTGAAGGAAGTTCTATTTCTTCTGCATCAATTGTACTTTCAATATTGAAGTTACAATACGCAAAAATACGGTTTTCTGTGTCGTCTACAAAGGAGTTGTCCTCGTTCAGGTACTGATTGTATTTGACGTATACGGCCTCGATAGAATTATCGTCTTTTACAAGGAAGGAAATATCGCTGTAATTTGCTCCTTCTTCATAAGTCAATTGTACCGGTTTTGACCATGCGTATCCTTCTGTAGGTGCATATTCTTTGAATATAACAGGATCACCGGCTTCAACAACACCCTTAAAACCGTTTACATCGGACACTATGCTGTAGTCAATAAGGTTTTCATCTGGATTAAATACTATCTCATTAGCATCATTGTAAACGTATTCTGTAACAGTTACTTTCTCAGGATATGTCCCAATTCCTTTACCTTCAACAAAAGTAAAAGTATATGTTTCATTATCCTCATAAGAATCAGTCAACAGAACTTCCTTTATTTCCATCATCGGCTCATGGTAAACTGCAAATATCTGCTTTTCCTTATTTACGTTTTCAAGGTTTTCTGTGCCAGGGTCGCCGGCTTTTAAACCGTTTTTATAGGTTATAACATAGTCTGTATAAAGTATATACTGACTGTCTCCGTTTGTTTCAATTTGGAAATGGTCTATAGGATAATCTTCTTTACTTTTTACTGCTGTCTGTATATAACCGTCTATCCCGGTATGGTACTTATCAACTATATAAATGGACCTGATCTCACCATCAACTTCAATGTCTTTCTTTAGAAGGTTATACTTTACCATATTGGTTATATCCATATACACTATATCTCCACCGGACAACCAGTACAAGTAAGTTATTCCCTTAGAACGTACAAACTGAGGTTTTGAATCCTGTACACTATTGTTTGTGATTCTTATTGGATGATGGAACTCATTTAACTCATAATTGTATATTTGCATATAGAGTTCCTGATCACCGGTAGTTGTCTTGCTGCTGTCGGCATCCATAACATATGTATGCAATGCAAGTCCGTTGTAGGAAATCAAATCCGATTCTACAACCATAGGATCAGTATGTCCGTAAACCCTTTCCACTACAGTTTCTGTTCCTGTAACTCCTTTAACATATCCTTCAGGAACTTCGGGAACTTCAACGTCCTCTTCATCCACAGTAGTATCATGCGGTTCCCTAATAAGCTCTTCTTCTTTTATGTCAAACAATATTGAAAGATCTAAGAACCTCTGTCCATAGAAGCCTTCCGGAGTAAAGCCGTCCTCAGGGTCTAAGCCTTCACCTTCTGAGTATTCGGTATTCCATTCAAACGGGCCATCATGCTGCCTTTGTGCATACCTATATGCTACTACGCTGTATCCGTTTACAATATCACCATAAACAGTAGTATCGTCTCCGTCATCAGTTGTCTCCTTTAACGCATCGGTGTCATTTGTAGGTGTATTGTCATAATCATAGGCATAATCATCATAGTCCACTTTCGTATAGTACACCATAAGTCTCTGGGTTTGTTCATCATAGGATATCATCGGATTTACATCTGCATAATCCTTATCTATCTGAGTCTGTTTTGTTATTTCAAATTCATCCTCGAAGGACGTTGTTTCTGTATCAAACCATCTTCCGCTTATGTTCATGGCTTGAAGGGTTGTTTTTGCATCATCATCTTCTGTAAATTCCCTACTAGCATCCGACCATGTAACAAGAATTTTATCTTCTACTATAAACGCATCCGGTGCTTCATCCCATGTACTGTCATTGTCTACAACCTGAGGAATAGACCAAGTACTGCCGTTATATATTGAATAAAACAATTGTGCACGATTGCGGCTATCGCGCATGTCTTCACCTGGATCATTGATAAAGAGCATCAAAAGCTTGTCGTCAAACGGAACTATTTTTGTCTGTGGATACGGATATGCACCTGCCAACAGGGCAACCTCATCACTCATATCAACAGCAAGAGGGGATAATTTTCCTGCTGGATAGCCGTTACCAAGCCAATCCGATTGGTTTTTAAGATAATCACGGCTCATTATGTCACTATCTTCTACAGGTTCAACAGTCTTATACAAATAATTCGTATAAGGATCGTTTAAAGATGACATTATAGCCTGTGAGGCATAACCGTAACTGAATAGTTCAATTCTCTTGGACTTATATATTGTCCATTTTTTCTGTATAAACAGTATTTTGATTCCCACCGCTGCAGATATTACAAGCCCTCCGTCACCACTCGACGTATACTTATCACCCATGATAGGAGCGGTAAAATTAAAATCAGCTGTAGCATTACCTTCAACAAATGCCTTCAGATAATCCATTCCGACTCCAGCACCTATGGTTATGCTAGGACTTATATAGAATTTCGTAAATATGGTGTAATCCTTAGGATTAAGAGAAACCTTACCATTGCTGGCAAATCTGTATTTTTCCACATATCTTTCATCTTCATTGGCTTCTATACCAAAAACAACATTGGCATTACCGGTTATATCTATTGATGCAAAAACCGGAATTCCTATTGGAGTAACATAAGTGTATTTGGCACCGAAATCAGCGGTTCCGTCTGCCATAAGCACCAATGAACTGAAATAGTGGAATCCATCTCTTTTGATAATTCCATCGGCCCCTTTATTTTGCCCTTCCTCAATAGTCATTGTAAGGGAAATAGAAAAATCAAAATTGAAAGTACCGCCTCCGGAACCCTTTTTCTTTGCAGTAACATCTTTATTGTCCTTGACTAAATTCTGTGTTGCCGCTTTTTGTGAAGCAGCACCCGAAAATACTCCCTTTATCTTGTCAAGCATAGACTTTTCTTCTTTTTTCTCTTCTTCGTCCTCTTTCTGATCACCGAACTTTTTCTCGAACTCTTTGTTGAAGCCGAAAGTAATGTACTTCGTATTATATTTGTTACCGTTTTCATCTACCCTTGTACCGGTTTTTAATATATCCTTCAAATCAAGATCCATGCTGAGATCAAACTTGTTATTCATTTTGCCAATAAACTCAACAGCCGGAGCTAGTGGTGTATCGAAGCTTGCCAGAGCTGAAACTAATGTTAAGTCCATACTGAAGGTAAGTCCAACATCAACTTCGGGGTATTCCCTTGCTATCTCTTCATCCCTCACATAAAGTGGAGCAATGTACATCCTGTTTCCAGGCTTTATGCCCTCATTCAAAAGATCCATTGAATATGTAAATATCCCATCGGAAGGCTTTCCTGTCCTTCCCTCATAGATAACATCCGTTTTAAAACCTTGGGCATTTGTTTCATAAATCCTTATTATAGCATCATTTGCTGCTACGCCCTCTTTTCCGTTATCTACCCTAAATTCAAATTCCGTTTCTCCTCTTCTTACAGGCAAGAGCGTCCTATCCTTGTCAAGAGGTATTCTTTCATTATCATTCTTTTTATAACGGGCTTTGAAATCAGTAGGCCTCATAATATCACTTGTGTCGAAAACATGTTTAAGAGTCCTTCCCGGCTGTACATAAGTATAGAATTCATACCCTTTATGCATTACCCTCGCAGAGTAATTTACACCCTCTTCAAAAGTAGGATCGGTAATTGTTGCAACACCTTTTTCGTCGGTTTCATATGCCTTGTTGCCTACAATTACTGTAGCACCTTTTACCGGCAAATCATTTGAAGGTGTATTGGGATCTATAACTGTTCTGTATTTTTCATAAATAACTATAGAAGCTTCCCATTTAGAGCTTTCTTCGGGAGACTTTTCAAAGTTGTAAAGTATCTGGGAAGGGTTGAAGAACTTAGGTGCATAGTTAAAGAAATTGCCCCAGAACAACGCATCATAACTTCTGTTATTAGGGTTTGAACGAATTGTGTCAAGATTCATTCCATATGCCGCCATCTTTTTTCGCAATTTCTCAGTTTCATCATAGCTTTCCTGACCATCACCATCTAAGTCTCCCGAATAATCCCTCCATTTCGCAGTAAATCCCGGAACAAGATAAGAGGTCATTTCATAGTTATTTACAGGGTCAGCCTTCTCAATTACTACAGGTTGGTACACGTCCCCTGCAACAAGCTCATCCTCAGGAGTCTTTACAGTTATGTAGTTTCCCGAATTTACAAGAAAATCAATGACATTTTCCCTTGTAGACTGCAGTACTCCGTCACTTCTTTTTTTACTTCCATATATGATAACCGTTGCATAATCATCTGCTTCCCAGCCTAAATCTTTAAGCTTTCCTGAATATGTGTAAGAACCATTTGAGGCACTAACAGTATATGTATTAGGAGAATTTTGAGTTTTATTTGATGAATATCTTCCTTTAACTGTCCTATCGCTTTTGTACACCGTCAACACGGCTTCTGACGGATTTCCAAATTCATCCCTTACAATGCCATACGGATCGGGATATTTATTATCAAAAACATACTTAAATGATATTGATATTGTAGGATTTTGATCATTGCTCAGATTTTCATCGGAGTTTGCTTCAAATATCTCACTCATTCTCGCACTTAAGCTTTCATGGTCGGAATATAATACTCCGTCAATCCCAAATTCAGGCTTTGAAACATTATGCTTATATACATTAGGATTTGCTTTAACGATAATTGTTGGATTAAAGAAATTTACATTAAGATTATTTCTACCTGAAGACATTTCATATATGACACTTGTATTTGCACCTGTTGAATCTGTTGACAGCATCTTAGAATTATTGCTAGATGACCAGGAGGGGGTTAGGGACGCACTAAAATTCTTTGCTATTGCATTAACTTTATCTCCTACCTTTAGTCCTGTAAAGGTTTTTTCTGCAATTTCCTCACCAAGCTCTTTAATATATCCGTTTATAGTATCTGCCTTAAGAGTCAGGTTAACATTGTTGTGTTCAAAGACAGGTCTTACCTGTATAGTTCCAGCTCTTATACCATCGAGCATTCCGCTTTTTGAAAAGAAATCCTTGTCCAATGAAAGAGTAGTACCACTGAATCTTTCCCACTTTCCATTGCCTTTAAGAACTTCAAAACCTACATATTTTGAGTTCTTGCCTATAATGTTATCTGCATAGGTTACACTAAATTCAATTTTATCTGAACGATATACTCCAGTACTCTCTGTTTTTGCAGCAAAACTCTTGTCATTATTAACGTTTGAGTACACAGTTTTTATGGAAATCGAACCCGGTTGTGAGCTTTGTAGTACACTTTTTTTATTTAGCTTTTGATCCTTAATGTCATATTCTTTTACTTCAAATTTCGGCACATTTGTTTCATCGTTTTTCACTTGAAGGCTGTACTCTTTTAAATACAGTCTTAACCATCCTAAGTCTGCCGTACTCTGATTGCCACCTGCCGCCCATGTACCATAACCCAACCAGGAAGTGTTCCATAAGCTCTCTGCAATATTTCTGTCTACTCCTTTTCTTCCAAGGTTTCCATTTTCCTTATACAATTCTGGTGAATTATTTGTCGGTGACACAACTCCAAAGGTCGTATTAAAATTATGTTCTGATTTATCTACTTTTTTAATCCAAAAAGTATACCATAGTCGTTCAGTCCAATGACGTCCGCAGCCGGAATTTCCCACTGCAAAATTCACCTTTTCAACTCCATACAGTTTCACATTTGTTGCTCTTGCAAAGGAAGTACTGCCATTAGCCCTTATTCTTATCTCGTTTCCATCACTGTATGCTGTCCCTCCCTTAGAACCGGAAAGAAAATCCTGTGCAACCACAGCCCATTGGCCCTTTTGTGGTGAAAAACCGTAAGGTGATATCACCTCTACTCCTGATTTGATGTTTGCGGCAGCCTGAGCACTATAGTCAGCTGAAAAGACTTGAAGGTTACCCGATTGTGTGGTTTCTGTTTCAGGTATTATAATTACTTTTGTCTCGGCCTTTTTTACATTTACATTTTTATTTTCTCTGTCAAGAGCTATTTTAAACTCCCTATAACTGTCCATTTTCGGATTCTTTAGTATATCTACTGTTATTTCCTGCTCTTTCATTCCAGGCGTAAACAACAACTCCTGAAGCCCCGGTATATAGTCAACTCCTGCAACTGCTGTGTGCTCTTCTGTTCCAACGTTTACCGATGCATATTGTGAAAATCCCCCTATACGACGTACAGTTACAGTTGCTTGTCCGTCCTTTGCAACTACTGAGTCTTGTGAAAGCTCAAAAGTTGATGCTTCATATTCTTCATCATCAATTATGTTTGCATAGGACATGTAAAATTCGCCTCTTACAGCACCACCTTCTGGATTTGTAAGTGCAAAAAGTATCTGTTCTTCACTTTCTGATAAATTGTCATTTAAAGGTATGATATATAGATATTTTATGTATTCGCCATCTTTAAATCTAATAGTACTTTGCGCACCAGGGATATTGTAAAAGAATTGATCATATTCCGACTTAAGCTGTTCTACAGTTTTAAGATCAACCTCTTTCCAATCTGGTCTATCGCTTTTTATTCCTAAAGCTGATTCTTTTAGCTGCCTTAGAGATTTTGGAGCAGTTTTGTTTCCAATATCAACAATTTGAGCTTCAAGGTCAACATACGGTTGCTCTTTCTCATCGGCTGTATTATCTTGGTCAACTACTTCTTCTTCAAAGGGTTCACTAGCCTCACCCTCATCAACTACACTCTCCTGCTCGGAGTATACTGATTGCTGCACTGTTATATCACCATTTGTTTCTTCTGGTTTACTTATATTAATATTTGCATCATCCTGAAGAGTTTCCATTAACGGAATTGAATTTTTGTTTTCTTTAATTATATACTTATCAGAGTTTTCATATACCCTAATTACGTAATCCTCTCCATACTTAGCTGACACATCAATTGCTTTAAAATCAACAGTTACATCGCCTTTTGTGCCTCCTTGCCTTGCAATTGCTATTTCCATAAATTTCTGCGATTCGTGGACTATGTATTGAGTCCCAACAAAATTGAATAAACCTTTTGGATAATTTTCAACCCAAAGTTCATCTCCTCTAATTGCCTCTCTAAGTTCCTCCTTGCTTAAATTCTTAAGATCCGCAGTACTAATTGCATAGATTGGCGTAGTCGTCAACAACAGAGCCATAGCTACTAAAAATGAAATTATTTTTCGCATACTTGTGTGTAACCTCCGTTAATTTAATTTTTGCTGTCACTTATGCTTTTACCATAAGTTACATGGAAAACTTGTACTGCCCATACTCATAAAACTCATTGATAATTAAGACTTCATAAAAACCCTTGAAATTTGATATTTTGTTAGACCACACTAAGAAGAGTCCTTCAATAAAGAACTTCTGTGCAACACATGTAAGTATTTGTAAAACTGAAACAAAGTAAATGATTTTACATTTTAAATGAATTAGCTACGCTAAAGATGATAAAATCTAAAAAATTGACTTGAAAACTTATAATCTGACGTGCAACTTAAATCTTTGATTTGGTATTATCACCAATATCGGTGGTCTTAACTTTGCCAACTTTACGCAAAGAAGCACCTCCGGATACTTTGTCTAGATCTTCTGAGGATAAAACTCTGTCACTTTCACTACGATGGGTATCTTGAATTTTCTTCTCCTTACCTTTATCCTTTGCCATAACATTATCCCTCACTTTTTATTAAATTTTTAGTTGCACAGAAATTTAAAACGAATTGACTTAATAAGCTTACCAAATATTACTACAAATTTCAATAGTTTTGTAAAAATAATAAAAAAAACCTCAAATATTATCCTATTAGATAATAGAAACTTCTTGATTTAAAAGAATTTTACAAACAGATGAATTTTATTTATTTCATCTTATCTACAAAACATAAATATAATTCCTACAATTTTTTACACCTCTATATCATTAAACAACTTTGCGCCCTTTGTTGTTATAATCTTATACAAAACAAAATCAAGAATACCAAAAACAAGGGCGATAATACCAAGTGTTGTAAGCGCATTAAAACCAAACACAATAGAAGCCAAAATAGTTGCTGCACCAAAAATTGTACCTAAGAGCATGTGAAACAACGGGTTGAGATTCTGTTTTACAGCCTTTTGCTCATTATCCCAATTGAGTTTAGGATGGAACAGGTCGATCATCACTCCTATAAAAGACATACAGACTATTCCAAACAAACTTATACCGGCTATCATAAATACTAAATGTAGCGGTATACGTAAAAATACTGTCACGCTTATAAGTATGGTAATTACCCCTATCAGAGAAATAACTGCTCCTGATAGGGCTTTAGCCAATATTTGCGTTTGATAAGAAGTTGGTATGTATTTGCTTATATACAAATTTTGGCCTTCTCTTGAAATGGAAGTTGATGTTATAGAGTTAATAGTAGAGATTAGCATTGTTGAGGCAAACCCTGCTGCAACAATAACGCCCTCATAAATCCCACTATACATAATTGTCTTAATGCTTTCTAATTCGCTCCCACCCTGAGATTGAGTTAAAAATGGTATAAGCATAAGTATTGGAAACAAAAAATTTATCAGTACACAGTTCATGAAATATATAGGTGTTCTAAAAAGAAGTTTCAGCTCTTTAATTGTATATGCTTTTAGTTTTGATTGACGGATACTAAGCTTGCCGAGTTCCTCACTACTGACCTTCTTTCTTTTTGCTGCGTTTTCGGAAATACCTATTACGCCCCTAAAATACAACAACTCACCAATATACAAAAATATCAGAAAGCTTGCTGCAGTAATTAATAGAAAAATCAGAAGATTTACAATCCCTTGAACGCTTGTATTATATATGATACTACGTGCCGCAAACTTTGCGCCAGGAAAAATTCTCGATACAAATTCAACCATGGAATTCTGTCCTTGTGTAAACATTTCCTGAAGCTGCTGAGGAGCCACACTCTTTGATGCAAACTTCTGTATTACAGCATTAAACCCAATAGCCCCAAACATAGCTATCAAGCCGCCTACCATTTTAAAACGGTCACGGTTTTTTGCTATCCCTGTAAACCTCATAATTATCATAACTAAAACTGACGCAATGGAAAGTGGTACGACAGGCACAAGAATAAAAACTACTAGTGCATAAATATAATACATAAGCGAAGCTCCGCTTTTATAAGCATAAACAATAAACAACGGCAGCAATAGTATTAGCTCAGTAAGGTATTCATATACTACCGTAACAAGAAACTTCGCTCCAATTATTTCGGAAGGTTTTAATGGAAGCGGCAAAAGATTCTCTACGTCATCAGAATAGTAAAAAATATTAATCACATAAAACACACCAAAGAAAAATATCGTAAATGAAGTAGCCGCAACTCCAAGGCTTAAAATAACCCCTTCTTGCTCTATAGCTTTTAGTGCATCATACATTGTTGAAACAAAAAGTGACAGACTTATAAAGAGCGGTACAAAACACAAGGCTATCAGTATTATAAATGTAATCTGCCTGACTTTCTTTTTTCCAGTTGCTTTTATTCCAAAACCGTTTTTTAGCAGTGCTTTGGTAAGTATAATTAGTTTATTGTCCATTTTCAGTCAACTCCAAAAACATTTTTTCAAAGGATTGATTATTCTTAAAGTGCTCTCTCATTTCCTCAAGCTTTCCTGCAAAGAGTATCTTTCCCTTATTTATAATCGCAACTTTATCACATATTTTTTCAGCAACTTCAAGCACATGGGTTGAAAAAAACACTGAATTTCCCCCAGATGCATGCTCTCTCATCATTTCCTTCAACGTAAAGGAGGATTTTGGATCAAGGCCTGTCATCGGCTCATCTAATATCCATACAGGTGGATTGTGTATTAACACACCCATAATAACAATTTTCTGCCTCATTCCGTGGGAATAACTTTGTATATGGTCACCTAGAGCACCGCTCATTTCAAATCTTTCAGAAAGGCTCTCAATACGTTGCTTTCTGTCGGTGTCTGCGACTTCGTACATATCTGCCATAAAATTAAGGTATTCAACTCCCTTTAGTCTTAAAAATATATTGGGATCATCGGGAACAAACCCAAATTTCTTTTTTGCTTCTAAAGGGTTTTCATTTATATCTATGCCGTTAATTCTTATATTTCCACTATCAGGTCTCAAAATACCTGTTATCATTTTTATTGTTGTGGTTTTGCCGGCACCGTTAGGCCCTAAAAAACCAAATATCTCGCCATCCTGTATATTAATATTAAGGTCATCAACAGCTTTCACTGTACCACTATAGGTCTTTGTCACATTTTTAATTTCTATCATAGAATTGGCCTCTCTTATAAGTTTATATTTTACATATTAAACAATTTACAGCATAATGTAAACTGTTTTTTTACTTAGTCTAAAACCTTACTGTCCTCAGTTCCATCAATTCTTACTTTATAAACTTTGGAATTGTCACTGTTATTATGATAGTACACCCAATCCCCATAAATATCTATTATTGTACTGTCCGAATTGTTTAGCCTAGTCCTCCCCTCACCGTCTACATTGATTTTAAATAAGCTGTTTTCTTCATCTTCATTAACGTAATAAATCCAATCATCAAATACTCTTTCTAAGGGGGTATAATAATAAGTCAAATATCCGGAAGCAGCTGAGTATGAAAAACCTGTAGGTGAATCAAAACCAATCCTATTATTCTCCCCGGTAACTTTATTAATTTTGTATAACTTAGCCCCCGAATTCCATTTATAAGCCTTATATATTATATAATCCCGAGAAAAATAAAAGGCTGATACTATAGTTCCTGTAGTAATTCTTTTTGCTCCTGATTGTGTCAATCTGCTCATTCTATCATCTTCATCGATGAAATATACATTTTCTCCATCCGATTTGAGATATTTTGCCCAACCATCATATACTTTTGTTTCTCCTGTACCATCGGTTCTCAATTTATAGATGGCATTTGCATCACCATTTAAATTATGTATGTAATAAATAAAACCATTATACATTGCTATCATTTCAGCCTTTTTATCGGTAAGACTTACAGTGGTAAAATCGGCAATATTCATCTTTATAATTTTGTTTTCTTTATCTATGAAGTAAGCATTATCTCCGTCAATAATTCGGTCCCCTTTTAATTCACTTATCCGTGTAAAATAATCGCTATCGCTATTACATGAAGGATAAGCACTTTTTTCCCATCGGTGATCAAAAGAAATTTGTCTGTCGGATATATTAAAATAAGTATGTGCTATGGAATCATCTTTAATTTTTCTATCATCTTTGTCTATATTATTAAACGTAACATCTAAGTGAAAATATTCACCATCGATTTTTACAATATTCCATGCATGGCCATACCAGCCCTTCTCACTATCTGAATCTCCATGTACAAATTCGCTTTCTATGCCAACCATATTCAATAGAATCTGCATTGTTCTCGCAAAACCATCACACACGGCAACTTTGTTTACCAATACCCCATAAGGCTGATGCGACTCTTCCGGAACCTTATCTAGAAGATAATTTTCATAATCATAAACGGTATTTAAAACCATATAATCATGAACTGCAAGCTCCTTTTCCAAATCAGTCATTTCAGGTTTTATAACTTTCTCAACTATCTCTTTGGCCTTTTGCAACATATCTTCATATTTCTCATAAAGGATATCATCAAGCGGCGATTTTCCATCGTAATAATCAATATACAATTCTTCTAAATTAATTAATGACTTAAGAGGGGTTATATCTAATACAGAATTTGCATAAATATCTAAATTGATCACATTTATAAGCTTTTCTATCGGGTGAAGATCAATTATCTGATTGTCCCCAAGAAATAAGCTTTTTAGATTTATAAGATTGGATAAAGGCTTTATGTCTTTTATATAGTTTCCTCCTAAGTACAATTCCTCTAAATTGGTCAAAGGAGTTAGGGGAGTCAAATCCCTCAGGAGGTTTGTATGCATATAAATTATTTTAAGATTGGTCAATGTTGAAAGCGGGCTTAGATCTGATATTCTATTTTCACTAATACTTAGCGTTTTCAATTCGTTTAAGCTCGATAGCATACTTATATCACTTATATTGTTCTTTTCTAAGTATAAATACTTAATATTTTTCATATACTGTATGCCTTCAATATTGGATATGCCTGATTCTCTTCCTTCTAAAACACTAATGCTCTTTAAATCGCTGGAAAGTAATTCCCCAGAGTATTTTTTTATACTTTTCCTAATTATTTTTTCAAAGTTACTGTCGGGAATATGTATTACCTCCTGGGTCAACACTTCAACCTTGCGCAAATTTGCGTCCCAGGACACCTTTGCTCCTAAACTTTCAGAAATAAACCTCGCAGGAACCAAAGTTCTTCCTGACACTATAGTAGCTGGCACATCTAGCTGAATTTCTTTTCCATTAACTATAGCCGTTTTACTGTCTACCAACAGGCTCACCTTTATATTTTGCCTCAATCCTGTTACTGTTCTGGTTATACCATCCCATTCAACCTGTGCATCAAGAGCTTCAAAAATAGCTCTTAATGGAACCATAGTCCTGCCTTCTATTATTATGGGAGAAACATCAAAGTCTATTTCATCCCAGTCCACAGAAACAATAATAGCATTAGAATTTTCCGGAGCTGCTTGTACTTCAAGATAACTTTTTGAACATCCTAATAACAACGTTAATAAAAAAATCAGCAAAGAAAACGCAAACTTAAAATTAGGCTTAAACTTCACAATAACCACCCTTAATTTAAAATTAGGAATGCCGAAAATACAGCTTCACAATAAATATTATCCAACTTTATTCCTCAACGCAAGCGTTAAGAAATAAATACCTGCTGAAATAAGAACTATAGTTGCTCCTGTAGTAGAATTCCAATAGTAAGAAATGATCAAACCCAATATTCCTGAAAAAAGAGAAATAATAACCGACAACAGATGATACTGCCTTACATTAACAGTTATATTACGTGCAGCAGCAGCTGGAAGCACCAATAATGAGTTTATTATAAGTAATCCCACCCATTGAATTCCAACTGTAACAATTACTGCAATAGCTGATGTAAAAACAGCCTCAATAACAAGGGTATTGATTCCTCTGCTCCTTGCCAATGATTGATTTACACTTATTAAAAGCATTTTATTAAACAATGTCAACCATAATAAAAATACACCAACAAAAACAATTAACAACATAATTATATCTGACGGAGAAATACTAAGCAAATCACCATAAAGGTAGGTTGAATACTTACTCATATTTTTACCTCCAACAGAAAGAAGAACAAATCCGGTAGAAATAGCTATAGACGAAAATACACCTATTATCGTATCTGTAGAAGTCTTGCTCTTGCTTTTAACAATAGTAATCAATAACGAAAATGCTATAGAAAAAACTATTGCTCCAAGAGCAGGGTTTAAAATACCCATAATACTTCCTATAGCAACCCCTGTAAATGCGCCATGCCCTAAAGCATCAGAAAAAAAGGCCATTTTGTTATTCACTATCATTGTTCCAAGTATTCCAAAAATAGGCGAAACTAAGAGTACTGCCAACAATGCATTTTTCATAAAATCAAGCTCTGCCCATTGAAATGGCAGGATAGTATCTATGAGAGAATACCATAGGTTTATCATTGACTACCATCCTCCCTGTTATTTTTATCATTACAATCTCTAAGCCAAGACATTCCAAAAGTATCTAAAAGCATTTCATTAGTGGACATTTCTTTAGGAGTGCCACTTGCCAAAACTGTTTCCTTTACAAGCACAATCCTATCAGAGTATTTTAAAACCAGATCAAGGTCGTGAGAAACAAGGATTATAGAAAGATCATAATTTTGTTTAAGCTCCACCAAAGTATTGTAAAACATCTCTAAACCGTTTTGATCAACACCTGATACAGGTTCATCTAAAAGTAAGATATGCGGAACTGGCTCTAATGCAAGTGCAAGGAGAACCCTCTGAAGTTCCCCTCCTGATAAAGCTCCTAACCTTCGGTCTATAAGCTGCTCTGCCTTAACTTTAGCAAGACAGTCCTCAACTTTTTTCCTAATTCCCTTTGGTTTATAAAGCCACGAAGGTGCTTTGACAAGACTTGACATAAACAAATCAAAAACACTTACTGGTGAACCGTTATCAAAGCTTAAGTGCTGTGGAACATAACCTATCAAAGGCCTATTATGTTTTTCACCTTTAGCATCCATAAACTTGAGCTCTCCGGTGTGCTTCACTTCACCAAGAATAGACTTTAATAGAGTACTCTTTCCTGCACCATTAGGTCCTATGATAGCAGTAAGTTCTCCACAATGTATATGAAGGTTTACGTCCTTCAAAACTTGTGTCTTACCAAAAGACACACCAAAGTTTTCAATTTTTGTACAACACAACCCACAACATCCGTTTTGATTACATCTACTATGTTTTGTACTCATCATTTCAAAGCCTCTAACAATATTTTTAAATTTTCATCCATTGCCTTTTCATAAGCATCCAGTTCAGGTTCTTCAGGGCCGGACACTACTGTATCTATTTCATAAACCAAAATACCTGTTTCCTTTGAAACAGTTGAAGCTAAATTATTTAAAACCTGAGGTTCCGTGAAAAGAGCCTTTACATTGGCTTCTTTTATACTTTTTATTTTATCTGCCAACTCACCTGCACTAGGAGCACTTCCTTCCTCAGTTTCAATCACCTCAACTATATTGAGTTCAAACTCTTTAGCAAAGTATGGAAAAGCCTTATGAAATGTGACAATATTCCTATTTTCAATACCTTTTAAAGCATTATTCATTTTTTCCTTTTGAACCTCAAGCTTTTTGACATACTCATTAGTATTACTAAGGTATTTTTCGGCATTATTAGGATCAGCATTTGCTAACTGATTACCTATGTTTTTTACTTCATCTATCGCTCCAGATATACTTACCCATACATGTGGATTCACACTGTGATCATGCCCCTCATGTTCAAGATTTTTCTGTTCACTGTCTTCTTCATGTACATCTTTGTCACCGTGCTCGTCCTCATGGTGGTGGCTATCTTCTTTTATAAGTTCGAGCCCTCTGCTAGCTTCAACAACCTTAAGCTGCGGCCTCTCTTTTATAATTTTTTCAATAAAAGTTTCCATACCAGCTCCATTAATAACCATGATATCAGCTTTTTCAACTTTCTTCAAATCCGCCGGGTTCAAATTGTAATCATGAAGGCAACCTGCCTGAGGCTCTGCCATATTAACCACCTTTACTCCCTCAATATCCTTTGCTATATTTTTCGTAAAAATATACATAGGGTAAAAAGATGTAACTATAGTAACATTATTCTCTCCTGTAGCTACGCTCACATTTTCTGTCCCATTACTAACACATGAACTAAAAAACAACATTGCTACTAACATTATCGGTAAAATTCTAAATGACTTCATACTTAAATCCTCCATATATATTTTTGCAAATGCAAACCATTTGCATTTGTATTATACCCCAAATCAAGAAATTGTAACACCCCTAAAGATTATTTCCAACAAAGTTAAGGAACATCCATAGACCCCTTTTGAGTTTTTGTCTATTTTATTCGAATGAAGAGCAATAAAAAAGGTTGATCTTATATTTATACAAAGACCAGCCTTTTCTATTGACAAAAGCAAATTAACTTATTGTAAAAAATCTTACTTCTTTCGATAGAAGTATTCACCGTCGATCCTCTGGTAAAGAGTAATATTCTTACTTTTGAATGGAACATTGTTAAAAAACAGACAGTTCTCAACATTATTTATTCCATTTAGCGCCATCTTGGCCGCAATAAAACACTTCTTTGAAGGAACCAACTCTTTAAAACTTGCTTTTTTTACAGGTGGAAACTGACCGCTGGCAAAAATCACATCATATACAGTATTAGGAAATTCGGGGCTCTTTACTCTGTTCAATACCACATTAGCAACACCTACCCTGCCATTAACAGACAAGCCCCCTACTTCCACTTGTATAATACGTGCAAGCCATAATAAATCTTCATCGGTGTACCCTCTGTTTGCAATTAATTCTTCCGGAATAACAATGCCCTCTTTATATATAGATACGGAATAGGTTAGTTCGTCCCATTTTACATCGCAATCAAGATTCTCAGAAACAAACCTTATTGGTACCATTGTACGCCCATTTACAAGTTCAGGTACAACATCCATTTGCTTCTTTTCACCATAAGCAATTAATTCATTACTTCCAATTACCAGTTGAATCGCTTCACTTTCGTCAGCATAAACCGCACCGGCAACGGTTTCACTTAAATCGGTAATTACTTCCTTATCCTTTTCATTTTTGCTAATTAGAACTTTACTTTGTTCAGCAATCCAATCAACCTTTGAGCCTAATGCTTCTGCGACAAAACGTACCGAAACATATGTCCTGCCATCCTTTATGTACGGCTGGGTATCCATCTTAATACACTTTTCATTTGCTTTCACAGTCACAAATATCTGTTCGGTTAACGCACTCGCCTCACAATAAAACACTGAACTAAAACATACCATAATTACTAGAGCAATAAAAACGCTCTTTCTCTTTAAATTCCTCATCAAGTCCTCCTCTTTTTTATTTTTTTGTAGCCTATTTAACAAATTTTTCTGTTGTTTTTATATGATAATATGGCTACAATATAAACTATTTTACCATAAAATCAATGTTTTTTGGAATAGAATTTCCAAAGTTAAAGTTTCCCTTCAGCAACCCTGAATCTAATAACGAGCAACAAAATCTAATAAACAAATTAATTACATAAATAGGTAACACAGATAATAAAGTTATCCTCAATTAATGTCTTTAATAAAATCTATTTTTGAAGTATAATTATCTTAAAATGTTTAGATGTGCGAAAAAGATACTATTAATATGTAGACAGACTATCAAACATAATTTTAAGATTTATTAGATGAGAGGAGCAAAGTGTAATGAGTTTACCAGATAACAAAGGTTTTTTCGGTGAATACGGAGGTCGGTTTGTACCTGAAAATTTAGTAAAGGTATTAGACGAGGTAAAAGAAGCATTTCATCAATATAAGGATGACCCTGAATTCTTAAAGGAACTTGATTATTATTTTAAATACTTCGTCGGAAGACCAAATCCTCTATATTTTGCCCAAAGACTTACAGAAGAGGTTGGTGGAGCAAAGATCTACCTTAAGAGAGAAGACTTAAACCACATGGGTGCTCATAAAATCAACAATACCCTTGGACAAGTTCTACTTGCAAAACGACTCGGTAAAAAAAGAATTATAGCTGAGACAGGTGCTGGCCAACATGGTGTAGCAACAGCAACTGCTTGTGCATTATTTAAAATGGAATGTATAGTATACATGGGTGAAGAAGATACAAGAAGACAAGCATTAAATGTATTTCGAATGGAGCTTTTAGGTGCAAAGGTTGTTCCTGTAAAATCAGGCACAAGAACCCTCAAAGACGCTGTTGATGCAGCTTTAGACGACTTGATCGCAAACTACAAAGACACATTTTATATGTTAGGTTCTGCTGTAGGCCCAGATCCATATCCCGAAATAGTCAAACATTTCCAATCTGTCATAGGTAGAGAAACAAAACAACAAATTATGGAACTTGAAGGCAGATTACCCGATTACCTTGTCGCCTGTGTAGGTGGTGGAAGCAACGCCATCGGAATGTTTTCGCCCTTTTATAATGACAAGAAAGTTAAAATGGTTGGTGTAGAGCCTTCCGGTAAAGGTCTTGACACACCTGATCATGCTGCAACTTTAGCAGTTGGAACTCCCGGAGTAATTCACGGATTTAAATGCTATCTATTGCAGGATGACAAGGGCGAACCGCTTCCTGCATATTCAATAGCAGCGGGACTTGACTATCCCGGTGTAGGTCCTGAACATTCCTTCTATAAAGACAGTGGCAGAGCCCAGTATCACACTGTTACGGATAAAGAAGCAATAGAAGCTTTCTTAAAGCTTTCAAAAATAGAAGCTATTATACCTGCAATTGAAAGTTCCCACGCTGTATCTCATGGAATAAAGCTTGCAAGCTCGCTTGATAAAGATAAAATTGTTGTTATCTGCCTATCAGGACGAGGAGATAAAGACGTTGCAGAAATAGCAAGCATATTAGGTAAATAGACTATATAATAAAACGAAGAGGCGTTGAGCCTCTTCTCTTGGTTTGAGAAAGAAAAAATACTTAGTGCTTCACAATGGACTTATTTCTTTGTGAGGCACTATTACATTTTTCCTCTTCTCCAACAATTTCTTTTACAAAACTTTTGACTGTTGTTATTAGCACAAATAACACTTTTAGACTGGCAATCTGGACACAAATAATCACCTTTGATTATTTTCTCAAAGTTTTCGTAGCTTTCTTTCCATTCTTTTCCGCAATCAAGACATCGCACAGGGCAAATATTTCGAGTAAAATTTCCCCCTTCAATCCGTATTGCTTTACCATTTATAATGCTATCTGCGATCTTCTCTCTTCCGGTATTAAGGATCCTTTGAAAAGTCTGTCTTGAGACTTCCATTCTCTCCGCACACTCTTCCTGCTCTAACTTTTCTAAATCCTTTAACCTTATAGCTTCAACTTCCTCAATCAATATTATGTTTTCTTCTATTTTTTCTTTTTCAGAATCTAATGGAGTAAAATATTGAATATTGGGAATAAACTCAACTTTCCTCCATTTAGTCGGTCTTGACAATTTGTAATCCCCTTTCATTATTCTTACATACTACTGAATTCTTCTCAACACATTGATAAGGCATTTCTAAAAATAACCTATTCAACATTAATGGTACAATACCTATTAAAGCAAATTTTTTGAAATGGCAATTGACCAGTTATTTTTTTTGAATCACCCTATTTTTTAAATAGCCTAAATAATTTACTATATTATTATTGTACCACCTTTTTAAAAACTAAAAAAGTATATTCTAATGTATTAATATATGCAAAATAAAAAACTATATATCTAATTATTAGTATGCTATTTGTACCGTAGTTTCACAAACCTTATCAATATTTAATAATTCTTTATGCGCTGGAGTTACTATCGGAAAAATCTTAGTCCACTTTTCCTTTGGTATGTGATACTTAATGAAATTAGACATAGTCCCGGATGGACCTAAATCCACATAATTAAAGTCACCCTTCTCACCTAAACCATTTATAGCATCTATAAAATTAATAGGCTTTCTTACTACTTTCCATAAATATTCATAATCTATATCTTTTATCAAACTACCTTCCATACAAGACACAAAATTTATTTTAGGAGCTTTATAATTATTCGTTTTTAAATATTTTGTATATTCTTCTCCTATGGCTTCAATCCATTGAGAATGAAAAGCATATTGTATTGGAAGTTTTACATGCATAATTCTATTCTTTTTCAAATAATTCTTTATCTCTTTTAACTCCTGTTCTAAAGCCGAAATAACAAAATGAGTTACATAGTTTATTGAAACCAACTCAGAATTCTTATACAGTATAGGTATATCTTTGTAAATTTTATGATCAGCAATTATAGCAATCATTCCACCTGTTAAGCATTTATTTTGCAGCATTTCTACTTGTTTGACTATACACTCTATGGCGGCCTCACAAGTTATGACATTAGCAACAGCACATGCTGCATATTCCCCTAAACTTGAACCTAAGACATAATCCGGATAAACAGATTTCTCCATTAAAGTCTGTGCAAGAGAATATTCCAACATAAAAATTGCCGGATGCGTGTAGTAAGTATCGTCAAAAATTCCAGAGGGTTTCTCTTGACTATACAAATTCTGTATAACTGAACATCCAGTAATATCTTCAAAAATTCTGTCCAAACTCAACATATTATTACGAAATGTCATATCCTTATTATATAATTCTTTTCCCATGTTGTAATACTGTGAACCTTGTCCCGAAAACACAAAAACCGTTTGATCATTCACTAAATCACCTTTTTCTCAAAATAATATCTTTCGAGCTATAAAACATAGTTACTTCCATATGAATTAAGTCTAAACGTTGCATTTGATTTCTTCTTCATTAATTATATTTTCAGATAATTCTTCAACTAACCTTGCGCTGTGTTCTACACATTGAACACAGGAAAGCTTCTTTGCTGCTCTTATTTCTCTACACTTTAGTGAACTAGCCTTTTCTTTAAACTCTTTTTCCAAAATTTCAACTTTATCTTTAAGAATAACACTTGCAGCATAGTAAGCCCCACATAAGCCATCAGGAGCCGTTCCACTCCCACATCTTCCCACAGTGTTAATTTGTTCTTCCGATAACATGTGTGATTCTTTAAACGCACTCATAACTGCAAGGGCACAATTCATCCTTCTATTTCCATCTTGACCCAAATAATATTTTTTCGCTTTTATAAAAGACATTTATAAATACCTCACTTAATATAAATATATTTTTCTATAAGTTGATTCCAAATAAACTAGTCAATTGCTATTTCAAAAACCCTTTCATAAAACACCCCTACTATATATCTCTCCTATTTTAAATAAAGCATATTTCATTGGCACCTGCATACAAAGCAATATTTAAATTTAAAAACAGCAATTAACCAATTGTCTTTTAAGCATCACATAAAGTGACTATCATAACAAGTGGTTAACTGCAATTTCAAAAAACTATTATATAATACTTTTAAATTGCCTTTGTAAATCTATTTTAGTCCTCATGAGGATGATCACAAACCGTCTTATCAATACCATATCCTCTTCCTGCTCCTGGTGTACAAAGGCTTTTTCCACCTTCTAAGGTTCCTTCTTGCAATTTTAAAATTACACTGTCAATTGTGCCACTAATACCAGTCATAGCATTGATACCGAACTCTTCGAAAAAACCCATCGCTCTTGCACCCATACCACCACACACAATAAGGTTTACACCCTCCTTATTTAAAAACTGTGGTATAGCTCCTGGTGCATGTCCTGGGTTATTAATAGATTTTCTATTAACAGTTTTGCCATCTTCAATATCAAAAATAGTAAATACAGGGCATCTGCCAAAATGCTCTGACACATAATTTCCATCTGTAGAAATAGCAATACGCATTTTTTATATCTCCTCCAATTCACTTCAATATACAGCAACACCTTTTCAAAATCCTTTATTTGGGAATAAACGAAAACACCGCTAACAATATCAATCTTAAATATTTTTTTGCTTTCATTTTGTACCTCCTTGCATACCATAATGTTCTGGTACAGTGGTATCAATTTTTTCAAGTGACTCTTTTTTTAGATTTTCTAGATTTACTTTAATTGAAGCATCTTGACCTTTATATATTGATATACCTGCAGCCTTTAACACACTCATTGCATTAGGCCCAACATTGCCTGTCACAAGAGCTTTTACACCTTTATCCACCATTAACTGACCTGAAGTTATCCCTGCACCTCCACCCGAAATAGAAGCTGCATTCTCAATAATTTCGTAGTCGGACGTTTCAGTATCTGCAATAACAAAATATGAAGCTCTTCCAAATCTAGGATCCATTTTGCTGTCTAGAGAATTCCCGATTGAAGATAAACACACTTTCACTAATATCATCTCCTTTTTTAGTAATTGACAAAATAACACAATAAATTTAATGTAATATATACAATTAGTTTAGCCTTTTACTTTCTTAGAAAGAGGCAAAAAAGGCTTATGCCCATAATAATTTTACAATTATTATGGGCATATGTCAATAATTTATACGAATTTTAATAAAGTTATTCCAAAAAACAGTTCTAATTTTATAACATTGATATTTTTCTTCTACTTCCATAATCTAACCCAATACTTCGCCCAAGTTCAAAAACAACCTTCTTTATATTTTCAATTTGATTTTCCATATTATTTTTACCTTCGCCTTTACCAGGGTAAATAGCATACATTTTTTTATATTCATTTATACCCATATTGGGCATAATTACATTAGCCCCATAAATCAAGCCGTTTTTATAACCGTTATCAGCCTTTACTCCCAGCGCTGTTGTAGCAGGCATATTTACCTCTGGCAAAAGAAGCCTTGTCAGCGATATCATTCTATATACCAAATCAACATTCCCTCCAGCACTCTTTTCAAGAGGAGTACCTTCACAAGGTATAAAAGGGCCCATCCCAATCATATCTGCATCTAGCTTTTTAAAAAACAAAAGATCATCTGCAAGCATTTCTATCGTCTGTCCTGGCAATCCTATAAGACAACCCGTTCCTGTTTCGTATCCTAATTCCTTCAAATCATAAAGACACCGCACTCTGTTTTTATAACTCATACCCGGATGCAGTCCCTCATATAGGATCTCATTGCTTGTTTCAATGCGAAGAAGATATCTGTCGGCACCTGCATTTTTTAAAGCTGCATATTCACTTCTTTTAAGTTCACCAATGCTCAAAGTTACAGCTACATCCATACTTTTAATATCTTGTACAATTCCACAAAGCTCGCTTATTGGATAGGTTTTATCTTCTCCACTTTGTAATACAATAGTTTTCAAACCATATCCAACAGCTCTCCTTGCACATTCCAAAATTTCTTTAGGCTGCATTCTATATCTTTTTACCGTAGAATTATCCCTTCTAAGGCCACAATAAAAACATGTCCTGTTGCAATAACTACTAAACTCAATCAGACCTCTTAAATGAACATCATTTCCCACAACGCGACTTCTAACTTCATCGGCAGCAACATAAATAAATTTTGGATCTTCACAAGTCAAAAGTTTTATCAAGCCTTCTTTATCAACATAATTCTTGTTTTTCAAAACTTTTATTAGTGCATCCAATTCCCGCATATTGCTTATATCAGTCCTTTAGGCCATTTCAAAAAATAACATATACAATATTTAAATCACAAAGCTCATCAAATCAAATTTTTTGAAATGGCAAGTGACCAGTTACTTTTTGGAATCACCTTATAAAATTAGTTCTAAATGTTTCTACTCCTTTTCAAGTGCTTTAGACACTTCAATCATAATAGCACATTCAATGCGCTTTCTCTGCATTTCACAAGCTTTTTCTTCCGGCAATGTAATTTCACCATTTGAATAATAAGCATTCGCAGGACAACCACCGGAGCAATAGAACTTAGCCCAACACTTGTCACATTCAGGCTTTGTAAATACATTTACTTTTTCAAACTTCTTACGCAAATCTTCGTTATTAAAACCACTATCAAGATCCCCTATTTTAAACCCCTTTTCCCCAACGAACTGATGACATGGGTAAAAATCACCTTCTGGTGTAACAGCAAAATATTCTGTTCCTGCACCACAAGATGTAATACGTTTGTACAAACAAGGACCGTTATATAGATTAATATTAAAATGATAAAATCTAAAGGGTTTACCCTTTTTTATTCTTTCAAGGTACAAAACTGCAAGGTTTTCATATTCTTTTATTATTTCATCAACATGTTCGCTTCTGATATGAAAATCTTCTCCTGCCCCTACAACCGGCTCCACAGATATTTCTTCAAACCCTAAATCTGCAAGATGAAATACATCTTTCGAAAAATCTAAATTTCTTGAAGTAAAAGTTCCACGAATAAAATAACTTTTCCCCTTTCTTTCCTTTACAAGCTTAAGTGCATTTTTTAGTATCCTGTCATAAGTGCCGTTATGTGCTCCATCATACCTTATCGCATCATGAACTTCTTTTCTCCCATCAATACTTATAACCACATTGTCCATGTTATCGTTTATGTACTTAATCTTTTCATCATCAAGAAGCATTCCATTTGTTGTTATAGTAAAATGAATATTCTTACCTGAACGTTCCTCGACTTTTTTAGCATACTCAACCGTTTCTTTTACAACATCAAAATTGAGCAAGGGTTCTCCTCCAAAAAAATCTATTTCAACGTTTTCCCTTGTACCCGAATTATTCACAACAAAATCTACCGCCTTGAAAGCAACTTCGGCAGGCATCAAGCTTTTTGCTACTTTATAACTTCCCTTTGATGCAAAACAATACTCACACATAAGATTACAATCATGTGCGACATGGAGACAAAGTGCTTTAATTCCGTTATATTTATTAACTTTATTAATAATAGCACCTTTATTTAATTCCGCAGTAAAAAGCAAGCCTTTTTCAACTAATTCATTTATATCATCGCAAGCTTCTTTAATGCTTTCTCTTCCAAATTTTTCCTTCAACTTATCCTCAGCTTGTTTATATGTAAAAGGTTTATCAAAACTACGTAAAAGTTCATATGAAATATCATCTAGAACATTAATACTTCCACTGTTCACATCTACAGCAATATTAATATCATTCATAGAAAATACATGTACCACAACAATTCTCCTATCCAAATGCATCACAATAGTGAAACATAAATATTATTTCTATTCTTCAAGTACTATTTCGTCTCCAACCGTAATTCTTCTGCAGCGCCCCTTTAAAAACTCCACCATTTTACAAATTGGAATCATACCTGTGCAATGCAATGGAATTATGGTGTCTATATCAAATTCAAGTAAATGCTGCATAGTTTTTTGCAGTCTCAATTCCGATACTGATTCAAGGTGCATACCAGCGGTCAAACTTATAATTTTATCGTTCGGAAATAAATCCTTAGTGTACTCTATGCAATTTATAATGCCCGAATGGCTACAACCCGAAAAAATATGGATTCCCTTGTTCCCTTTAACAAGCAACATCTGTTCATCCATTATCATGTCAGAGGATAAGTCTCCTTTTCCGTTGTCTATATAGAAATTTCGAGGTGCCTCTTCAAAAGATACGGTTCTTGGTATTTGCCCCGACAAAAATATACCATCACTTAAGTTTACTGTGCCTTTATTCATAATAAGCCTTTCAAAAGGAACCTCATTAACACCATCTTTCTGCTCAGCCCAAGGTATACCTATGTTATTATTCATATCGTTTTTCCCATTATACCTTTTATGAAAAGCATCCTGATTTATATATATAGGTGCACTTCGATTAAGCCTGCAAAATTCAGGCACTCCCCCGGTATGATCATAGTGCCCATGGCTTAAGACCAGAATATTAGCTTTTGATATATCAATTCCTAATTGACTGGCATTTTGAGAAAACAAATCCGACTGACCTGTATCAAACAAAATGTTGCTATCATCTTTTTGTATCCAAATAGACAGACCATGTTCACCTTTCATATACCTTTTTCTTGAATAATTTTCAGATAATAAACATATTTTTATCATCATGTTACCCCTAGTCTTTGTTATTGTGCATTCAAAGTTTTTATGATTACTCTCACAGGAAATTGATGTCTGAAAAATTGATTTTCCCTTCGCTATCAACTAAATCTGAATTAGCATGGACATACTCAACCTTTCCCACAAACATATCATGAGAACCTGTAACTATTGAATCTACAATTGTACACTCGATATTGACAGGACAGTCATTCATAATAGGAGCATTAACCTTTTTTCCTTCACTTAAATTAACATTCATTTTTGAAAGTTTGTCTTCATCTCTTTTACTAACGCTTCCCAAATAGTCAAAAGTTTCCTTGTATTCTTTATCCACGAGATTTACAACAAAACATCCTGATTCTTTAATCATTTTGTAAGAATACCTTGACGGAACGATACCAACCATAACCATCGGCGGATCATAGCTGCAATTACAACAATAAGCAACCGCTAATACATTATTTTCCCCATCAAGTCCTCTGCATGATACAAGAACTTTGGCTGCCGGTTGAAGACATGACCTTAAAATTGCCTCTTTCTTTTCCATCTAATACAACCCCCTAATAATTTTTTCATTAACACTTACTCAAATCCAATTTATTTTCAAGCATTTCTATGCAACCATCAACATAATCCTTGTTAAATTTTTCAATTTCTCCCTTGTCGCAAAGTTCTGCAAGCTCAGGGTCTACCGGCAACCTTCCTAGAAATGGAATATCCATCTCTTGGGCAACCTTTTCAGCTTTGCTCTCTCCAAACATATTTATTTTCTTTCCACACCCTGGACAAACGGCATAGCTCAAGTTCTCAATAATTCCAAGAATCGGTATATTCATGCTTTTAGCCATATTATATGCTTTCTTAACAATAAGAGAAACTAAATCCTGAGGTGAGGTTACAATAATAATTCCATCTAAAGGGACAGATTGGAATACAGTCAATGGTACATCTCCAGTTCCCGGAGGCATATCAAAAAGTAAAACATCTAATTTCCCCCAAATCACATCCGTCCAGAATTGCTTTACCGTACCTGCAATCAAAGGTCCTCTCCATATAACAGGCGCATCATTTTTTTCCAAAAGAAGATTGATAGACATAATTCTTATATCATTATGTGTCCTAGCAGGATACAAACCAAATTCACTATTCTCTGCTTTGTAATCATCTCCTCCAAATACTTTTGGAATTGAAGGCCCTGTAATATCGGCATCTAAAACTCCCATGTTATAGCCTTTTCTTCTCAAAGCAACAGCAAGCAAAGATGTTACTAATGACTTTCCAACACCCCCTTTACCGCTTAGAACTGCTACTGTTTTCTTTATATCATTAAGTTCATGAGTTTTACATATTAAATCTTCCGGGTTAGCTTTCCCTTGTGCTGAATGACTTTCCATTTTCCCTTTCTCCTTTTCCTATCAAATATTAAGGAATAACGAAAAAGCAACTTCTTATTCTCATATTTTGAAAACCTTATTAAATCAAGTTTTTCGTTATCCCAGAGTTAGAACTTTTATTTAGTCGTACCTAAATTTATGAATTTCCAATTTTCTTGATTTCATCAGTAATTCTTATCCATATGTTCTTAATCTCATTGCTTACATTTTCATTTCCATCCTCTATAGGGGTCTTGAAATTTCTCAAAGCTTTCACTATTGAAGGATCAAAAGGTATTTTACCAATAACAGGGACTCCTTCCTTTTCACAAAAAGCTTCGATTTCAGAAGTCACTTCACTGTTTAGATCATATTTATTTATACAAACAAAAGCCGGTATTCCAAAATGCTTCGCAACACCTAAAACTCTTTCTAAATCACTTTGACCTGATTTTGTAGGTTCACCAACTGCAACTACAGCATCTGCTCCTGTTATAGATGCAATAACCACACACCCTATCCCTGGAGAACCATCAATCAAAACCCAATCTTCATCCTTTTGAAAATTACTTATATTCTTTCTTACTTCAGTAACGAGCTTACCTGAACCTTCAGCTCCTATATCTAGTAATGCATGTGAAAAAGTTCCTCTTGAAGTTTTTGATATATATAATTCACCTGTTTTAACTTCTTCTAAATGTATTGCTTTTTGCGGACAAGCCAACACACAGGCTCCACATCCTTCACATTTCATGGGTATCATTTCGAAATCATCATTTATAGAATCAAATCTACAAGTCTCTTTGCATATCCCACATTTTATGCACAAATCAGGATCAATCACTGCTTCTTTTGCGCCAAAATAGTCCGACTTTTGTTGAACTTCTCCCTTTAACAATATATGCATATTCGGTGCGTCAACATCACAATCCGCAATCATTTTGTTTTGTACAATAATACTTAAGGATGATACAAGAGTGCTTTTCCCTGTTCCGCCTTTTCCGCTTATAAAAACTATTTGCTTCATTTCTTAGCACCCCTTTCTATCTTTTCATAGAGTGTTTTAAATTTGTCTGCCCAAAGCTCACTGTCAGAAGCAGGTAAAATCCCTCTTGAATACTTTTCTGCTATATCTTGCGAAAAGGGTATTTCCAATAGCAAATCAATACCCTCTTTCTCACAAAATTCATGTATAATCCTACTATCATCGGATGCTTTATTTAGGACTATACCAAAAGGTATTTTCATCTTGCGAACCAACTGCACTGCTATGTTCAAGTCATGAAGTCCAAAAGGCGTAGGCTCTGTAACAAGAACACAGTAATCACAATCCTCTATTGACTGCACAACTGTGCACGAAGCTCCGGGAGGACAATCTATTACTACATTTTTGTCCTTTTGGATTCGCTTTTTCAAATCCCTCAAAATAGGAATACTTATAGGCTCACTTACATTAAGCTTTCCTTGAAGAAAAGACTCATTTTCATTTCCTTCAATAACTCCAATAGTTCTTTCTACTTCTTTAATTGCATCATTAGGACATGCTATAACACAAGCTCCACAGTGATGGCAAATTTGGGGAAATATCAAAACCTTACCTTTTACCACTGCAATTGCATTAAATTGACAAGCTCTCGCACAATTCCCACATTGATTACATTTCGATATATCAACTTCAGGTACAAGTACATTTACCGGATACCTAGCTTCAAAAACGGGTTTTAGAAAAATAGCCCCATTTGGCTCTTCCACATCACAATCTATATACTGACTATTTGGTACTGATACTGCCAAGCTTCCAGATACAGTAGTTTTACCCGTTCCTCCTTTTCCACTTAAAACTGCTATCTTCATCTCAAGCCTCCTTATAAAATATATATTAAATACGTTTTCATTTCACTTTGATAGGTGTTATAAAATTAGGGCTTATGCCCATTAATCAATAACTAAAATCATATTACTTTTTTAAACACATGTCAATAAGACTATTTTCAAAAATAACCTAAGTAGTTTCAAAAAGTCCTATAATAAAGCATTTGAACCAACAGCAACAGAGAAAACAGGTTCTCTCTGTTTAGAGAACCTGCAATCTAAATATTAAAGTAACAAGTTATTTCTGTTCTTTAAAATTTTTCAATCTTTCTTTCACAAGTTTAAGCTGTGCTTCAAGATTTCCTTCCTGATTTTCCAATACTGTTTTTTCGTCATATATCTGCCCATTATTTACAGGATTTCTTAAAACACCTGGAACTTCAGTTGCAAAAAACATTCTTCTATTTCCTCTACCCGCACCTAAACCGCGTCCTAATCTACCTGAATAGTTAGCAAAACCAGGTGCACCATTACCTGAACAATAACCTGCACCTCTTCCTGTCATCGCCCCCATACCCATTGGGCCTGTTCCGTCTCCTCTTGGCATTACAAATCACTCCTTATCGTTTTTCGTTATCGGGCATATGCTCATTATTATTATAGTATTATTATGGGCATATGTCAATAATTTATACGATAAATTTTTTCCTATAATCTTAGTGTAGCTTTTAATCTATTAGGATAAACAAGCAACTCTAGTGCACTTTTAATATCTCTTACAACTAACCTGCTAATCAAATGTAACCTTTCTAAAACCTCTATACACCTCAGTCATTTCGTTATATAATTCCTTATTTAAAAGAGTTTTAAATATCTCATTAGCTTTTTTAACCGGATCTATATCTGCAAACTTTTCAGGATATAGAACTTTTCCTATATAATAGGCATCTGCTATTGCTGTATCAATATTTGTGGAATAAAAATTATA
>CAYXPB010000004.1:20431-52580 GCA_964466645.1 uncultured Acetivibrio sp. | reverse complement strand
TTTTCCCTGCCTGTACCATCTGGAAGTGTCTCCTTATCGGCAGTATAACAATTAATGGAGTCATATTTATTTACTTCCACAAGTTGCTTGATGGCAGCCTTTTCAATCATGTCCTCTGTGATGATTCTTGGCATTTGGATATACCCCCAAAGTCTAGTTTTCTCCTTTTAAATACCGTTCCATTTCTTTATCAAATTGAGATATATATTCTTGTTCCTGCCTTACTCTGAATTTATCATACTCTTCGGTTGCCTTAGCTAATGCTTCCTCATGGCTAATGCTTCCTTTTCCGTCTAGCACCTTCCTGCGGTTGTTTTCGAGAAACCTGTTGGTTTCGCACATTTTCGAAAGCGTGTAGCTTCCTTTGAATTTACCCTGTAACCTACTGCAATGATTGCGTCGAGATTGTAATGGATTACTTCTCTTTTAACGTTTCTATTTCCTTCCTTTTGAACCACCGAGATTTTCTCGGTAGTTGACTGTGTATCTAATTCTTCCTCTTCAAATATATTTTTTAGGTGAAGTCCGATATTGTCAGTGGTAGTATTGAACAACTCCGCCATTGTCCGTTGAGTTGTCCAAAAGGTTTCGTCCTTAAACAAGACATTGATGCAGACCTTCCCATTGTCTGAGGTGTATAAGATTATTTTATTTTCCATCTCACACCTCCAGCTTTCCGCTCATCAGACGTGGAAGCAACAGGTCACGCTGTTTGATGAGGTTTTGGTTTTTCGATTGTAATATTTGAATTTGCTCATGATTAATACTTACTATATTTCCAAAATGATTTCTAATTTGTGGTTCTGGTAAAAAAGTTTTAATTCTCTTTAACACACCTTGGGTTATAAGAGGTTGAGCCGAACCGCCTGCATACAAATTTAAATTCATACTCTTCAACAAATAATAGCAAAACCACAAATCTTCAATCTTAAATGGTTTTACGACTATCGTATTATCAGATGCCCAAAATTCATTTTTACATATTTCAACAGAGCCACAATATGCACCAACTCTTCCAAGGATTATTCCATTCTCATAAAGAGCAGTGTTTGAATATCCAATAATACCATTTGAGCCATATATAGGATATCCATCACTTTCTATATTTTCAGTAGCTTTCCCATTATAAAAATCAATTAACTTCTCAAGCTTTACAACTTCCCAACCATCCGGCATACCCTTTGTAAAATGAACCTTTTCATACCCCGGAAAACGGAAACGCACAAACCACTCCTTATATAACTGCTGAGCCGCCTGCTCCAAGATTTCTATTCTGCGGTTGTTGTTCTCAATCAAGTCATCGTAGGCCGAAAGAATGTCTGCTATTTTTTGTTGGGTTGATAGTGTTGGAACCTTGATTCTGATAAAATGTAAATGGTTTTGATTTAATGTGGGAACTCCAGCCCCTGAGTTAAATATATCTAAGTGCATAGTTTTTAAATAGTAGTATACAAACCTTGGATTATTACCTTTATAATCCTTCACATATAAAGTTGTGTTTAATGGCCAGCAATCATTATTTACATATTGCACAAAACCCAAACTACCTGACCTTCCTGTAACTACGCATGGAGCTTTGACTTTAAATTCATTGTGATATCCCTTTATGCTTGTTGATGCAACAACAGGTATTTCTCCTACCTTAATTTTATCATTTGGTAAATCAAATCCTCTATTAAGCTTTATAAAATCTTTAAAAAGTATAGTCTCCCACATCAAACCTCACCACCCTTAAGCCGTCTGCTCTCTTCAATTACATCCTGAACCTGTCTGATTAATTCATCCTTGTCCGGTATGTAATACACATACTTCGAAGCAAAAATCTGGTTTTCCAGACCGCCCAAAGCATATTCAGCGACTATTTCAGAGGCATCAGCACACAGGATTATACCAATTGGCTTTCCGTCGCCATCGTCATTCATTTCGTTTGCATAATAATTCAAATACATATTCATCTGACCGATATTTTCCGGCTTCAAGCTTCCCATTTTTAAGTCAATTAGCACATACGCTTTCAGTATTTTGTTATAAAAGACCATATCTACATAATAGTGAACATTCCCTAAAGTTATCCTCTGCTGTGACCCTACAAACATAAACCCTCTGCTAAGTTCAAGCAGAAAATTCTCAATTTTTGTAATTAGTGCTTTTTCAAGATCCTTTTCAAGCATAGGTTTGTTTTGCGGTATTCCTAAAAATTCAAAAACATATGGGTCTTTAAGTATATCACCTGGCTTCGAATATGAGATTCCCTCTTTTGCAAGAGCTAAAACCTTTTCTTTATTTGTATTTTCTTCGGATAAGAGTAATCGCTCAAACAACGAAGTATCAATCTGCCTTTTTAACTCTCTTACAGACCAGTTGGAATTTATAGTTTCCTTTTCATAAAACTCTCTGGCATTTTTGTCAGAAACATTTAATATCTCACAGTAATGTGACCAACTCAATTTAACAGACAGTGTCTGTTGTTTTTGATATGATAAGAAAAATCTCCTCATATATTGTAAATTTGATACCGAAAATCCCTTTCCAAGCTCAGCTGTGAGTTCTTTTGAAAGTCTTTTCAATAATTGTTTTCCATATTGAGCTTTTACATCTCCATTCTGCTCATACTCCACTATTATTCTTCCAATGTTCCAATAAGCTGTCAAAAGTTCATTATTCACAGCTTTTGTAGCATTTTCCCTTGCAGAAAATAAAATTTGTTTAATTTCATTTATAATAGAACTATCAGTAATTTTACTCATCAGCCCTTCACCAAAGACAGCAGATTTTCCTCTATCTTCCTTTCCAATTCGTGAGCCGATTCATTAAGCGCCTTTAATTCCTCATTCAACCTCAGCATTTCGGCATTAAACTCCTCTTTGGTCATGCCATCCTCTTCAATCACTACACCCACATAACGTCCGGGATTCAAGGAATAATCCTGTTCGGCAATACCATCCTCACCCTCAATCTGCGCAACCTTGCAAAGACCTGTAACATCGCAGTATTTACCTTCAGGAAAGCGCTCTGTCAGCCAGTCAATATTCTCTTGCCAATATTTCTTGTCCGCTTCGTTTTCTGCATTATCAAGGTTTACTTTGTATTCCTCAAGCAAAGCTTTAAACTCTTCTGTTCTGCCCTCGTAGAGCCTTGTTATAATCCCAAGGTTTTTGATTTGCTCCTCAGAAAACTTCACATGAGCTCTGTCAATCACTGTGAAAATATTTCTAGCATCAATGAATAAAATCTCATCTTTATGCTTCTTTTTCCTGTCAAAAAACCACAGCGTTGCGGGTAGTGTAACAGTACTGAACATATTTTTAGGCAGTGTCAGCATCTGACTGATAAGTCCCTTTTCTATAAGCCTTTTCCTGATTTCTTTTTCACTATGCCCCGCATCAGATGCAGAATTTGCCATGACAAGTGCTGCTCTTCCTTTTTCATTTAAGGAAGTGGCAAACATATTAATCCAAAGGTAGTTACCGTTTGGAACGGTTTCTGCCTGATCACCCTTTGACTTTTTAGTCTTGTTTTGGGGTACTCCATAAGTATTGAAGCGTGGCTGCTTTTTCACTGCATCCAATTCCACACCGTCAACGTTAAAAGGTGGATTAGCCATAACATAATCAAAGTTTTCAAAGGAATCATAGGGATCTGCATAATATGAATTGGCTTCTGTTATAGTTCCTCTGATATTGTTTAGTACCAGATTCATTTTCGCAAGCTTCACGGTTGCTCCGGTTTTTTCAACTCCGTAGGCTCTTAAATTTATATCATTTCCATTTTTCTTATGGTTTTGTATGTAATGTGCCGTCTGTACGAACATTCCACCCGAACCACAGGCAGGGTCAAGTATCTTGCCTCCTGTCGGTGCAAGTACTTCCACCATATATTTTACAACGCTTGAAGGAGTAAAGAATTCTCCTCCACCCTGTCCCTCTGCAAGTGCAAAGTTTCCAAGAAAGTATTCGTAAATCTCACCAAATAAATCAATACTTATATCTTCCGGAATGTCCTTGAAGGTTTTGAGCAACTTTTTTAATACAGTCTTATCCTCTGCCCCGTTGATATTGTAATATTCCTCTTTGGGTAAAGTGTTTTCCAACTCAGGCGTATATTTTTCTACTGCCATCATAGCTTCCTTTACCTTTTGCGGAAGATTTTCACTCTCTGGCAAATTAAGCAGGTAGTTGTATTTTGCTTCCTCCGGCAAATAGAAACCACACTTTTCGATGGCTATTTCGTGAAGGTCACGTTCAATACGTGTTCCTTTTAATTTATTGTATTCAGCATTTATTTCAGCTTCAAACTTAGAGTATTTGCTTTCAGCAAATCTTAAGAATATAAGTCCTAATATCGGAGTAGCATACTCTGTGGATTTCAAGCCTGAATTCGCTCTCAATTGATCGGCAGATGCCCACAGGTCATCTTTTAATTTCTTAAATTCTTCATTTGTCATTTTTCTGCCCCTTTGTCCGTCCATCTTTTGGTTTTTCCGCATCTTCAGGTATCAGCCACATATTGCCGACTTTTTTAACCCCGGCAATCCTATCTTCTATGCATAAAATTTGTACTCGTCTTTTGCTTATTCCCCATTTTCGTGCAACATCCAAAGCGGATATATATTCCATGCTTAACACCTCATTAAATTTACTAAAATCATTATACATCACTATTGCGAATAATACAAACAAAAACTTATTTCAGGGCATATTTTGACTATTATCCATCTCAACTACTCTATCGCATAACCGATTAATTAAATGTTTTTCATGGCTTACTACAAGCACTCCCATATTATTTCTTTTCGCGGTATCCAAAACCACCTTCCATTTGTGCTTGGGTAATGGCATCGAGCATAGTGGTCATTTCATCTGCAATCAGAAATTTTGTATCCGGGCTTAGGGCACGAGCTACACAAAATCTTTGCAATTCACCACCTGAAAGCTCGTTTGGCCTTACCGACTCTTATGTTGAGTTTTGATGGAATCGCAGTCTCAAATTGAACTGGCATCCAGCTTGTATAATTAGTCTCTTCGCTATTTTGCTTATCTTTTCTATACCTTCTATACTGGAAATTAAATGCTCTAAATTTCAAATTCTTTTCTCTGCACCACTGAGACTGAGTTTTTCCGCTTTTTTCGAATTCTTCAATTAACTTTTTCCATTGATTATATGACATAAAACACCTCCAGGTTTTTGATGTTTATCTCATACTCATTAATTGATTAACAGACGGGTTCTATTATACGCTTACACAGTTGAAAGGTATATAAATAATTGTTACAATTAAAAAAGATAACTTAAGGTGATTCCAAAAAATAAGGTTCATAAATAAATTTTGTGCCAGAAACCAATCTGGCAGTGTCAACTGGTAATAGTATGATTTTTTTTACTTTGTGTTACCAGCTATATGGAAACTTTATTTTGTAAAATTTCCGAAAGTTTTTATATAATGGGGTACTACTCCTTCACATGATATTTATACCATACAGGATGGTTATAACACCCCTATGTACCTTGAAAACCGATAAATTAAGAAACACATTCAAGCTTTAGGCGAATTTTGAAATTTGTTAAATTCCTGTAGCCGTAGGCTCTTCGCTTAATGTTCTTAATCTTATGGTTAAGTCCTTCTGTAGGTCCTGCTTTCCAAGTGGAGGATCATCTGGAGCTCCATATTGTCTTGTTTCGATACCCTTTGGAATATCATATTCTTTACGTATCCAGCGGACATAATTTCTTGTTGTAGATTCATTAAACTTAACCTCCTTGTATTTTTCTTCCAACCAGTCATATGTCTGAGCTGCTGTCATTTCTGGATACTCCCTTAGCCATGCCAGAATATCATTGTGATATATATCAGGTTTCTTACTTCTTTGGTTTCTAGATTCCATCTCTAAATTGAATTCATCAGGACTCATATTAATATATTTAATTACTGTTGGCCTGCTTATGTTTAACATTTTAGAGATTTTGGAGTTGCTAAAGCCCTTTTCCTTCAAATGTTGAATTTCTATGTACATATACCATCCTTCTTCTTTTCTCAATTTATAACCTTCCTTTCTGCATATTATCTAAGAAATATTATACAGAAAGTTTCTGCTTTTTTGACAGTTAAGTTTTTGATATGATTTTGTTAGAAGGGACTTTCACTGAATGATATGATAATTACCAGTTGTTTTGATGTGAATTTACAATTATCGGTAGAAAACTGTCAAAACTTATTTATCGTTAACTGTCAATTATATTTTATCATTCACAACTTTCGCCATTAGGCAAGTTAAGTAATTTAGAAGATTTGAACATTGGCAGCAATGGAATACTGTATCTTGCAGGTGTTAAAAAATGAAAGTTTTAAAAATCAGTTTATTTCAAGATTTGACGATCATTTAAACAGTTCGTTTTTATCTTCTTTGTTAACTTCATAATCTATAATATGTTTTACTTTAAACTCATAAGATGATTTATCAAAATTTTGAAAAAGATATAGAATGCTTTTCAAAAATATAATTTACATTTTATACGAAAAATTTACAGTAGTCTCTTTATTAGTATTTTTAGAGAAAGTCAACGTAACTTGTTGTAACTGAGTTGATTCGGTTTTTTCTAACTTTCCATTTTGGTCATAGAGGTTAATATCTACAGTAATGTTTTTTAATATAATTATATTGTCCTCTTTTTGAACCTTTATTGGATTATACTTTTCAAACATTTGATAAAACTCAAAGAATTCATTAATGCCAGTTTTAGCTATTATTTCTTTGTTTTCATAGTAATTACCAGAAGACATTTCTTCAAGCAAATGATGAGGGACAGGTATACCCTTTAATTGACGAACTTTATAACCATTTTTCGTCGTTTCTGAAATATGAAGATACGAGGAAAAGTCTGAAAATCTATATCCGTATTTGTAGCTTGGCACATTATTTCCACTCAACGAAAACTCATCAAGTAAATATAGAGCATTTTTAGAGTTTTCCTTATAAACTATTATTAAAGCATTAAATGGTAAAATTTCCGTTGTGAAATTGCTATTTTGCATAGAAATACTATCAAGATCTAATTTTAGTTTTCCTATATCATCATCTGTATATAAATACTCACTTGTTGGTGCGCCATAAGGAATCTGCAATGGAATTTCACATTTTATTCCACTAAAATAATCTGTACTTTGAATTTTATTTAGTTGTTTGAATCCACTACATGCTGAAAGTAAAAAAGTAACTATTAGTGTCAGCAATAAAAGGGGTTTCGATTTCATTATATTTTCTACCTTTCTTTATAATTATTTCTGCATGACTGCAGATTTCTATCTAAAATCTTGCTATCCTTTTTTGTACTTCTGTTTTATAAATATCTTTTTTAATGCTTTAATGAATGCAAATTCGTAAACTTGCATCCATTAAAACATTTAGTTTTATAATTATTTGTAGCCTCTTTCTAATTTCTCAACTGTCGAAAACGGAATTATAACACAAAATATACCATATAGTCAACAATATATGTAAAATTTTCCGTTATTTATAAATCGTGTGAATTCCCGCTGGACTATTGTAAATTCTACAAGGAATAATTTAACACTCTGAATCCTATGGTTCTGAATTCTTGAGGCTATACCGCGGTATGTTATATCTGTTGAACTATAAATCAATAATACTTACTGGACATTTGTTCATTTCATTTTGTCGCCTAATTTCTACTTGCAAAGATATATGATTTATGTTTAAATTCAAAATTTGGAAAAACCTTTGTTCAAATATTGCTTTTAATATTAATTCAAGTTTACTCTTGCTTCCCCATAAAGAGTAATAATTAAAACTTGAAATATTTCCCTCAGATTTATAGGAATTTGAATAATAATAGTCGCAAATCTGAAACCATGTATATCCATTTTTAGCCAAATTATTTGCTCCTGTTTGGCTCATATAACCACTATGTTGAGTCTGAGCACGAGCGTTATATTGAGTCTCAAAAATTAATCCGGAAGTGTTTATAATAGCTATTCCACCTACAGAGTTTATCGCTTCTGTACTTCTCTCATGCTCACTTCCAGCTCTATAAACTTGATCTACTATGGTATCATAAACATCAAAACCCAGACCAAAGTATTTATGATTATAACATCTATACCATCCATACATCTTTACAGCCATAGCTCCTGCCTTTAATGATTCCACCGGGTCAGCCAATGCAGTCCACTCATTTGGTAAAACATTCTTTAGATAGTAATAGAAATCGACAGTAGAAATCTTACCTGTGCTTTTTATTTTGACTCTGATTTTTGAGGGCATAGGGCAATAATAAGGATCATTTATTGCCTGAATTGAATAGAAACAATTCTCAAACTTTTCTTTATTGTCCTTCAAAACCATTTTGTTTAATCTAGTAGATAGAACATTCTCCCTTGAATGCACTAACTCACTATGGAACTGAAAATTAATCTTTTGCACTTCATTGATACTTGGCTGTGACCACTGCAACAATTTGTATTCATCATTGCAATCCTTGCCAAAGACAAACAAAAAACAATTCATACCACTAAACATGTCAGTAGTATCTTCTTTTGCAACTATGTCACAGTAAGCCAAATATGTAACAAGCTCTGTGTATTCCATATATTCACTATAGTTAACGTTTCCCATCGGTATCTGATCTTTTGGTACTTGTTTATAGGTTATCATTTTGAATTTGTCGAGATTCCATAGCCCAATATTGTCCTTTTTATATTCATGACTATCCGGTCCAAAAAACAAATCAGAGAAACCTGAATTTAAGTCTCCTGAAGTTAATGAGATAAATTTATCGTACTGTTTCTTATCTAAATGTGTTGAAATTTCATCAATTAATCTATCTACTTGTCTATTCTCTAAACCTATCTCTGCAACAGTATCAACATCAAATTCTCCATATTCATTATTTGATACAGCATATGTAGTGGCATTGCTTAAAAAAAACAAGCAAATAAATAAGCCAGCTATAAATATTTTTTTAAGTAATATCATTTTTATCTCTTCTCAGAACATTTTTTAAATTTTTGTAACAATAGAAGCAACTATAAAATCGCTTAAGTAGATTTTATATATGCTAAGATAAAATGTCAATAAATGATAAGACTTGATTTAAGCAAAAAAACATCCCCCAAAGGAGACAAAATGACTTTCTATTTTTATGAAATAACCTAAAGTAACTCATAAGTATTTTTTTTACCTATTATATCAATACGTGACCAATTAATTTGATTTTCAGGTTTTTGCCCGGTAATTAGCATATTATATAGATAAATTATTGGATCGTACCCCTGTCCAAATGGATCATGGCTTATTGCTGCATAAACAATCCCTTTTTTGATATACTCATCTATTTCTTTGCTAAAAAAAGGGCTTATTACCAAAGTTTTCCCTATATTCCCAAACTCTTCGACGGCTCTGATAACACCAATCAATCCAATTCCAAGAGCAAATATGGCACGTATATTACTATTTTCCCTGAGTATGTCTTTTGTTACAGCATATGAAATATCGATGCTATCTGCACAATGCTCCTGTGCTACAACTTTTATACCCTTGTACCTCTTAATCTCAGCCGCAATAGCATCTCTTCCATATGTATCTAGTTCCCCTGTTAAAAAAGCCACCTCACCTTTTCCTTTCAAAGCTTTTTCCATAACTTGAACAGCGATTGCTCCAGTAGCATTATTATTTGGACCAAAATAGGCAATGCGTTTAGATTTTACAGGTAAATCTTCGCTGATTATCATAACAGGAATATTTTTTTTATAAGCAATGTCAATCAACTCAACAAGTTCCGGGTCATAACCAGTCACGACAATTCCATTTACACCATTCTTTATAGCTTCTTTTACTGTTTCCCTAATTTGGAAGCCTACATCTTGCTCAAAACCATAATAGTCTATTATTACGTTTTTTTGAGACAACACCTTCTTTGCGTACAAGACACCCTTACGCACAACATGCCAAAACTCATTATCTAAAGGACTAATAAAAGCAATGCGCAATTGACTTTTGCTGTCAGCTTCGACAGGAGCGATAGAGGTGTTATATCTTTTGATTAGTTTTTCAATCCCTGTAAGCATAGTTTGCAAGGATGAAGTGCTTGTGTTAATCTTTTGTAATTCTAATAATTCTTCTTGAGTAACTGCCGAAACTCCTTGAGTTTTGTATGATATGTCTTCTGAAACCTCATAGAGCTGTTGACTTTTTTGATTTATTTCATGAGTTCTTGAATTAATTAAATACACCTCATTGTGAACCTTTTTTATATCGGCTTCAAGCACATTTGCACTATTGTTGATAATATCAAAAGAGCGCTTAATGGATTTAAATATATCCTTACTAATATCATAACTCTCAACGCAATTATCTATACTATTACTTACATATTCACTTCTGTTTTGGATATTATTTAGTATATAACTTATTTTACCAATACTCTCTTTAGTCGCTTTTGATAGTAAATTCATCTCATGAGCAACAACGCTAAACCCTTTTCCTGATTCACCTGCTTTGGCAGCTTCAACAGATGCATTAAGTCCTAAAAGTTTTAGCTGTTCACTAGTTTTTGTAATGAATCTTCCAATTTCATCTATTTGAGTTATGTCTACATTTAGTTTTTTAATGTATTCTGAAGTATTATTCAAATTATCTGAAATAATATTAACTTGTTTATAGTACTCCTCTAAATTTTCCACGCCTGATGTCGTTGCATGCACCGATTCTTCAAAAGATTTTTCAACTTTTTCAACACTCTGTGTGATAACTTCTATCCTAGTTTTGACTTCGTCAATTCTAGACATAGTATCGCCCATAAGCTTAGCTTGATCCTGTGACTTTTCAGCCACATTTTCCATACTAGCCGCAATTTGTTCATTACTAATATAGCTATTTTCCATACTTTTTGATACACTGTCAATAGCCTCAGAAATAGTTACTATATTAACCTTTGTCAACTCAATAAAACTTATTAGATTGAATTTCATATCACTAAAAGCTTCATTCAGTATCTCTATTCCAAAACTATCTTTCCTATATATATCATTTATGTTTAGTTCGCCTTCGGCAAGTAATTCAGCTTGACGATTAACTGTGTCAATAGAATTGAAAAGCTTAAATAAAACGACCGATAATGTTATGAAGGACAGAACTTCAAAAATTAAAGCTGCAATAAGAATAATTTTTAATGAAGCTCCTGATAAAAATCCTAAAAGTAAAGCTAAAATTGTAAGTGTTATAAATACAAACAAAAAAATTATTATAGAAAAAACAACTACCTTTATAAAGTTCTTTTTATGTATAAGTCTCTTTATATCATTCATAAAAACTCCTCCATTTTTGTGGTTTTAGCCTAAAAGCACATCAAAAATCTCTTTCAAAAGACTAATGTCATATTGGCATCAAACCATTACTACAACTAATTAATCGGCTTTTTCTCTAAATTAATTAGCACAAGCTTATTTTGTTAAAACTTACAATTATTATTTCAAAATAGATCAACATAAATAAAACTGACTTTATTGGGGTGGAGCTATATATATTGACTACCGAATTTTTTTGAAGCACCTTATACAATCTATATTTGCCTTCCATTTACATCATAGTTCTTGTACTATGCATGCATAATAAAATCTTGTAAAGTATATAAATTTAATGTAGAATCTTTTTTGTAAGATTTATTTGATATATAAATAGTAAACAGGAGGTTGGGAGATGAAGCTCTGTCGAAAATGTAATAGTTCAAATCAGGATTTTGACACTTTCTGTTGCAACTGTGGTTCTCACCTAGATTCCTTAAATGAATCAAGTACATATGACATTGATACAGGGATGGACTTTAGCAGTCCGAATTTAAATGGTACGAATCAGTTAATGACGGTTAAAACAAATGGCATGGCAATAGCTTCAATGGTTCTCGGTATTGTGAGCATCCCTTTGAGTTGTTGCTGTTACACTGGTGTAATACCTGGAATCCTTGCAATAATATTCGGCATTATAAGCACAAAGGATATAAAGAAGTCCTTAGGAAATCAAAAGGGAGAAGGTATGGCTTTGGCTGGATTAATATTAGGAGCGGTGGGACTGCTCTTGGTTATAGCTTCAGTAATATATGCCATAACAATAAGCGGAGTTACATCTAATCAGTTTTGGAAAGAATTTAATAATTTGATGGATGATATCCCTAATAATAACATGATAGGCGAATAATAGCATGTTTAAGTCAAAGCGTCTGCGTAGGAATGATTATATTTTGCATATTTCACTGTTACTTCTTTGTCTTATTCCTGTGTTGGCATCTTTTATAATTACAACAAATGGAAGTTATACAACAATCCGAATTGGTGATTCTCTCTACCGATTCGGATTGCCGTGCATTTTAAGTTCTCAACAAGTTATAACTGCCCTGCTTGTGGAATGACAAGATCCTATGTTTTTATGAGTAAATTAAATGTTATGTCGGCTTGGCATATGAATAAAGCAGGCATTGGAACTGACAAGTATATTCTGTTCTTGCCACCTTTACGAAAAAATTTATATAATGTATAATTCAATAGAAATCTGAGAAACCAACAAATTTTTTAAATTATTTGAAGTATAGTGTGTCTGGACTTAGATTATAGATTTTAAGATACTTTAGGAGGAATATGATGATAGGCATTAAAAAGTCAATTTTATCGATGGTCATAGTAAGTTTTATTTTTCTATTCTCAGCATGTAATAAACCAGCAACACCTATAGAGGAGAATGAAAAACCACAAAAAAGCTCAATGACAGTTTCCGCCCTTAATGGACCTACAGGGATGGGAATGGTAAGGCTTATAAAAGATAACGAAGATGGAAAAAGTGCAATTAATTATGATTTTAACCTTGTTGGTAGTCCTGATGAGTTGGTTGGCAAAATTGTAAATGGCGAGGTTGACGTTGCTGCAGTTCCAATAAATCTGGCTATGGTACTATATAATAGTACTGGGGGGAAAGTACAATTGGCAGCTGTGAATACTCTTGGAGTTTTATATGTTCTAGAAAACGGTAATAGCATTAAAGAATTTGAAGATCTTAAAGGTAAAAAGGTTAATGTTAGTGGAAAGGGCTCAATGCCGGAATATGTATTTGAATACCTTTTGACTAAAAATAACCTTGAGCTTGATAAAGATGTAGAAGTTGACTTTAAATTGCAACATGCAGACTTAGCAGCTGCAGTTGCTGCAGGTGATGCAGATATTGCTTTACTGCCCCAGCCTCATGTTAGTACGGCAATGATGAAAAACGAGAATGTGGGTATTGCCTTAGATATTAATAAGGAATGGAAAAAGGCTTTCAACAATGAAGGCGAGTTATATATGGGAGCAATTATTGTACAAAAAGAATTTGCTCAAAATAACAAAGAAACTCTTAACACCTTTTTAGATGAGTACAAAGCCTCAGTGGATTATGTTAATAAAAATCTAGACGAAGCCTCCGAGTTAATAGCAAAGTATAAAATACTTCCTAACAAAGAGATAGCCAAAAAGGCTATACCCTACTCTAATATTGTATATTTAGATGCTAAGGATGTAAAAGATTCTGTAAATGATATTTATGAGGTTTTGTTCAGCTTTGATCCAAAGTCTGTGGGAGGAAAACTAGGGGATGACCAGTTCTATTACCAAAGATAAAAAAGCATTCAATATATTTTTTATACTCTTATTTTGGTTAGGTGTCTGGCAGATAGTTCATCTTGTAATAAGACGGGATATTTATGTTCCGTCTCCTTACAGTGTTTTTATTAAACTTAAAGAATTGATTTTTACGCTCCATTTTTGGGAGTCTGTATTTTACTCCATATACAGAGTTATTTTGGGAATAGTATTTTCCGTATTGATAGGCTTGATTGCTGCTGTAGCTTCGAGTATTAACAGATATATACATGATTTGTTAAAGCCCTTAATGATAGCTATAAAGTCAACTCCTGTCCTATCCTTTATAATTATTGCACTTCTCTGGTTTTCATCTTCAAATGTGCCTATATTTATTTGCTTTTTGATGTGCTTTCCGGTTATCTGGACAAACGTACTCACAGGCATTGAAAATGTTGACAAAAACTTGTTGGAGATGGCGAAAATATACAAGGTTAAAAGACTACTGGTAATAAAGAGAATTTACTTCCCCTCTGTTTTACCCTATTTTTCAGCAGCCTGTATAACAAGCCTTGGTTTGGGTTGGAAAGTCAGTGTTGCCGCTGAAGTTTTAAGCCATCCTAAAAAATCTATCGGAAGCAATTTGTACAGTGCAAAAGTGTACTTGGATTCTTCAGAGTTATTTGCCTGGACTATAGTAGTTATATTACTCAGTATGCTTTTTGAGTATTTGTTTAACAAAATAGTTATGGGTAAAAAACTAAAAAAGGAGGGCTAAAATTGCAGCTTAAAATAGACAATCTAAGCAAGAGTTTTGGAAATCTGAAGGTATTAGAAGACTTCAGCATTTGTTTTTCACAAAACAAAACAAACTGTATATTTGGTCCTTCTGGATGTGGCAAGAGTACTCTAGTAAACCTTATTGCAGGTCTTATCCCTCCTGATAAAGGTAACACTCTAGGAACAGAAAACGCAAGCTATTCATATGTATTTCAGGAAGATCGTTTGCTACCATGGGCAACTATAAAAGAGAATATAATGTTTGTACTGGAAAGTATTTATGATAAGAAAAAAGCTGAGGGACTTACTGATAAATACCTTTCATTGGTAAATTTGGAGGATTTTAAAAATCACTATCCACAGGAGTTAAGTGGGGGTATGAAACAAAGAGTCTCAATAGCCCGGGCTTTTGCTTATGGCGGTGATATTCTTATAATGGACGAACCTTTTAAGGGGCTACATTTAGAGATAAAAAAAGAGGTTATGAATTATATTGGTAATAATATGAATAAGAAGCTTGTTTTTTTTATCACTCACGACGTGGAGGAAGCTCTATATTTAGCAGATAGTATATATATTTTTAAAGGTCCTCCCTTGGTATTAGAGAAGCAAATAGATATTGATATTCCATTTAGTCAAAGGCAAAGTAATAAAACCGAGCTTGAAAAAATAAAAACAAAGATCAAAAACGGTATTTAAGCCAATCTTAGAGTTATCACTGACAATAGTCTATCAGGCACAAACTCAATCTCAAAGTAAAGCGAAAAGTTTGCCTTTGACGATCTTATGAACTTTAAAATCTTGCTATCATTCATATATAAATGCCCTTTGAATACAACGACAAAATCCGCATAGTATTTTATGACATATTATACGGTTTTTTGTCGACGAATTGTTTTTGATAAATTGGTTGTTTTGTATTATTATAATATATATTGAATATTTAAACGTTAATCTAGTATATATTTATTTTGTGTTGCCAAATATATGGAAACTTTTAGCATTGTATGTATGCCGAAAGTTTTGATATATCAAGCTTCTTTTTTGCACTATTTTTGTCACAACTTTGCTAAGGTGCTTTACATAATTTTCAATGTGCCACAAAATCTATCGCTGAAACTTTATTTTTTAAGGAGTGCTATATGATTAAAATAAAGAAACTTATAAAAAACCGTAACTGCAAAAAAATTATTTGTCTATTAAGCTTGATAATATGTATTATGTTTTCTAAATCCCTACTTGCTCACTCTGAAAATAGTACCCTTCCCGATATTTCACAGAAAAATGTTTTAGTTGTGTTTTCAGGCAGCCAACTACTTCCTGGGAATAAGCTTATTAGTTCTACCTTACTTGAAACATTAGAGGATGGTGGAATATATCCTCTAAATATCAACATAGAGTACATGGATAAACAACAGAACAGCAACCCTAAATTTCTTATGCAATACAGGGATTTTCTGATAAACAAATATGAAAATACTAAAATAGACTTGGTAATTACAATTGACAGCTTTGCTCTATTTTTTTTCAATAAAGAGGGCAAAGACCTCTTTAAAAACGCACCTCTTATTTCAATTACCGTCAGTGAAATAAATATAAACGATTATAAAGCAAGAAATACTCTGTTTTTGACGAGCAGTTATGATCTCAAAGGTACAATCGATCAAGCAATACATATGCTTCCTAACACAAAAAAAATTCTCGTTGTAAACGGCAATTCATATTCGGAAATTGTATCCGAAAATAAAATAAAACCAGAACTTTTAAAAAATTATGGGAATATGGACATACAATTTTTGTCCGAGCTTTCTCTTGAGCAAATTAAAAAGACAGTCTCCTCCCCACTTCCAAATACTATCATTCTGTTCCTAACATACTTCGAAGACATTGATAAAAATAATTATGTACCACATAAAGTCGCATCTGATTTGTCAAAACTAGCAAGTGTTCCATTTTTTACGTTGTTTGAACCAATGGCAAACAGCGAAAGTATCGGCGGCTCTATGGTCAGCTTTCAAGATGAAGGTCTGCAGGCAGGTAAGTATGCTTTGGAAGTACTACGGGGCAACTATAATATTGTAGGAGGAGTTTCTCTTCCTCCAAAGTATGTACCCATTTACAACTTTCAAACACTTAAGCGATTCGGAATTGATGAATCACTTCTTCCTACAGCTACTAGATTGATGTTTAAAAATCCTAGCTTCTTTGAGAGGCATAAAGCTTTAGTAATATCTGTTGTTTCTATCTTTGGTTTCTTAATGTTTCTTATCCTAGCACTTATTATTAATATTAGGGAAAGGCGAAAAGTGGAGTCAGAAATTTTAAATATAAATAACCAACTTGAAGCAAAGGTTAGAAAAAGAGCAGAGGATCTACAGCATTCTAGGGCAAAGTATATTGAGCTATTTACCAACATGATAAGTGCAGGAATTATCTTGAATGTAAAAGATGAAGGCAATACATTTATTATTGAGGATTTAAATAAAGCCGCAGAGTCTATTGAAAAAATAAATAGATATAATTTTATAGGTATGGATTTAAAAGAATGTATTTCTAATATACCAAGCGACTTGTTAATACTGTTGAAACAAGCATGGGAAACCGGTACTCCTCAGCATTTCAGTCCGATATTAAGTTTAAGCACGAAATCAAATGGATGGAGAGATAATTTTTACATATTTAAACTGTCACAAACGCAAATAGCAATGATGTATGATGATGTGACAGAAAAAATGGAGCAACAGGAAATCATAAACGAAAACCGCCAGATAATTAGAGAAGCTCTTGAGCTAGAAAAGTTAAGGACGGAATTTTTCGCAAACATATCCCATGAATTTAAAACCCCACTCAATATTATTTTAGGTGTTATACAAATCAATGAATTAATGTTCAAAAACGAAGGAAAATCAATAGACAGAAAAAAAACACTAAATAGCATTACTATTCAAAAGCAAAATTGCTTTAGGCTGCTGAAATTAATCAACAACCTTATTGATGTTACAAAATTTGATTCAAAAATTTTTGAACTCAACATGACTAATTGTAATATTGTTTCTCTAGTAGAAGAAGTCACTCAATCAGTGGCTGATTATATTAGAACAAATGATTTAACCTTAGTATTCGACACGAATACAGAGTACAGAATAATTGCATGTGATTTAGATAAAATCGAAAGAATACTTTATAACCTTCTGTCTAATTCCATAAAATATACAGATTCAGGAGGAAGCATCTTTGTAAATATTACTGATGGAGAGAAATATGTAACAATCACCGTTGAAGATACCGGTATGGGCATCGAGAAGGAAAAATTAGATATGATTTTTGAAAGGTTCAGAAGAATCGATACTTCATTTACAAGAAAAAGTGAAGGAAGTGGCCTTGGCTTATCCATTGTTAAATCCTTGGTAGAAATGCATGATGGCACAATTAGTGTAGAAAGCAAATACGGGGAAGGAACAAAATTCACTATAAGTATACCGGTGAAAGTATTGGACTATAAAAACGAAGAGAATCTAGATAAGTTGATAAATAATTCAATTACCAATCGCGTTGAAAGAACAAAAATTGAGTTTTCCGATATATATGGCAACTTTCCAGCTTAAGGTTGAGACCATGAGAAAATCTTTAGAATTACAAATCAATTGAACTTATTGACAAGCAGTTTCAAATTATCTAAGATACAAGAAAAGGGTATGAATCCAAGAGGTGCGAGATGATAATAAGATTGGCAACTATCGAAGACTTGAACGAGATTACCGAAGTAGAAGCCCTGTGTTTCCCACAAGCAGAAGCAGCAACAAAAGAAGCCTTTCGCAAAAGGCTTGAAGTATTTCCGAATCACTTCTGGCTCTTAGTAGATAATGGACGCCTCGTCAGCATTGTAAATGGGATGGCTACAAATCTGGAAAAGCTACAAGATGAGATGTTTGAGGACGCCTCAATGCATGATGAGAATGGGGCATGGCAGATGATCTTCGGAGTAGAAACGATTCCTGCGTATCGTGGACAAGGTTGTATGGAGAGATTGATGAAAAATGTGATCAGCGAAGTACTCTCTCAAGGAAGAAAGGGATTGGTGCTAACTTGTAAGGAAGGACTGGTACCTTATTATGAGAAGTTAGGCTTTGTAAATGAAGGCAAGTCAGAATCAACACATGGTGGAGCTGTTTGGTTTGATATGAGGCTGTCATTTTAGTCCGAGGACAGTTTGAAGTGTCCTCGAACTCATATTAACCATCAAATAAACTATCTAAAGTAACTTAATTAACTCTTCTAAGTCCTCAGATAAAACTTTTGCAACCGCGAAATTATTATCTTTTAAAGCCAATTCTATTCTTGTTTCAATTGATTTTTTCTTTTGCTCAATTTCTAAATAATCTTTATCAAAATGATTGGCATAAATCAACTTTCTAAATTTTTTAATGCTCATTCTTCTAACCGTCTTGTTCTCAATGATTAAAACATAATCCATACAGTTTGCTATCGTATAGTAATTATGAGAAATCATTATAACCGCACCTTTATAGTGTTCTATGGCTTTTTCAAGCGCTATTTGTGAATAGGTGTCTAAATGACTTGTCGGTTCATCAAGAAGCAACATGTTTGCTTTATCAGCAGCAACTTTAGCCAATTGAATCAAATTTCTTTCTCCCCCAGATAAAGAGCCTAATTTTTGGTTCATGACTTCTTTGTCAAAACCATAGTTTGAAACATAGGAAATAATTTCTTGATACGTTTTAAATCCTGCATCGAAGAACTCTTCAAATATAGTATTGTCCTCATTTATCATTTCTCCTTGAAGTTGAGATAAATAAGCCACTTTAACGTTATCATTTATTTCAATAGCCTCAAGATTGTTTTTAAAAACATCTCTTAACAAAGTAGTTTTCCCTGTTCCATTTGAACCGATAAGAGCAACCTTATCAGTAGATTTAATCTCAAAGTTAACATTTTCTAAAAGCATATCATCAAAGGCAACACTGTAATCCTTGACTTTTAAAGCAATGCTTTCTTCTATTTCATTATTAATAGCAAAGCAGATTTCCGGTTGTTTAATATCTACAAATGGCGGTTTTATTCTACGAGCTTCTAATCTTTCTAGCATTTTAACCCGAGCATTTAGAGATTTCCCTCTTGCTGCTTCAGCATCATTAGTTGCTATAAATCTTAGTTTATCGATTAAGATCTCATTTCTCTCTATTTCTTCAGTATCAGCAATAGCTAGCTCTTGCAACTCAATTTTACTTTGTAGTAATGCAAAGTTATAATCAATATATCTCCCATTAAACTCTTGGAGCTCTTTGTTTTCAAGGTGCAGAATTTTATCAAAACAATGATTTAATAGATATCTGCTGTGCGTAATAATTAGCATTGTTCCTTTATGTGAATTAATTAGATTTCTAAGAGAATTAAGGTTTTCAAAGTCTAAAAACACATCAGGCTCATCCATAATCATTAAGTCTTGAGCTGTTAGCATTTCCTTTATCACTTGAATAAGTTTAAATTCTCCACCACTTAGTTTTGATACCATTAAATTTTCATACTTGCTTAGGTTTGCTAGATTTAGTTTCTTTTTAATGTTGCTTTCAAAATTCTCTCCACCAATTGAATTAAATGAGTCTAAAGCTTGTTGGTACTTTTCCAGCAGAGAATCAGTATCTAAAGATTTCTCCATTTCAGTGCAGATAAATGTTATTTCATTTTGTAGCTTAATAAATTCTTCCCCTATATATTCGAAAACTGTAATTTCTTCTGTTTTGTCTAGTTCTGAGAACTGACTTACATACCCAATCCTACAGTTGGGGCCTATCTCTAGCTTTCCATCGAACATGTATCTTTCTGGATTCATAATTATATCTATCATTGTACTTTTTCCACTGCCACTTGTTCCTATAAAAGCACAATGTTGGCCATCTTCTAATATAAACGAAATTTTATTAAATAGATCCTTCTGTGGAAATGAGTAGGATAAGTTATCAACGCTTATCATATATTTACCTCTCTTTATCACTATAAAAGAGCCCTTCAAATTAAGCTCTCCAAATATCTTCGACTTAGTCCATTTCAAAAAACAACCTATACACTATTTAAGTCACAAAGCCCATTATAAGCTTAAAATCTTTATCATAAGCTTCATATAATTAGACAGGAGCGCTCACTACTGCTTTATATTGAACTTCTCTTAAGCAAAGCCCCTTTGGTTGAGCAATTGGAATGCCTTCTGTGCGTTTATTTCCATCTAATATTTTTTTAACTTCTTCAGCTTCTATTTTATTTTTACCGACCTCTAGAAGAATCCCCACAATAAGTCTTGCCATATGCAGTAAAAACTCATCACTATTTACTGTAATCTCAATAACCATACCATTTTCAATAATATCTAGAGTATTTATAGTTTTTACTGTGGATTTTGAGCCCTCTTTCAAGCTTGTAAAACTCCGAAAATCGTGGGTTCCGATTAAATATTGGGCCGCCTTTCTCATTTGAGTAAGATCAAGCTTCTCCTCAGAATGAAAAGAATACTTTCTATTAAATACATTTCTTAATTTTCCTTTAGTAATACTATATACATAAGTTTTTGATTTCACATTGTGTTGTGCATGGAATCTATCTTCTACTTCCTCTACTGATTTCACAACAATATCTTCTGGTAAAAATTCATAGAAATAGCTTAATATTTGTTTAGGTGACATTTTTGAATTTGTATGAAAATTTGCCACATAACTTTCAGCATGAGTACCTGCATCTGTCCTTCCACATCCAATTACATTAATTTCTTCCCCTGTCATCCTAGATAGTACTGTTTCGATCTTTCCCTGAATTGAAAGCTCACTATCTTTATACTTTTGCCAACCTTTATACTTACTCCCATCATATTGGATAACTATTTTATAGTTTTTCATGAGATTCCCCCTTTTTATATTTATTTATATCAATTATTAACTCATCCAAAGCAATCTAGTCTTTATTATGTTTCTACATTAGAATATGATTCTACATTATTTTATCAACTTATACAAATTTCAAACACTATTTAACTTGTTTTATTATTTTTATGTTATAATCAAAAAATAAAGTTTTTTAAGGAGAATTATTAAATGAGTTCAAAAGACATTAACGCATCCCCAATTAGTAATCAAAAATTTATACGTATAAAAGGATATGAATACAAAGTTTATCCTTGTGGAACTATTGTTGACCTTCACAGAGCAAGTGCATCCTTAGGCAATATTTTAGAATCAAAAGAACTATTATCAAAATATCACCCCGAAGTCTTAAAGCTTAGCATCCTTTTAAACTCTTCTCAGGATTTAAAAGAACTGACAACTGCTAACTTTGTAGCCTCAGAAAAGAAACTTTACTATTTTTATAAGACTTTAAATAACATCAATAACTTTGCAAATAAAAATAGCGAGCTAAATGACAGTATTCCTCTTCATGGTAGGATTATCAAACAAGATGTAGTCGACAACATTAAAATACTATTTGTTGCTGCAATTAACGATAATTTCAATACTTCCTTAGCTATTTCCGAGTTTCTACAGGTATTTAAGTATTCAAATGCTTTACTAGATAATGTTAATGAAAATCCTCTCCACAAACTTACCACGTTAAATAAAATACACAAAGATATTATAGCAGTAGCAAATTTATTGGGTATTTTCTTAGAATCGCCTGAAGTATTTATCTTTGAAATGAAAGAAAAATATATAAAGCTTAATAATATTGATATGGAAGAAGTTAAAGAACTAATGGCTTTAAGACAAGAGGCTAAACTCAAAAAGAATTATGAATTGTCAGATGAACTAAAAGCGAAACTTGATCAAAAAGGCATTATTGTTCGAGATTTACAATTTGATTCTGAATGGGACATTAAAGAGTTATACGCTTAAGTCCTCTATACCTATTTCCACCATATTGTCTAAAAAAACCGACAAGGAGCTTTAAACTCCCTGTCGGTCAAACAACTACTGTAATCATAAGTAATAATAACCTTATGTCGTTTTATACTTTTTAATCCTTTTTACCTTCAGTTTTCATTTTGCTTTCCAGCTTCTTTAAAGTATTCGCAGCAAATTCACGTCCACCAATACCAAAAGATACTGCAAAGGCTATTGCAACTGCACCAAGTGTTAGAATAAAGGCTGCATTTACAATTGAAGGAGCTATACCTAACTGAGTAAGTGCCATAAATACAGCAATAACAAACACTATGCTTTTTGCAGTCAAAGCAGAAACTTTAGCGTTCGGATAATTCTTGAGTATTAAACTTTCAATCCATTTTCCAAAAAGTATTGTAACACCCAATATTATTATTGCACTGATTACAGCTGGCATATAAGATATTATGGATTCTCCAATATATCTTAGCACCTCTAATTTAAGGACATTCAGTGCTTCCACTACAAACAAGATTATAATTATATACTTTACTATTTCTCCTATCACTTTCGAAAGAGACAAACTTTTTAGTTTGGGTCCTTCTGTGGTAACAAATTTCTGAGTAAGCTTATCAGTACCAACAGAAGAAAGTATTTCTGTTAACAATCTTCCCACAATTCTCGCAATTAATGTACCTATTATAATTATTGCAATAGCGATAAAGATATTTGGTAGATACATCATGACTGAATTTAGCATAGCAATTGAAGGCACCGAAATTGCTGATATATTCAGCACTTGCAACGCTGCAATTATCACCGGTATAAGTATTAAAACATACACCACATAAGAAATTACTGACGAAAGCGCAGTTCCTTCAGTAGGAGCAATTCCAGCCTTCTCTTGGATTTTATCCACTTTGAGTTTTTTCAATAACGGGACTAGAAGTTGACGTATTGTGCCCGCTACAAAAATACCTACTAATAGAATAATAGCAGCTGCTATAATATTAGGAATATAATTGAGAAATTTTGAGACCATTGCCGAAATAGGCGTGGAAACAATATGCATTCCTAATTTATCAAGGACAGCTGGCAAAAACAATAAGAAGACAATAATAAATACTAGTTTTCCCAGAAAATCAAGCGAACTACCTGTCGTCTCATCGGCAATCCCAAGTTTCTTAGTAAATTCTTCTGCTTTGATTTTCTTAAGGAACTTAATAACCAAAGATTTTGCAATAGTTGCAACCAGCCATGCTAGAAGTAATAAAAATACTGCAACAACAAATGAAGGGAGTAGTGCGAAAAAAGAACTTATAACTCTTAGTAAATAAGTCATACAAAAACCTCCTCGTTAATTTAAGTACTATTATTGCTAAATATCTACCAGATTAATCTTACCATAAAATCTTGTTTTTGCAAAAGTATATTTAAAACATATACAAGTTATTCCATATTTCAAATTCTATACTTTCTAATATTCCCTGAATTCATTTCTTTCACAACAAAGTTTTCAACCTTTGACCTATTAGTTCCTTAGCTATTTACGAGTTTATACAGGTATTTAAACATTCGAATGCTTTGTTAAATAATGTTAATGAAAGTTCCTCTTTACAAGCTTACATTTATTAACGTTTACTATTCTCATATGTATATAATAATATACGTTTATGTCACAAAACCTTTTATAATAGGTTCTCGCTTTTTGAGTGCTATGCTTATTACAATTTGTGACAAACAAAGAATTGCCATATCGCTATGTCCATCCTCGCAATAAATAAGTTTGCTGGTTCATCTGTTTCCGCCAATATTGGAGGATACGCAGATTACCCCAATATCTGTTTTTGTAATTTTTTGTTTAATGATTCAAAGATTAAGCTATAACCCTCATCTAACATTTTCTTTAAAACTTGATCTGGCACTTCACCTTCTAAATACATAGAACTCCAATGTTCTTTATTCATATAATATCCGGGAATTATATCCTTATATTGGCTTCTTAATAGTTCACTATGTATTGGATTAAGCTTAACTGTAATAATTGGTTTACCTTCTTTATCGCCACCTTGAAGGGCAAACATTTTACCATTTATCATATATCTCGTAGCATCCCATTCCAATTTATACTCTTTTTCAACGCCCTTTTTAGAAAGGCAATACTCGTCTAACCAAACGTATTTCATTATAATATTCCTACCCTTCTCAAAATAAACAAACCGCAAAGTTTCATTTATCTTTTTTTCCTTAAACCTTTTGTAGTCAAGTTTCTCATAAAAAGAAAGATTCTTTTCATCCAGATGCCCTGTGAAAAGTTCATACCTTGAACCCTCAAATATCTTTTCAATTTTAGCAATCAATATCCTACCAATACCTTTATTTTGGTGCTCTGGGTGTACAATAAGCTTTCCGATATAACAATTGTTCCCCTTTTTAATGGCTCTAACAGACCCTACTATTTTAGCTTCATGAACGGCTTTGAGAATTACTGAACTTTCCGCCTCCTCTCGAAGCTCTTCTAAAGTCTGTGTCAGTGGAGGAATTTTAAAATCATTATATCTCTCCGCATTTTCATGATATGCAAGCCTTTGTAAGTTGAGAATTTCAGACAAGTCACTATCATTTACCCTAAGTATTTTCACTCTTATCACCCCGCTATTAATTTTTCCTGAAGTCTAATTACCACTTTTAGCTTTCTCTTACCCTTTATAAGGACTATCATTTTTTACTTCAATGTTTATATTATACAATTTTATCACAATGTCACCGTCACTTTAACTTGCAATTTATAAGACCCAAACTATTTTTTAAAACTAGTTGACAAAACGTTTAATATATGATATTCTTAACAAGTATTTAAAAGTGATAATTATTTGCACATAGTTTTGTAAATGATTTTAGATTATTTACAAAGTGTGTGCTTTTGTTTTTGCAACAAAATATAATAATATGAATGATGGAGGTACCAATATGAATAATGGTACAGTAAAATGGTTTAACGCAGAAAAAGGATTTGGGTTTATTAACGTGGACGGTGGAGAAGATGTATTTGTTCATTTTTCCGCAATTCAGTCAAGTGGCTACAAAAGCTTAGATGAAGGACAAAGAGTTCGCTTTGATATGGAAAAAGGCCAACGTGGTATGCAAGCAACTAATGTTTATGTTGACTAAATTTCCTTTGAAGAAAGCTATCTCTTATTGAGGTAGCTTTCTTATTTTATATGCCAGTATCAAAATTAAGATAACACATGATACAGAGGGAATGGATAATGTGTGAAGAAAAATTATAACATGGGAGGTATTTAGATGAAATTAAGTGAAATAAAACCCGAAGATGTATTAACCGTTTTTGATAAACCAAGTAGAAAAATTCGTGAGCGGCAAGGCAAATATGTATCAGGAAATGCTAATTTCCTAACTATTCAATTCCTGTATTATAAAGACAGTCTCTCACTATCCGATTTAAGCCTAGGAAAAGCTACCTTATATAAAGGTAAAGAAGCAATTGAATTTGCATAAGGCCATTTCAAAAAATAACCTGACTTAAAAACTTGATTAATAGTAAAAGGAAGACTCATAAGGTTAAATAACCTCATAAGCTTCCTTTTTTTATATTCTCACGTTTATTTCCATACATTATTTATCTCCTGAATCCTTGATTTTGCCGTCTTTAATCGTGATTTCTCCTTTATCTACTTTATTATTAGTAGTTTTAGCAGAAATCTTAGTAGCCCGAGTATCTCTCCAAACTTTATTCTTCTTTTTCTTTAACCTATCCGGATTTTTAAATGACATTGCATTTCCCACCTTTCTAGTTCCGAGTTGGTGCGATATCCTATCGCAATAATTACTGCAATGTAATAATATGTTTTTCTTTTATCGACAACTTGTGCCCGCTATATAACTACATCTCTTATACGCTCTATGTTTTGCCGCAAAGTTTACATGCATATTCATATTATATATTAGCCATGTTATATTATCCACATCTTTTCAAAGTTTTCTATGTATTTTGACGCTAGCGGCATAAAATTCTCCTTTTAGTCATTCTCAAAATAAATTTAACATCTTTTTCAAACACCTTACCACCCAAATTAAGCTATTGACCTGTGCTTTTTATAATATATAATATATTCATAAAGGGCATAGGTTAATAATCATTGCGTATTCGCTCTTAAAGTATAATAAATTGGAGGAATTTGAACTATGAAAATCGCATTACCCTCTCGTCAAGATAATATTGACGATCATTTTGGACATTGTGAATATTTCACAGTCTATACAGTTGATAAGTCTAAAAAAGAAATACTTAATTCTGAAATTGTAAAATCACCAGAAGGCTGTGGCTGCAAATCAAATATTGCAAAAATACTTTCTGAAATGGGTGTTAAAGTAATGCTCGCAGGAAACATGGGTGAAGGAGCTGTAAGAGTTTTAAACAATTCAGGTATAGAAGTCTTACGCGGATGTTCTGGAGATGTTAAGTCCGTGGCCCTCAAATGGCTTGAAGGAGCCCTTGCTGATTCCGGTGACTCTTGCCATGAGCACGAACATGGTTGCCACAACTAAAAATCGGAATGCGTCCTTCTTTCGAGGGTCGCCATTTTCTACGATAAAACAACAATCATATCGAGTAAGTTTATAGTCTATTACAGGATTTGAAGATACATCTGCTTCGACCATTTTGCTGACCTTAGCAAAATGGTCGAAAATATCGTGCCTGCTATTTTGCATGCAATTCTTGCTTTATCTATTACCATTGCAAAATTCCTCCATTATGTATATTAAAAAAGAAAATATAACAGTTATTTTCGGAATACCCATAAAGTCCGAATCATTATCTTAATGTAATTTGTCCAAGAAACGTTTAGCGCTTCCACCTTATGTCAATACTTTAACAAGAAGTCTTACTTGTATTCGACTATAAATTGTAAAAGGAGGTTTCAGCTTTGCGAAATAGGACTATTACATATTCACTTTTAGGACTTATTCTCTTACTTTTCGCAACATACTTCATAGCCCAAAATACAATTTTCCCTTCCGGACAGCCTATAGTAAATGAACTGAATAATATAATTGAGTATGCACAGCAAGATGAGTGGGTAGAAGCTGAAGATTCTACTAATAAACTCATTAGGCACTGGGATGAAGGTAAATACCTCCTTACACTGAACTATGCTGAGGCAGATTATTCACTTTTTTTAGATAATCTAGCAAGAATCCAAGGTGCCATAAGTACAAAGAATGATACGGAAACCGTCAGCCATGCATTATCTACATTAAAGCTCTGGAATAACTTTACTAGAGTTGTCCCAGAGCCATAAGGAGGTTGAAATGGAAGTTCTAGTTTATGTATCCCGCTGTCTTATTGTACTGCTCTTTTCATGGCTTTGTGTAAGGCTAATCGGGAAAAAATCAATATCTCAATTGACATCTTATGATTTCACTGCACTAATGATATTGGCAAATGTCGCAGCTGAACCACTAGTTTTTAAGATCAGTTCAAAAGCGTTTTTAGGATCTTTAACAATTGCTTTATTCACAGTAATTATTGGGTTGGTCTCATTACACAAAAGATTCTATAACCTTGATGCTAAACCAGACATTGTCATTGTAAACGGAAAAGTGGATAAAGAAGCATTGAGAAGAAACAGGATGAACCTTCCTTTCTTGCTGTCCTTATTAAGGTTACAAGGATATGCAAAGGTATCAGATGTAGAGTTTGCAATAATCGAGCCTGATGGTAATCTTTCAGTAATCCCTACATCTCAAAGTCGCCCTGTTACTCCTAATGATTTAACGCTAGATACACAATATGAGGGTATAACTCTCCCATTGATCATCGATGGTGAAATTCAGTACAACAATCTTAAGTTCGCCAAACTCGATATAATATGGCTGGATAAGGAAATTAAGAAGCTTGGGGCTTTGAAGGTAGGTATTGCCTCCTCCCGCAGCTTCGAGAAAGGTGAAACGATCTATAGAGCAGGCGATGAGGGTGGAACCCTTTTTGTCCTCTATACCGGCAAAGCGAAGCTCTTTCGCTTAAACTTTTGCTTATTATTTTCTCAATTTGTACCGCAGTAGTCTCATACCGTTTAGGATGACCACCAGGATACTGGCTTCGTGTACCAGTAAAACCAATGATAATTAAAATGGCACTCACCAATGTTATGTGGTTTTTCTTACTAAGTATAAATCTCTGCATCTCATCACCTTCTTACTTTAACATTTCGTTTCCGTTTACGGGTGTTTATTCAATCATTTTCGTCTAAGCTTGATATGCTCTATCCAGCTCCGTCAGCATGTTGTAAACCGCCTCATAGCTTTCGCATACATCACCAGGAAAGGTGTAGTCGTTTGTAATTTCGCGCAGCTTGGCAAACTCCTCATTTAAATCAGGAACGCCCGAGCCCGCTTCCTTTATTTTCTTAGCCAGTGAGTCAAACAGCTTACGTACATCATGGAACTCAGGATGGTTTTTCCTGTGGACTCTTGCCACGATGGGCGCATATTGCCCTAGAGTCTTTAAATGCTTTGCCTTTGACTCATTAAACATTTGTTTGTTTGCCATTTTATCTCCCGCCCTCTCATTATTATTATTTTGTTATTATGAGCTTAGTATATCATTATTGGGTGAAAAATAATTTGACCGGGATCAAAGATGGGGAAAATATAATAGGCTCGTATAGAAATGTCCTATTGTTTTTGTCGGTATTCCGAGAAGGAATAGTATTATGATATTAAAAATCTCTCAAAAAATAATATAGGCCTGTCGTCTAAGTGCCAACAGGCTTTATATTAAAAGAGGCATATAAACTTAAGAAGGTTCCAATTTTATATTATGTTCAGGCTTTATGGAGTAATCTTCTCAAATATCTTTAAAAGTCTCAAATAATGATTTGCTTCACGTAATACATGGTCGCCTAATAAAGGTATGATTATTGATTTTACTTTGCATTCTAATATGCCTTGGGTACCTTGTGCCTTAAAATTACGCAAATCCTGCGTAGCCCTCAAACTGTCATCTGTTACTTTGGCTAACGGAACGGTCATGTCAATCGATGCTTTGGCTTCAGCGGTCAATTGGTCAAATTCATCTCCGAAGTCATTAGCTTTATTAAGTAGATCATTTTCTGTAGGATCAAGTAATCCGCGAATAAATTTTGCGTGCTCTGCCATTTGTCTGTTCCAGAAAAACTCCTGTTCATATGCTTCTTTCTCTATATTTATTTCCTCCCTGATTTGAAGCCTCTGGAGCGTCAACAGGTAAAGCTTGGCCTCGCGAGTAATATGAACTATCAGTAACGGATAATTTACGGTAAACATCTTACAGGCTAAAACATTATTTAAAATATTCTCCTTAAACTGTATTAATGCTGCAACTAAAGTGATTGCTCTTTGGTTTAGATCAACAACTCTACGTTCCATCGCAGGGTAAACTCCCGGTATTCCCCCACCCATTAAACCTGCCTCAGCCTGTGTTATTGCTGTTGGTATTTTTACGCCTGTATAATATGCAGTAGCCATTTCTGTTTTCAGAGTATATGGAGTAATTACTTCACCCGACTGAAGAACATCTGGACTCGCAACACCATTCGAAATTGAAACCACATCTGCTAGAAGCCTATCGAATTCATTTCTAAACCTATCAGCTTGTTGAATATAATTTGTGTCCCTTTGCGTGAAGGCTGCCCCAAGAAAAAAAGAGTGTTCTTTCATAATTCTACAGAAAAACAGATTTATATCAATGGATTGGCGAATAAAATCTGCATTTGATAGCATAGTAACTGCTAAAAAAACAATTTCAGGGATAGAACTCATGCATATTATAAGAAAAGGACAGATTGATAAAATTCAATGTGTCCTTTCCGAAGTTCAGTTAATAAATAAAATTATGGGTGTTGTTCCTTAAACCAATATACACTATATGGATAATTGTGCCTTGATTTAAGTTTTGTAAAGTTTTTGCAACAGAACCCTATATTTTTATATTCTTTTGTTCACAATATCGCGTTTTAAAATTGAAACCATAAAATATATAAATGGGAGAGGTTATTAAACCCTCTCCATCAAAATAATTACATTCAAATATAAATATTAATATTTTCTAACTGCTTTTTAGCCATTTCTTCATTCCACTCTGTAGGTTTTCTACTATAAGTCCATGGGTAGCCTTTGTCAATCCATTGACTCCTTAGTATTTTCCATGCTTCTTCCTCAGAATAAATTGTTGAATCATCTGGATTTTCAATATGGTCATCACAAGCACTCTCATTCCCGCAACAGTGGCATATTGTTCCAATAGTAAAACCAGAATTTAATTTACACCCACATATAGGGTGCAAATGATAAAAAAAACCGGACTCATTTATTTTAATGAATCCGGTCTTTTAATTAAGGAATACAGTTATATTTTTTTGATTTTCATTTTCTTATTTTTGTACAAGCATTGAGTCTAGTTGCCTTATATACATTGCATAAACCATCACAGCCGTTTCTGCTCTTGTTATACTTCTAAATGGTGCTATAATACCTTTCTCATCTCCCTTTATTATTCCTTCTCCTACAAGTGCAGATATGCTTTCCTTTGCATACGGCGATATTTGGCTTACATCCTTAAAAGTATCCAAATCTGATGTATCACCTTTCTTTATACTTATTCCAGCTGCCTTTAGTGCTTTGTCTACAATGACCATTAAATCTTGTCTTGTTACAGATGTTTCAGGCTTGAACATATCATTTCCTACACCAGTTATTATTCCAAGACTTCTTGCAATTCCAACTGATTTATAGTAGTACTTTTCCTGTGATACATCTTCAAAGTTTTTACTGAATTCTGCTTCCAACCCTAAAGCCTTTACTATCAATACAACCGCATCTGCTCTTGTTATATTTTTGCCAGGACTGTATTTTGTACTCGATGTTCCGTTTATAATGCCTTTTGAAGCAAGTATTTCTATTTGATCTTTGGCCCATCTGTAATTTAGTATGTCATCAAATGTTTTGTCATCAATGGCTACTGCATAACTACCATAATTTTCAACTTTGAAGACCACTTTACCTGTAGCATTATCATATTTGGCATTTGTAACCGCTGACATTTTTCCGCTTTCGTCGATATGCCAAACAAAGATTCTGTCAGACTTTTTAGCCTCTTCAGTCGTTGGAGTATAGCCAACGTATAGTCTTACAGTTGATTTAGCATTTATATTCTTTACAGGTTTACCATCAACCGACATGTTAAATTGTATTACTGGCTTATCGCCTACTTGTTTTTTGTTTTCGCTGCTCAAATCAGAAATATCTGTATTTGATATAGTTATGGTTACATTCTCCGAATCCTTTATATACTCTGCTTCAAAAATATTGTCAGGTAATTCCAAGGTTCCTATAGGGGTAATTACCTCAATTACTTTGCTGCCATTTCTCAAAGCAAATATACTTGAAGGAAGCTGCAGTTCATATGAATCCGCCTTAGCAATCTCTTTTACTTCGATAGAAACTTTCTTTTCTTCTGAATTACCAATTTCAACTTTTTCAAAGGCAGTTTGTATATCCTTATTCATTACTTTAGCAACTCCTGTTTTTCTACCTTCATCCAATTGTGGTGTAATTGTAATTCTGCCTTTTTCATCAATTTTAACCAACAAATTATCTTCAGTAGATCCAGGTATTATTACCTCAGGTTGTGCTACTGGCGGATTCACTACAGGTGTTTCTGTTTTTCCACCTGACGACCCTCCTGTTACAGGCTTTTCTTTTTTTGGTTCTTCTTTTTTAGGTTCTTCTGTTTTTGGATCTTCCGTTTTCGGATCTTCTGTTTTTGGATCTTCTGTTTTTGGATCTTCTGTTTTTGGATCTTCTGTTT
>CAYXPB010000004.1:0-20331 GCA_964466645.1 uncultured Acetivibrio sp. | reverse complement strand
TTGGATCTTCCGGTTTTGGATCTTCCGGTTTTGGATCTTCCGGTTTTGGATCTTCCGGTTTTGGATCTTCTACAGTGCCTTCAACCACTACTGTATATTCCTGTGAAGGCTCGCTCAGTGAGCCATTTTCATTAGTTGTTGTAGCGTAAATCTTATGACTGCCTCTCTCTAAAGTTAACGAAGCTTTAAATTTCCCTTCACTGTTTGCTTTAATTGAATCCTCATTAATACCATCTACCCAGATTAATATTCTGGTTCCTGCTGGTGCCTCACCCTCAACTATTACAGTGTATGGGAAATCATGCTCCGGAGTATTTACAGGATGTAGTATCGGAGATTCTGGTTTTGATGTATCTAAGTTAATTATTATCGGCATGTTGTAATTGTATACTTCCAACCCATTCACACTTGAAGTATAGCTGTCTGACCAACCGTATACCGAATTTGTTACAGTCATTGTACCTGTTTGTTTTACCAACGCCGGATTCAAATTGCTTCCCTCTACAGACACTGTAAGTAGTCCTAAATATGTACCGTCAGGAGCATTCTCAGGCAATGTAAAGGTCACATATTTCGCTATTCCTTTTCCGGCAGGCACCTTAATTATATTATTACTATCCTCACCATCTTCATATTTCAAGCTTCCGGCAGGCACAGTAAAACCATTTTTATTGCAGAGTTCCCCTATTTTAACACTAACATTTTCCAAATCATATCGCATGGAGGATTCAAACACATCAACTTCAAATCCTATATCCTTTGTATTGCTTGAGTTAAATAAAGGATAACTTATATCCGGTATAGCACCTAGATCAGGAAGTTCTAACATACTTAAAGCATAGGATTCACTTTCACCACTTTGAGGATTTTTTACAACCACACGGTATTCACCTTTTATAGGGTTAATAATTCTCAAATAATCCATGCTGCTTCTTAATCCATTAATTAAAATTCCTTCTGCTTCATTTGCCTGCAACCCTTCAAGATTTCCTGCATAATTCCCTTGTGGGCCATAAACTCCAAGTTCAAGTCTGGTACCAGGTTTAGCAGCCATAAACAGTCTTACTTCGCCTGTATTCCCATCTGTATTAATAATTATTTCATCCGTCTCACCTGGATTTAAATCTCGTCCAAGTGGCTGACTTGCCTTGTAAAAAGATCTTCTTGCATTAATCTGTTCAGTGTTTCCCGCAAAGAAGTGAGCAACATATGGCCCCTTAGTTTCTCCTATTGACATTGTAACCGATTCAGAAACTCCAAAATAAACAACTGCTGTGTAACCTCCTGCGTCCTGCATAGTTGAACGCGGAACTGTAAATGGTATTTCTATAGAACTTGTTTCTCCTGGTTTAACATTAACAGGAGTAACTTCTGGTGTATCAAACAATCCCCTGCTGTCATAAATCTCAAGCGAAGGTAAAATGGTCAAAGTTCCAGCATAAGCGTTTTTAATTTTGATAATCGCTTTACCTTGTCCTGCCTCCATTCCATTCTCAACTGTAACATCAGGTATAACTATGCTCATAACTTCAACAGGTAGAGGAGGGTCAATTTTTCTCCATTCATCATATGCCTTAAACATGTTTTTAACCGATTCGGATATTCCTATTTCTTGATAAAGTGTCACATTGGCTATATTATTTAGTTTAGTAAAATTATCTACCGTTTCTGTAAGTAGCTTTTTCTCTTCATAATCCAGTAGAAGCTTGTATTGTGCTTCATAAGCTTTATATGGACTCAGCCACATATTACTTACAAGAGAATAAAAGAGACCAAGGTATTTCAGACCAACTAGCGAGGCAGACATTGAAAGAAACATATCCCATACTTCAAATATATTCAGATAGCAAGAATATTGATTGAGTTCCCATCTGTTTATAATGCTTTCATGTTGCTTAATGTTCAATTGAAGCGACTCCACTATAGCATCTTTGTATGGTTCAAGAAATACTTCGCTTGAAATTAATTCTCCCTCGGCAGGAATATATTCCGTTGTATTTCTATAACGACCAAATCCATCACGTACATTTCCATTTCCACTGCTCCATACTTCTTCCAAACTGCCATTTAATTCTTTTAAATATTCAAGAATCTCATCAACTGGATAATATGCAGGAACTGTGCCAACAGAACCATTAATTATCCTTTTTGTTTCTAATAAATTCACAACGGCTTGTCTTTTTAAATCCCCTATAGTTGTCTTTTCACTTTTATCAATAAGTTCCTGCAGGTTTCTATGAAAGCCTTCGTCTAATACTCCGGAAGAACTCAATAATAATTCTTCAATCTTTCCAGAATTAATTATACTGATCTCTCTGCGCTTAATTTCATTTATTACATTGATTTTTGCTTCTTCACTTGTCTTTCCTGCTTTAATATCCTCATACGCCATTTGAATGATATATTCCATCATTTTAATAGTTGCTTCGGTATCAGCATAAAACTGTGCCATATCCTTTAACCAATTAACTGTACCTATAATACCAGCTACTCCAAGTTGGTTATGTAGAGAATCTAATAGAACATTCTTGATATCAGGTTCCACACCCGTAATTGCCTTTATCCTATTAACAATAACCATACCTTCTTCCTTAAGGGCAACAATCTCAGACTCTATTATTTCTCTTTCTTGTTCAGTAATATTTCCTGCTTCAAGTTTTGCCGTTCTTTCATTAATTCCATTATATATCTCAAGATATCTTTCATTTAGCTCGGCTACTAGCTCGCTTTCCTCAGGGTATAAAAAGAATCTTGTAGGATAGCTCCTTTTACCAGACACTTTAATACCTTTAAATTCAGGAATAAATTTAGGTTTACTCACTATTTTAATTATACCAATTGCAGATTGTATGAGTGAAAGAGCCCTTGGTATTTTTTCCAATTCATACATAAACTTTTTAGCTTCCTCGGTATCGTAAATATATCTTGCATTACTAACTGTAATTGTTGCAAGGTCATCTATCGTTTTGTCCAAAAGATTCGTAATGTTGATTTCAAGCTTTTCTACCTCTTTAACCAGGTCATTAAAATCGGATTTTCTAGCTGTTTGCATCGAATTTGGCACTATAATAATCTTATCATTTTTCTGTGTACACTGTAACGAAAGAGTCTTGAGCTTTTCAACCTGAAGATCGTCTGCTGTAATTTCCAGGCTTGTTGACAAAGTATCACCGGGTGCTATATTTCCAATACTGATATTATAAACTCCACTCTCTGAACCCGAATCATATTTTCCAACAACAATCCCGTTTTTACCTTCTACAGAAGGCAATCCAAAACTAACATTATGGGCTGTTCCTTTACCTGCATTAGTTATTATAACATTAAGTTTGTAGCGACCACTTTCTAAATCTTCAACATTATAACTTATATATAATTTTGGTGGTGGTTCGATAGTAAATTTAACAGGGCCAATAAATCCCATATTAATAACATTGCCATAAGTATATTCGTAAGAAACATAAGCATAATAATCTCCACTTATATCACCCATGCTAGCTTTACTTTTAATGGTATAATTTATTGTCTTGTCCATGCCAGCTGCCAATGAATCCATATTTATCTCACCCGGATTAAATATGAACCAATCGGTAAAGCGTTTTGCACCTGCAGGAAGGTTCCCTGTGCCAGGTCTTAGAGGCACGTTTAATATTTCAAGTGTAAAGCGCAAATCCTTCATAGCTATTTCATCACTAGGATTACTGAATGTAAATTCAGCATCTATTGCTTCATCAACCATTGCAACATCCTGTGAAAACTCAAAGGCTGCATTGAACTCTCCATAAGCTTCCGGAATATCAGCAAGATCTATACCGCATCTTGCAACCAAAAATGAATCACTTAGTATTTTTTGTTTCGGAACCTGTACTTCTGTGCTACCCTCAACGGGCACAAGTGTTTCTATGACAATTATTGTTCTCATGTCTTCACCATCATCATCCGAATCCGAAAGATCAGGTGGATAGTAGTTTATCCTGACTGGTACACTAAGTGTAACAGTTTCCACTTTAGCATTTTGTCTTATTGTACCTGCTAGAGTTATATTCATATCAAATTTATGGTTTTTTCCATAGAACTTTTGAATATTACCCTCTGGAGCAGTAAAACTACCATCTTTATTTTGAGGTACACTTATAACATATGTATTTGAAGCAGAATCCCAGGATTTCTTAACTGCACTTTCACCATCATAGTATGTCTTTGCCAGACCTTTTAACCACGCATCAAAATTCTCTCCCGTTACCTGTCCAGGCACTTTCACACTATATTGACCAGGAATATCCATAGCGTTTACTTCTGCTTTGTAATATAGACATGATAAATCAAACATCCATTCTAGATCTTTTGACTCTCCTGCTCCAAAATCACCTAGGATAATCGGATTTTCAGTTAATTTCCCATATTTCAGATTCATCGAGTCCTTTGATAGTTCTGAACCCTCATATGTAAATTCAGCCTGTACTCCAAATATACTATCAATTTTTCCAATATTACTAATTGCTAATTTCCCACCTGTATTTCCTGCTGATATGTCAGACCCCTTAATAAACACTTCATCACCAGGGTAATTGGATATAAACTGTGGTTTTTCAGTCCTTACAGGTGGTATAGGCTCAATTGTCGGCGGTTCATTTTTCTTCGGTTCATCTTTCTTTGGTTCATCTTTAATCGGACCATAGTCAACTGTTTTCTTTTCCAAAATAATCTTCTGCGGAATTTCATTGATTAATGCCTGTACTGTTAAGCTCCTAACTATATCTTCATAACCTTCTGCACTTACTTTTAAAGTATATATTCCTTCTGGTATGTTTTCATACCTGTATGCTCCAGTTTCTGCAAGCATTCCTGTGTAAATTGCGTCTTCAGCCGGTGCTTCCAAATCTAAGGTATGAGGCCCTATAAGCTTTATAATTGCATCTTCAACAGGCGCATAGTCTTTTTTGACTGCCGCAAGGATTATTGTACCTCTGTTGGCTGCTCCTACATTTACTTTAAGTGGTATGGTTATTGTACCTGCATTAGATTTTATTGTTAATACATCTTGGTAAATACCAGCTCTAACATATTCATCCGGCGCGAAATTTACAGCTATTATAGCATGAGAATTTTTATCCCTGATAGACAGCGTCTCGCTATTTTTTAACTCTGTTTCCGAGATGGTAAGTGTTACCCATGGAAGTTTTTCAGGAGATAAAGCTTCAAGGTTTAATATCTCACCTGTCCCAACATTTTCAATATTAACAACCCTTGTAACCATCGAACCAGGTCTTACCGATACTTCAATTCCCTCTTCATTTGTTCCACCAAGCATATCAACCATCTTATTGTATTTAGGTCTGGCTTCCACTATTTTAATATTTATACTGGAAGTATATGTATAACCTTCAGCACAATCGACTTTAAACTTAAGTGTATCTTCTCCCAGCATTGCTTCTTCACTAGCCTTTATTTTAACATTAAGGCTAACTGATTCACCTGGCATAAGTTTTTCAGGCACTTGTCCTTCAATAACTGCTTCAACATTCCCAGTAGCTTTTTCAAAGGCTTTTGTTATATTTATTGATGTAAAAGGTATCGTTCCTACATTAACAAGCGTAACCTTAAGGTCTTTAGTATAACCCAGCGTAACTTCTGTACTTGACAAAGCTGACAAGTACAGACCTTCTATATAAAACACTTTATCTTCGCTGGATTTTACAGCTCCATTCACTTTTGCTTCAGCCTTTAGTGAATATGAACCGCCAAAACCAACTTCCGCAAGGAACGTGCAACCAAAGTACCCGTCTTGATTAGTTACAAACTTCCCAGTCCATTCTTTTTCTCCAACTATTTTCACCGTTACATCTGTGCTTGCTATTGGACTGACACCATCTTTCGCGGTTACCCTTCCTTTGATTAAGGCTTTCTCTCCGACAGCATAAGTCTGTTTTTCACTTTCTACAGCTACCAAATAGTCGGCTACCATCTTCAAAGAACTGTAAACAGTCTTTTCTTCCGTTCCCTTCCTTACTGTTATTTGTGCTGTATAACTTCCTTCCGCAAATTCTTTATCTACCTCTTTCCCAAATACTCCATCCACAGTGTCATAAACCATTGAACCTGTGAATACTTTTGGTCCAGTAGTTTTACCTTCTGAATCTAATGTACCTTCATATATATTAAGTTCGGCACTAACTCCTTCATCTGTTCCCAAGGACCTCCATAATTCATCAGTAGAAATAGCCTTAATTGTGAATTGTGGCTGTTCTACTGTAGTATAAGCATCTTTGGAAGTCAGGTTTTCAACCTGCAATTCTCCTATTACCTTATATGCTGCTGTGCCTATCGCAATGCTGCTGTCAGCCATTTGAAGTTCACCATAAACATCTGCATATACCGTTAGTTTATAGTCAGGTGCTGTCGGAAGAACCTCTGCTTTCCAGTCAATTACGCCTGATATGGTAGTTCCCTCGTATACTATTGTAGAAGTTCTAATACTTCCGGCAAGCTTGTCATTTACATACAAGGCTGTAGTAAAAGGTTTATTTACTGGTGAATTACCAGAATTCCTAATTTTAATTGTAGTTGAAAGTGTATCCTTGAACTTTGCCAATCCACTATCTGGCGTTGTTTTAATTTCTTCAACGTTCAATTGCGGAAGTTTCACATTAAGTGGTGAATCCAATCGATACTCAAAATCGTTATCCTTTTCATCGGATTCAAATACTTGATTGTATTCATCTACAACAAATCTTATTTTCTCAACTCCCTTTACTGGTCTGTCCCATGCAAAGGATGTCGCTACAGTAGCGTTTTTACTTACTTCTGTAATCTGTTTCGTTCCTATATAATAGTCATCTGCGTAAGCCGATATGCTAAATGGTATGTTAACATTTGCGTATCCTTCATTTTTAACAGCAAGGTTTACTATCAACTGCTGCCCCTGATCTATAGTTGTCCGGTCTATTGAAGCACTTTCAACCCCGAGATCAGGATACCTAAGTCTTACACCCGGTGACTTAAACTCTTTTTCGTTGTCACTTCTGTTCATTTCCAGAACACATGGTGCAAAACCATCTGCAACTACTTTGAAAGTATGTACTCCCTCACTCTTAGCTCTCCAAACAGCAGTAACTTTTGTGCTATTTCCATATCCTTCAACATAAGCCAATGATTTTACCGTCTTTGCCTCTATCATTTTGCCATCTGCATAAAATACCAAGCTGAAGTTTTCTGCATTTGCCATACCATCGTTTTCAACAGTTGCACTAAGTGTAACATCCTGATTCCAGTCTAGAACACCATCATTTGCTCCATCCCATGTAAAATCTGTAACCATGAGATTTGCAAAATGTGAATTATCTACTTTTAATGCCGCACTTCTCTGGTTGTTATCAAAGTCAGCTTCATCAACAGGTCTTCCCATGTCATTTGCAACCACTGTAATTAAATAATCCCCAGCTGAGTATAATCTCTCAAACGTGACATCCTTGTACTCGCCTTTCTTTATGCTGTCCTTAATTTCAACACAGTCCTTAAACATGTTATTACTATAGAGTCCCACAAGGAATGCCTTGCCTGTATCAGATTCCCCACCGTTAAATACTGTTGCAGTAATGGTAATCTTTTCGCCCTCTTCAGGCTTATCCTTACTTAGGCTTATGTTGGAAACTCTTAAATCAGGTCTGGTTTCCTTAACTGTTATCTGCATCTGAGAAGTAGTTGTAACATAATCATTGTCCATAACAGTAAGTTTTACTTTATAAGTACCCGAATAGCGATATGTATATACTGGATTCGCACCTGTTCCTGATTCACCGTTTCCAAATTCCCAAATAAAGCTTTGTATATACCCATCTTTATCATATGAGCGTGTGCCGTCAAATCTGGCAGGCTTTTGAACATCTACCGAAAAGTCTACTCCTGCATCAGCATATGGTATATAGTTTATATGCGCTTTTGTTTTGTTTTTCTTATCAAACTCTCTACCTGCAATCCTTGCCCTTAGTATATAATCTCCACCCTCTTCAGGCTTCCAATTGCAATAAGCATACTCTGAATACAAAGGCTTTAGATTATTAAGTTTAGCCTCTCCTATTTTTACAGTTTCCTCTTCTTCACCTCTGCTATCAAGCCTTGTCGCAAAAAACTCTACTGTCAAATTTTCAATTGATGTGCCCTGGTTGTATACAGAAGCTCTTACGCTGGTGAGTTCATCTTCGCTGGTGCAAGTTCCTATATCATAGTAGGCATATTTTGAAACCTTGCTTAATGTACTTGGATCAGTATCATAATAAATCCTTGCATACTCAATTCCACCTAATACTGCCCCCGAACTGAAGTCCACAGTATATTTTGTCGGATAGTAGTATTTTTGCTGAGCTTTTAAATAGTTATCAGGTTTTTCGGTCTTTGTAGGAATTGTATCTACAACGTAAATATTTCCATTATTTTTCCATATGTTGTTTTTACTTAAATCAACCGCTGCTTCCCCTGACACATTTCTTGTAACTGTACTTATTGGTGCCTTCGGTAATGGATCTTTAATCAACAGCACCTGATACCTTGGCATACCTGGTTTATCAGGATCCCCTTCATTAACCGGCACACTAAATTCAAGAGTATTTCCATTCAAATCAGGCTGTTTTTCAACCGTCAAGCTTTGAGGAACATATATAGGAAGCTTCATGCCTGTTGATATATTTATCAGGTAATTTGGAAATCCTGTTTCTCCAATATCAACAAGACTCAAAATACCATCTGTTCCACTTCCGTCAGCATATAAGTTATCCTTGCCCAATATTTCTGTCTTTACATCCACAATTAACGGATTGAGTTGTTCTCCCTTGTAGTCAATGTAGTTGAGTGAAGCTTTAAAGCTTCTGAATTCACCTTCAATCGGTTCTGCGTCCTCAGTTTTTTCTCCATCTTCATATGCGATCCACTTGACCAACCAATAACCGTTTACACTGCTATGGGGCTCAATGTCTCCAAGATTTAAACTGAAATTTTTTCCTGTTTTACTTCCAAAAGAATTCTCAACTATCTCAAAATGTGTCAATAATCCTGATTGATTGGTTTTTATATCAAGCTGTCCTGAATTTATAACCAAATTTTTTGCTGCGCCATTGCCTATATTCTCTGCAACAACTCCCATCCTGAAAGGTACTCCAGCATATATCTTACCAGGAATATAATAGTTTAGCTTGATCTTTGGTTGTGGTAGTATTGTCAGCTCTTCCTGCTTGGTCTTTGTCTCAACATAACGTCCATTCACATAGTAGGATACTATAGCCTGAGCCAAATACACCTTACCTTCCTGTGTTTCTCCACCAAGTCCTTCCCCTGGTATCAACTGCCAGGTTGCAGACATTTCCTCACCGGAAGACAACGACGCAGAGCCATCAATTGCCGAAATTCCCTGTACTCCTTCAGGTATAATAAAATTCTTGCCCGTGACATCCTTTCCTTCCTTGTCTGTTATCAAAAGCCTCACTTCAAGGTTTTGGAGTGCTTTGTCAGTATAGCCGTTTGATACCTTTAAAGTAGCATCAAAAGCTTGTCTTTCAATTGTTGTATTCTGCTCCAGTTTAAAAGTTGCCATCTGGTATGCAACCTCACCATTTTCAAGCTGTTGATTTCCATTTTCCAATGGAACAAAGTAATCAAGCTCCTGTAATTGCTCATCAGGCAATACAATTTCCATTTTCTCGTCATCGACAACAAGTGTAGCCTTGCGCTCTCCTGGATTGTATAGAGCTACTGCTCCAACTGTTCTTTCAGCAGGAGATACAGGCAATCCTGTATCAGGATCAAAACTTAGATATCTACCTTGCAATACAATACAGTTATACGGCATTTTTGTTTTTGTGTTGATTCCGTATGTTAGATTGTAATAGCTTGGTTGAACTAAAATCCCTATCCTGACACTTCCGTGCGCTGGAATTTCTCCTATATATCCTCCGCCTACAAGGCTTATTCCCATATCGGTATTTTCTTCACGCAGCACTGAAGCCATAACATCTGTAATAGCTACTACCCCAGTATTTACTATAGTAGCCTCAAGAATCGTAGGTGAAGTAACCTGTTTTGGCACAGTCAACCATGGCGGCAGAGCTCCAAATTTAGGAACTGGTAAATTAGCTCCAAAAGTTAACTCCAGCTGTATTTCATACTTATCTTCTATAGTAGTAGGTGTAACAGTCCATTCCATCTGTATAGGCTCTGTTTCCATTGACACTTCCACCAAAGCCGACTCCATCATTGCCATTACACTAGTAGTCCCCGTTACACTGTTCCTTGCCTTTGCCCTTATTTTATAGTTATACTCTCCCAAAGGAATATCTTCAAAAGTAACGACACCCTTGCTGTCTGTTTTACCGTAATGGTTTTGATAGTATGCCGTTTCCTGACCTTTTATAACCTGAACATATGCATCTTGTGATACTAAAGTTACTTCAGCATTTTCAACCATTTCACCCATATCATCTTTTACAAGGAATGAAAGTGAACCTTTATTGATACTAGTAACCTCTGCTCCAACAGTAACAAAAGCACTATACTTACCGTCTGTCACTGTAATATTATCCTGATACTGGCCAAATGGAGTACCTTCTGGCGGATTTATCAAAATATCGAATTTTGTTGACTCACCAGGTTCAAGGTTAACCTTTTCAAGGTTTATCCCTTTTATCCAAGTCAGACCTTCAGGTGATTTAAGTATTATATTCTCCATTCTTCCAAGGCCTTTATTGGTCACGGTCACTGTTTTTACAACTTCAGCACCTGGATTTACCCCCATCTTGATACCTTTCGGATCGGTTACAGGATATGGGATTGCAGGTCTTAAATAAAGCTTTATGTTTGATGCCGTTGTTGCTCCCTCTTTACTGCTGAAAATCACTTGATATTCCGCAGTCTCTGCTGCATCTAAAGGCACATTGAAATTAACGGCAACCCCACTGCTTCCACTAGGGTCTATAACAGATGACAGAGAAGATGTATCCAATACGGCTCTGACTCCACTTCCCGAAGTCAGATCTACTAGTACTGCGCTGATACCGGTAAGACTCTGTTCCGCCTTTGCCATGTTATTTACTGCTATGAATTTTGAAAAATTCGAATTCTTTGTTGATACCAACGAAAGCTTTGATGGTGAAGCTACCATGCCCCAGACATTAAAGTCTGTAGAAGCTGCATTTCCAGCTCCAAGGTCATATGCAAAAGTGTATACATGCCATCTGCCCGCTCCAAGTGAAGTAGGTACAAAGTCATATTCGAAATTTCCATTTTCATCTGTGTATACAAAACGTACTGTTTCAGCATGCCAGAACATTGTAATTTGTTTCCCGTCAACAACACCCATACGCGGCAATTTAAGTTTCGGTTCTAAACAAAAGTCAATTACTATTCTTTCATTTTTTACAGGAGTACCATCTCTATACCTGTAATTTCCGGATACATGCACAGTTTCTCCATGCTGGTAAGCTTCCTTATCTGTCTCAACCTTACCTACAGTTTCTTTTGTCATACTAATGTAGGTTCTTATACCAGGTTCTTTTGAAGCACCCTCTTCTACATCAATTGTCAATGTGTAATTTCCGGACTCAAGCGTGGCAATTGGAATCTGTCCTTTAAACTCACCTAACGCAGGTTCAAAGCCTATCTCACCTTTTAAAGTTGTTACCTGACCATTAACATCTGGTATTTCACCTACAAGGGTATAGGTTGCTTTTATTCCGTCTTCTGGTCCTAAAAGTTTGGAATTGCTTGCTCTTCTAGCTTTGACCTGTAAAGGAATAAATCTGTTGGTTGTAGCATAAAATAATTTCCCTAATGTTTCATTCTGATCTTCTGCATTTGGATGTGCTTCAATTACCAAGGCATCTGCCACATTTAAACTTTCTTCGTAGATACGTCTTACTCCCTCAATTATAGGTTTTTGCCTTACAACGTTTTCTGCGTCAACTACAATCTTCACATCAACATCGCCAATTTTGTCAGGAGTCCAGGTTAAGTCTACAATAGCGGTACTATGTCCTCTTAAGCCTTCCACTACTTTTCCTGTCACCTGTTTTCCATCTATATAGAGTGTTACATTAAACTTATCAAATACTGAACTTACACTTTGATTGCTCACCCTTACAATAAAACTTACAGGATGCCCATATTTTATTGAAGCAGTTGAGTATTGTACGTCGGAAATATTTAAATCAGGGTAGATTATCTCAAGATATGGTGTCTTGGCGTCTACCTGCACACCATAAACACTGCTGATAACGCTTTGCTTAGCATCGGCAGCAATGTTGATCTTATGGCTTCCAGGTTCTGCTACCCAGCGTGCCCATACCTTTTTTTCCTCTCCTTTGTTCAATCCGTCAACAGTAAGGGTTTTTACATTTAAATCATCAACCTTAAAATCAATATCAAATTTGTTTCTTATATCTACTTCGCCTGTATTTTTCACTTTAGTTTCAAAAGTAAGTGATGTACCTTCAGTTAAAACTATATCCTCAGGCAACCATGTTATTGGTGAAAGCTCAAGCTTCGGATAATTCACAACAAAATCCGGTGTGGTTATACTTTTCTTGTTATTATCTCTGTCAAGCTCTATTAAAACAGGTGCTGGACCGTCAGCTACAATTTCTATTTCATGCTTACCCGATATAGGTTTGACAACAAATGTTATTTCACGAGATTCTCCCACATCAAGTGTATTTATATGCTGTTTTGAAGTCCATACCCCATCTGTGTAAAGAGATACAAAAAATGTCTCTGCCTTTAATGTTCCTATATTGGTTATTTTTGTTCTGTAGCCAAAGGGACTCTCACTGTCAATATATGTGTCTCCACCTGACGTACAAGTAACCTCAGAAACCTTCACATCCGGAAAGTTTACCTGACTTGAGGTCAATGCTGCTATTTTTGAGTTGTTGGCCTTATCAATTTCCTTAAGGTTATCGAGTATATCGTTAGCTACCACCTTGAGCACATGAACACCTGGCTTGGCAATCCATGTAAATGGCACTTCAATAATTTCTCCAGGATTTATGCTCTTATCCACACGAACATACCCCATATATTGGTTGTCAATATAGAATCCTGTAAGGAATCCCTGTCTGTTTGGACCTTGCCCTGTATTTCCTATTTTTGCAGTAACTCTTACAACGTCTCCCTCCTGAGTATCTTTCGGACTCCATATTAAATCCGACACAACAAGATCAGGTCTGTTGTCGTACACCTGTAATGTAACCGACATTGACGATTGTGAGCTGCTATTATCTGTTACCAGGAGATTAATATTATAATCCCCAGGGAGCTGATACATATAGGTTATTCCAGCACCCTTCTTTTCCACTCCATCTCCTAGATTCCATAAGTAGGACTCAATTCTTCCGTCAGAATCCTGTGACTTGCTTCCATCTAATGTAAAGATATCACCTGAATACACCCATTCCTTGGTTGATACAAGAGCTTCAGGTGCTTTGTTTATTAGAATTTCTTTTTTGAATTCATTATTGTTTTCGTTTAGATCTTCGCTCCCGGTCATTGTATTTACTACAGCTTTAATATTTAGATTATTTTTCAAATCATCAGAAGGTGTCCATTTAATAGAAGCAATTTGATTGTTCATGCTTTTTACATCCACAGTTGTAGTACCAATTTTCTCCCATGCTTCTTCTACCTGAACATAAAAATCTATACTCCCTTTTGCCGAAGCAAACCCAGAGTTTTTAACCAGTGCGTTTAATTCTCCCTCTCTTCCGTATGTAGGTAAACCAGTACTTGATTTAACCTCGGTAATTTCAAGATCACTCATTGCTGTTGGAACGACTGAAATCTGATTTGTCTTTTCACTTTCGTTGCCTGCAGTATCCACAGCACTTACGGTATAGAAATATTGGGTTCCGTTTTCAAGTTTCGTATCACTATATACAAGGGATTTGGTGTTTGCAACGGCGGTAAAAGAACCTCCGCTTTTTATCGTTCTGTATAGTACATAGTGATCTACATCCTCCGCAGAACTTCTTTCCCATGATAAATGCAATTCTCCACCAGCTTTTGTATCCCTTACAACAAAAGTTGAAGGCTTAACAGGTAATTCTCTATCAACAATATATTTTTTTGTAAGAGAGGTTTCCTTATTACCCTTATTTACTGTTGTAGCACGAACAGCATAGGTACCTGACGAAAGTGCTGATACATCCCATCTATAGCTTGTCTTAAAGCAGGTCTCCCCCTCAGCTGCACTAGGCACATTTTTTAGTTCAAGAATGTTTTCAAGCTGCTCAATTAAATCCAAAGCTGGGACAATCTCAGTGGTTGTGTCTTCACCTATCAAATGCCATTGTTCATTGCCTGTGATTTCGCTAGAAGCTGCGTTTCCAATATATGCATATTCATATATCGTCCTGACATTTACCGTATCGCATATGTTAGTTTCAAGCTCCAATACACTATTGGTTCTTGAAAGCTCTACAGGTGTCGCATTCAAAATTATCGGAATTGATGTCTGCTGTAAAGCTCTCGTGTCTATATTTTCACTTGCCTGTTCATCCTTTGAATAGTCATAAGACTTTTCACCTTCAACCCCCAAATCGTTTACAGCTGAAACTGAGTAGAAATATTCTTTTTGAGGATCTTTCATTTTGTCAATGTATATATTTGTTGTGGTATTGTTTGATATTTTTTCCCAGCTGCCTCCTCTGCCTTCTTTTCTATATAGAACATAATGGCTGAAATCGGAACGCAATACTTGAGACCAACTTACAGCAAACTGCCATTCACCTGCTTTTACGTATACCTCATCTGGTGGCAAAAGAGGATTGTTAGCTAAAACATAGGTACAAACTTTTTGTCCCACATTTCCTGCATCATCAATTACTGATACTCTAAACTGGTAATAACCATCCGGATAAGCTTCAGAGGTCAAGTTCCACTTAACCGTCACTTCTTCTCTCTCATTCCCTGTAACTGCAGCAATATTGGTCCATTCTTCACTTAAAATAGGTCTACCAGCTTTGTCAACACTTCTAAATTGGAAGGAATACTTCTTCGCCCCAATATTGTCCTCTGCGTAAGCTGTCAAAGTAAATCCGTTTCTTACTGCCGATCCATCTTTAGGTAAAAATTTCTTTATAACAGGCAATGTTTTATCTTTTTCAGGTTTTACATTTACAGTATTTGAAGGAACACTCTCATTTCCAATCCTGTCAACCGCGGTGACTCTATAATAATTTTCAATATCTACAAATGGTGAGTAATCTGTATAAATACCGGTATCTGTAGCCGATGCCAAAACAAAAGTTTTTGCATCTCCACTTTTATATACCTTGTAGTGATCAAAGTCTTCAGGCACAATACCAAGCGACCAATTAAGCAGGACTTTTAACTCCGAAGTACTTGCACTAAGCACAGGAGGAATAGGTGCGGTGTTATCAAGCTTATAGTATTCAACCAACTCATTTTCGTTATTGGAAGTGTCCTTAACTACAGCTTTAATATATATCATACCATCAGCTGTATTTTTGGTATTCCATTCTATTGTTCCTGATGTTGTCACACCAAGACTTATCCAGGAATCACTTTCGCTGCTTGTTGAATAGAAAACTTCAGTTTGTGCTACCTTTACATTATCCACGGAAAGTACACTCAAGCTTACTATACCGTTTAAGGCTTCGTCCTTTGAAGGAATTATTTTATTTATCTGCGGCGGTGTTATATCTGGAAGTACTGATACAAGCTTACTGACTGTTCCTGTACTTTCATTTCCCAAAACATCCACTGCAATTACCTTATATGTATAACTAATGCCTTGTTGAACTTCCCTGTCGGTGTAAGACCTTAAAACCGACTGCTCTATCAATTGATAATCCTTACCGTCTACGCTTCTGTATAACTTGTATTTATCAAGTAAATTGTCTTCTGCCTTTCCCCATATAACATCAACACTTACTTCTCCTGCAACCACATCAATTGCTAATGGCGCCGCAACTGGTGTGTTTCTTATTGTTACGTTTATTATTTTTTCTTCACTAATGTTTCCTGCTTCGTCATATGCGATAGACTTTAATTCATACGTACCATCCTTAAGGCTAGCTACATTCCAAGCATAGTTACCATAAACAACACTTGTCCTCTTCGGTGTCATCACCATATCAGTAAGCTCATTCCAAGTGCTCTGGTCTAATCTGTATAAGCATTTGACATTTTTTACACCTATATTATCCTGTACACCAAATTTAAGATTTAGTGCCGTTCCTGATCTGGTTGATATAACTGAGGCTATAACAGGTTTAGTTTGATCTTTAAGAGGAGTTACAGTCACAGTATCTGAAAAGCTGCTTTCATTACCGTATATATCAACAGCAGTCAGGTAATATTTGTATTCCACACCCGCAGTTACTGTTATATCCTTTGCAGTTGTAGTCTTTATATTGTCGAGTATTTTCGTACCTGCTTCTGTTCCAGTTGCACGATAAACCCTGTAATAGCTTTTCTCACTGCTTATTGAAGCATCCCATGAGAGAACAGCCTCAACTTCTCCAGCCTGGGCTTTTACCTTTTGTGGAGCATCAATCATAGCAACTTTTGCACTTATGGATTGGCTTCCTTCAGATATATTACCTGTCTTATCATATGCCTTAACTATATACGCATAAGCTTTATCCCCATTTAATCCTTTGTCAGCATATCTATTTGTACTCGATGTTCCAACCTTTACTCCGTCCCTGTATATCTCATATCCTTCAACTTTATAGTTATCTGTTGAAGCCGTCCAAGAAAGGGTTATAGAATTTTTCGTTTTTGTTGCAATAATAAGTTTTGAAGGAATTGAAGGAGCCTGCTCGTCTGTTTTTGTTTCAACAGTTATAGCTGCGCTCTGCAAAGACTCATTCCCACTATTGTCAACTGCACTTACAGTGTATTTATATGAAGCATTTGCATCAAGTCCAGTATCTTCATATGTAGTACCAACAAAAGTCTTAATTTTAGCACCATCTCTATAGATATTGTATCCATAAACTCCAACGCCAATATCTTTCGAAGCATCCCAAGATAATGTTACAGAAGACTCTTCCTGTTTATTTATTTTTAAATTTTCTGGAACAGAAGGCTCTTCCACATCTCGCTCATCATACTCAACAATATATCCGGAACCACCATTCGAGTCGTTCCATGTTCCGTTACTAAAATAAAAAACTAAAATATTTTCTGAGCCGACATTATTAGGTTCACTGCCACCCCAATTTGTATAAAGCCATTCCTCACCAGTAACCCACGTCCAATTTCCATCAGGCTCAAGACTTCCAGCAGGTTGATAGCCACCAACTAAATATCTATTAATCGCTGCTCCTCCACCAAATGAACCTACAATGAAATCATTTTCTTCCTTTGAACATATTGTTACAAGATGTCCCTTTATACCTTTATAAGTCATTGCTTCTGCAGCAGCTTTCGCATTACTCCAGCTTATACTACCATTAATAATCTCGTAATAACTTCTTGTTCCTTCAAAGTACGGCAATTCTTCATCCTCTGACACAACAACTTCAACAGCATCACTTTGCTCACCTTGATTTCCTGCAGCATCATAACAAACTACTTTATAATAGTATTTCTTACCGCGCTCAACACTAATATCCTTATATGACTTTTCAGTTAAATTTGATGCGATAACAGTAAATTGACCATCAGCACTTTGAGAACGCAAAACTTTAAACATTTCGTCAACAGATCCTGAAGCTCCATTCCATTTCAGCTCAACAAAATCTGCAGTGCTTGAAAAAGATATACCAGTTAATTTTTCAGGTGCCGTTCTGTCAATAATGTACTTATTATAAGGAGGTGTGCTTTCACTTTTATTATCACTCATATCAATTGCTATAGCCCTTACATAGTACTCGCCTTCCCTTATTGCAGATACATAAATATAGTAATTCCAGGTGTAATTATAAGGTCTGTCTCCTAAGTTCACACTATTCAAATCAGTCCATGTTGTACCATCGATAGAACTCTGCAGCACTATGCTTTTAAGCCCTATATTATCTTCGGCACTAATTGTCAATGGTATTGTATTTGCATAGGATGATTGTGGAGAGTACAAAGATTTAATTGAAGGGACAATAATATCCTCTTCCTTCTGTATATTGAATTCCTGAGACAAAGCTTTATCCGTAAAACCATCTCTGTCATTTACCGTATATCTTACTAGGTATTTTCCGCTTTCATACCAGGATATATTCCATACTGTACTAAACAGAAGGCCCTCTGGTGTTGTGGTGAATGTGCCGGAAGTGCCTAATGAGGTCCATGTTTCTCCCTTATCTGCAGAATACTCAAACAACACATATATACCGCTGTTATTCAAGACATCAGTAGATAAAGCTTTAAGAGTTATAGTGCTGGTTTTTGAGGATACAAAATAATAACTGCCTTCATAAGCATCTTTTATAGAAGTAGTAGCAGGAGAATGTACAATTGTATCCGAAAACTCAGAGTAATTCATTGACGGATCAAAGGACCTTACCTTGTAGCTATATTCAACCCCTGTTGAAAGCTTTGTATCTGTATAACTTGTAGTATACGAAATACCTGCTTTTTCACCGTTTCTATATATCTCATATCCCGTAACATAACTGTTGTCGGTTGAGGCATCCCATGAAAGTGTAATACTCTTCCCTGCATGTGAAATTACCTTCATATTGGCTGGTATACTTGATGCCTCATCATCCCCAACTGTCACTTTTATTTCAATTGGCTCCGATTGATTACCCGATGAATCTTTAGCCATTATCTTGTAAATATACGTCTTACCTTTAGTAAGTCCTACCGCAATATATTGTTTGGAATTGTATTGGGTTTCAAGAATCTTTCCATCCTTCCATATGGTATATGTACAGATATTTGCATCAGTTACATCCCATGAGATTCTTACACTGTCAATTCCCTGAGCTACTGTTGAATATTCCTTCAGCACTGGTGCTATCGTATCAACAGTTACATACTTGGCATAGCTTTGACTATAGTTATCAGAGGCCCAAATAGTATAATTCCCATCACTTGTAAGTTGAAGCTTTCCAATAAAATCACCTTTTTCGTCTGCAACCACTCTGACAGATTTATAATAACCGTACTTATCATTGGCCCATAACGAAACATTACCGCTTGCAATTGATGTCCTACCCTTTACCGTTAAGTCTGTTTTGTTATCTCCGAAAACAAGGCTATTAATACCAATATAATTTGATGAGGTAACAGGTTTATCCTCTGGATCTTTTAAAAGAACTGTCTTAATACCATTTATATTACCTACCTCATCTGTTGTAAACACTTCAGCTTTGACCAGCTTTTCCGCGTAAGTCTTTGATAAAAGACTGGAATAAGTATCTGTTCCTTCTTTGTTGTTTAACTCTATAGCGGAAGAACTAATTCCATATGTATTTTTTGTATAAAGCAACGCACCCACAAAATGTGGATTATTGGTAACGTTAGCCATTATGTTGAGGTCAGCAGTATATGATAATCCTTCCTCAGGTGAAAGAATTGAAATCTCATTTTGGGCCTCACTCAAATAAGCCTTAAAAACAATTACATCACTTTCATTTTCATAATCATCAGAGAATCGGAAGTAAAGTACTTTTTCCCCTACTGTACTTCCAAACTCATATTCGATACTATTGGTTACAGGTTGATACTCTTTAGTCTCAAGATCTTCAACACTTTCCGAATAACGTACTTTTGTATAGTATAAGGTTCTTAAACTAAGCTCTACTCTATTACTTGAAATAAAGGGTCTTTTATAAGTTCCAGCTTCCCATTCCCTAGCAAGAACTAGGGGCTTCAATTTCAAAGAACCTCCATAATAAAAATACACATTTCCTACAAGTTTTCCATCAGCCTTTACAGTAAGCCCGTAATTTCCTATCGGAACTCCCTCAAGGCTGCTGTCACTAATCTCCAAAACATCCTCTCCAGGTCTTTTTGAAAGACTAATTGCCCTTTTTATCTGGACAGCATTGTCAACATCGAAAACATCTCCTGTATATAAAGATTCTTCAACCAGATTTTTCCCATGAACAAGAAATGGGAAACTCTCCTGCACACCTTGCACGCTTGGAATATCATTTACTGCTGAAACTTCAAAAGAAGTCGTTCCCCTTTTTATATCCTTTGCATTGTACGCACTAAATGTATATTTGCCATATTTAAAAGTAGTATCAAGCTTGAAATCAACATATACATAATTATTTGAACTTTTTCTCACGCTTCCATCAATATAAGTGCAATCAATAATATTATCAAATGAATCCTTTATATTGAAAGTATACCCATCCCATGTACTGCTACTAT
>CAYXPB010000003.1:17812-52801 GCA_964466645.1 uncultured Acetivibrio sp. | reverse complement strand
CAAAGTCCATGGTACTCGCTTCATCAGCGCGAGTTTTATGTTAACATGTCACTTCTTTTTTGTCAACACTTTTTTAAATCTTTTTTCGTATTAACTTCCGACTAGCTTTGCGTCTTACTTTTAAGTGTTTTTTGTAGTCGGCGTCGGTGACAGCTTTAACAATATATCACCTATTTCACTTTCATTCAACTCATTGCACACCCAAATTCAAACGATAAATCAATTTATTCCGTCAATACTTCATAATGTGTAATTATTCTACATTATAATTTAAAATCCGCAGTGTTGTCGCAGTATTGTTAATGTAAAAAACTTAATGGCTTTAAACTAAACAAAGTATTCTTTATATAGAAGCTAAATAAAAAACTGAACTATTGATATATTTTCAGTATATATTATAGAAATACAATGCTATTTCTCTTTAGTTTACTTTATTTTTATGCAATAAATGTTTATAATTTGTTTAGAGATACTTTAGATGGATTCAATATATATATTTTAGAATTATACTATGGAAGTACTTCCTAAAATTTATTTACAGGAGAGATATATTATGATAAAAAACAAAAAGCTAATGATGGCTTTAAGCTTTACATTAGGAACGACATTACTTGTGTCAACTGCCTTTGCGGACATAATGTCCACATCAGGGTATGAACACCTAAAACAAGCAATAAAGCACACGTCAAAATCATGTGCTAAAAACCTTGATAGTTTTACTGCTCAATTTTCTGTCACAATAAAAGACAACGAAAAAGTTTTTTACAGTTCTACTCAAACTAGTAAAATAGATAACACCTCCGGTTCTTCACAGAATAAATCTATAGACGAATATTATAATGGTGAACCAAACAAATCCGAGTCATATCGTGACAAAAAATGCAACATATGGTACAATGCTTGGAATGATACTTATCAAATTTATGAATACGCACAAGACACAGAAAGCACTCAAAATGATATTTTTGAAGAAGACGAAATAAAAGACATAGAAAAAATCATTGATGCCGGTGTGGGTAATCTTAAAGATTATGTACTTGTTGAAGAAAATTCCGATGGTAGCAAAGAATTCTCAGGTTCCCTTGATAATGCTCAAATTCCTGCTTTGGTAAATGCAATATCATCCTTCGCAATCAAACGTGCCATCCCTGACGTAGGTATAGAAACAGATGACGTTTTTCCAAAAATTCAAAATGATGTTTTTATAAAAACAGTTAGCGGAAAAGCTACAATAAATGAGGATGGTATACTTGAAAGAATTTACGGTACAGGAGTTATATCTGGAAAATGTGAGGATGGCACAGCTCATGAACTTACTCTTGAAGTTTTAGTAAGAATTTATGACATAAATTCAACCATCGTTACCAAACCTGATCTTTTAGATAAAAAAATAGAAACAATGTATGAAAACAATTCATTAAATATAAGTACACAACAAAAATACATCGGTAAATACAAACAAGATATAGTCATTGATGAAAATAACTCTTTCTCAAAAATAGGTGAAAGAATTGTAGTGATAGAAAGCATTGATGACAAATATCTTTCAGGTAAATACTTTGAGACTTACAAGGCAGAATATGTAGACTATTCTAAAGACAAACTGGGATTTGATTTTAATGCCGAAATAGAAGGCTATGATACTGCTCTATTTGAATTAACAAATGACCAAAAAGATATAGGAACTGTAAATATCAATTTTGACGAAAATACAGGAAAAATTTATTTTTACATTGATTATCTATTAAAGAATGATTTAGGTCCAAGATATATAGACCATACTTTTATAAGAGTGTTTGAGGACTAAGGAACGATAAAAATATAAGTTCCTACTCTGGGATAACAAAAAACTTGATTTGATAGTATTTTCAAAATAGGAGAATAGGAAGTTGTTTTTTCGTTATCCCTAAGTATTGTAATCTACTGTTAAAAGCCCGGGGTATTAGACCAATTAGTTTTGCCTTTTAGAATAAGATGCAACAAATATTGTGCTAATCGCTCCGGTGCTTATTGTATACGGGGGTATATAAATGGAAAAGGTTATTGAAATTAAAGAACTTACCAAAATGTATAAAAATGGCCGAGGAATCAACAATCTCAACCTTGACATATATAAAGGAGATGTTTTTGGATTTTTAGGTCCGAACGGTTCGGGCAAGACAACTGCAATGAAAATTATGACCGGTCTTATGAAAGCTGATAGCGGAGAAGTCAACTTCTTTGGTCACAACGTTGTTGATGAATATGAAAAGGCTATGCAACGTGTAGGCTGCATTATTGAGACAGCAGAATCTTACCCCTATCTGACCGCATATGAAAATCTCAAACTTTTCTCTAGGTATTACAAAAATATTGATGATAACAGAATAGATGAAGTTTTGTCTCTTACAGGAATACTAAAATTTCGAAATGAAAAGGCTAGGAACTTCTCCTTAGGTATGAAACAACGCCTTGGGCTATCTGCTGCCATCCTCTCAAAGCCTGAGTTGGTTATTCTAGATGAACCACTAAACGGGCTTGACGTAGAAGGTATGATTGAAATAAGAAAACTTGTTAAAGAACTAGCAGAAAGGGAACAGACTACTTTCTTTATATCAAGTCACCTTATTCATGATGTTGAGCTTACCTGTACGAGAATAGGAATAATATACGAAGGAAAACTTCTAAGTGTAGACTATATGCAAAATATTTTAACTAATTACGCTACACTTGAAAACTACTTTATTAGTGAGGTTGACAAAAATGGAAGGATTTAAAGCAACAGTTATAAATGAAATAGAAAAAATGTATAAAAAGAAAAAGATGATAGTTGTACTAATCATTTCGGTAGCTGTAATTGCAATTGGAAAACTTATATCAGTTGGCATGAGCACTGTTGGTGTAGGGGTTTTTAAAGAGAGCACCGTCTTTCCCATATCGGTTTTATCCGTACTTGCTAATACTTTACTCCCCTTATTCACAACACTTGTAGCTATAGATTTATTTTCAGGTGAATTTTCACATAACACTATGAAGATCACCTTAACCAGACCCGTGTCAAGATTTAAATTATTCTCAGCAAAAATAACAGCTATTGCCTTCTTTGTGATGGTTAATCTTCTAGCAGTAATGATTTTATCGACTATTGTAGGAATTATTTGTAATTTCACTTCAATTACATTTATTGGAGTAATAAGAATTCTTATTTCTTACATCGTCACCCTTTTACCCATTATGATTTTGGCTTTGGTAGTTGTACTTTTTTCAAATATTTTAAGAAGTGGTTCTGCAGTATTTTTTCTTTCGATAATGCTGTATATGATAAGCTTTGTAATGGGTAAGATATTTTCGCCTTATTCGAGTTTATTTATAACCTCCATGCTTGACTGGCATATGCATTGGGTGTCAGATACAATGCTTATGACTAAAATCACAAGAGAATTTTTAATCATGGCAGGATATGGTATAATATTCTTCACAGGAGGTTACTACCTCTTTGACAAAAGAGATCTATGATATATAAAAGGGTGAATTTATGAGTCTAAAAAAGCGACTAATTATACAAAATGCTGCAATAGTAGCTATACCGGTTTTGATAACCATTATAGCTTCTTTTGTGTTTATTTTTATAAGTTCTTATGTTTTCAATGCAGACTTAAGCTATGATAGCATTCAAAACCTCACAGATATACAATATGAGTTTTTTACGGCTGACGGTAATCTGTTAAAGGGCAATCCGGAAAAACTTTTGCAAAAGGATTTCCAACAATATCTTTCGGAAAAATTAAGAGAGCTAAATGCTTGTATAGTAGTGTTGAAAAAGTATGACATTGTTTTCTCAACTAAAACAATAAATCCTATAGAAATAGAGAAATGCGTTGAAGCGAAAAAGAAGAATCTACTAAATAAGTCCGTGGAATTAAATGATGGCTCATATATAGTCAAAGTTCTACCAATAAAATTTAGCGATGGAATTGATGGTTGGGCTATTCTCCTTGCTCCTATAGGTAAAGAAGCTTCTGCTTCAGAAAAGCTTTTGTACTTTTCTATGGGATTCTTTCTTGTCTCCTTTTTAATAACTAATGTACTTATTTCAATTAATTCTTCTAAAGGAATACTTGCACCCCTTAAAAAGCTCCAAGATGCTGCCGGTGAGATTAGCCGTGGCAACCTTGATTATGAAGTTATTGAAGATGGTGACCAAGAAATCAGAGCCTTGTGCAAATCCTTTGAACAAATGAGACTTAAACTTAAAGAATCTGTATATACACAAATGAAATATGACGATAACAGAAAAATGCTTGTTTCCAGCATATCTCATGACCTAAAAACTCCAATAACATCTATTAAAGGATATGTGGAAGGTATTTTTGATGGTGTTGCCAACAGCCCTGAAAAAGTTGACAAATACCTGCATACCATACATTCAAAAGCTGTCCAGGTTGATTCAATGATAGATGATTTACTTTTGTACTCAAAACTCGATTTAAAGCAAATTCCCTTTGATTTTGAAAAAACTGATGTAGTGAAATATTTTGAATACTGCATAATGGAAAACGAACCCGAATTAGAAAAATTCAACATAAAACTTAAATTTCAAAATAGTCTTAATGAAGAAACCTACGTTATGATTGACAGAGAGCGGCTAAGGAGAGTTATCACCAATATTATTGATAATTCCAAGAAATATATGAACAAAAGCGAAGGAGAAATCTTGATAATACTTAGAGAAACCAACAAAACAGTAATAATTGAAACTTCAGATAATGGAACAGGCATAGCCAAAGAAGACCTCCCTCATATATTTGGCCGTTTCTACCGTGCAGATTCTGCAAGAAGTAAAATGAAAGGAAGCGGATTAGGTCTTGCTATTGCAAAACAGATAATCGAAGGACATGGCGGTTTAATATGGGTTAGGAGTGTTGAAAATGAGGGTACAAGCATAATGATGTCCCTGAAAAAAATATTGGAAGGTGAGAATTGAAATGAAAAAAGTACTTATTGTTGAAGATGATCAGAGTATAGGAGAACTTGAAAAAGACTATCTTGAGATAAACGGCTTTTCAGTTAAGATATGCCGAGAAGGGGTAAGTGGCTTAAATTGTATTAAAGAAGAAGATTTTGATCTTTTGATTTTAGATATCATGCTCCCTGGTATAGATGGGTTTGAAATACTTAAGCGCGTCCGTGACACAAAAGATATACCTATCTTGCTTGTATCGGCAAAAAAAGAAGAAATCGATAAGATTAGAGGGCTAGGCCTTGGCGCAGATGATTATATAACAAAACCCTTCAGTCCTGGAGAACTTGTCGCTAGAGTAAATGCCCATATATCGAAGTATGAGAGACTTAAAAGCAAGTATTCAAACGAAATCCAAACAGAAACCTTTAGCGTTAGAGGTCTTGAAATTCAAAAAGACTCAAGAAGAATATTTGTAAACGGTAAAGAAATCAATATGGCACAAAAGGAGTATGAACTTCTTTTATTTATGATCCAAAATCCCAACAGAGTTTTTGGGCGTGAGGAGTTATTCGAACGCATATGGGGTTTGGATTCTTTAGGAGATGCCGCAACTGTTACGGTACATATAGCAAGAATCAGGGAAAAAATCGAATCGGATCCATCCAACCCTCAATATATTGAAACCGTTTGGGGTGCCGGTTATAGATTCAGAGTTTAGCCCCCAAATTGCACTTCACAAAGCTGACTGTACAACCCAACCTGCTTAACAAGCTCCTCATGAGTACCGGACTCAATAATTTCCCCTTCCTTCAATACTAGGATTTGGTCTGCCTGTTTTACAGTAGAAAGCCTGTGGGCGATTACAATAATGGTTCGGCTTCCGGCCAACTCCTGTATAGCTTGCTGAATCTGTATTTCTGTCTGAACATCTACGGAAGCAGTTGCTTCATCTAATATCAAAATCGGTGTGTTTCGAAGAACAGCTCGTGCAATTGAAAGACGCTGTTTTTGTCCCCCTGATAGTTTTACGCCCCTCTCCCCTATTACGGTATCATATCCTTCCGGCAACTCATTAATAAAATCATGAGCCCTTGCAATTTTAGCCGCATTAACTATATCATCATTTGATGCCTCTTTACTCCCATAAGCTATATTCTCCGCTACACTTCCATTAAAAAGGAATATATCCTGCAGGACAATGCTTATCTGGCTCCTAAGCGAAGCTACAGTTATATCTTTAAGGTTTATACCATCAATCAGTATCCTACCCTCTAGAGGGTCATAGAACCTTGCAATAAGGCTTATAATTGTTGTTTTGCCAACCCCGGTGGGTCCTACTAGTGCTATCATTTTCCCTGGTTTTGCTGTAAAGCTTATTTTCTTTAAAACAGGACTTTCAGAGATATAATGAAAACTGACGTTACTAAAGGCAATTTCACCTTTTGATCTTCCAATTTCCTTTGCATCTGTATTGTCAACAATATCAGGCTCGGTGTCTAAAAGTTCAAAAATCCTTTCTGCTCCTGCGGAAGCCTGTTGTAAATCTTCAATTACTCTAGCAAGTGTAGTTATAGGTTGATAAAAAAGTCCTAAAAACATTATAAATCCAACAATATCAGCTATTGATATATAATTCTTTAGGGCCAGCCATCCTCCGCATGCAACTACAATAACTGTTCCTAATGAGCTCACCATTTCAACTACAGGGTGAAACATGGCACTTAGTTTTAGAGCACTTAGAATAGATGAAGTATACTTTTTTGCTCTCTTCTCAACTCTTTTACTTTCTCTGGTCTGCTGATTAAAAACCTGAATCTCTTTAATTCCTGATATGTTGTCTTGTACTACTGCATTCAAATCCCCTAAAGTCGCCTGAGCTTTTCTGAAATTAGGTCGTATCTTTTTCACAAAAAGAACCCCACCTAAAATTAAAAAAGGGATAGGTATAAGCGTAAGTGCCGCTAAAAGCGGATTAATTAGAAATAATAAAGTCCCGGTTCCTATAAGAATAAGTATATTGGTAACAAGATCTGGAACTGCATGGGCTATAAGCACCTCTAATGCTGCCGTGTCGTTGATTGCCCTTGACATAAGCTGTCCTGTCTGTTTATCCTGATAAAAACTCAATGACAACTTCTGCAAGTGTTCATACACCAATACTCTCATGTCTGCAACCAATTTCCATGCTGCCACATGGCTAAAGTAACGATATAAATAAGTAAATACTGCCCTAGCCATATAAGCTCCGACTAATATAATCGAAATATTTCTTATAATTGTTATCTTACCGCTAATTTGCCCCTTAGACAGTACCTCGATCAATTCCCTTACCTTCCACGGAGTAACAAGATTAAGTGTCGTAATTACAAGCAGACTTATGCCTGTTATGATCAAATGCTTCCAATATGGTTTTGCCTGCTTTAGTATTCTGATAAAGTTCTTCAAGTCCATTTCCTCCTAAACAAATCTCAATTGAATGCTACCCAAAATGCCTATATCTATTTTAAAAACTACTCAACAGATACATAAAAGCTTTTTCAAATTTTTCATCGTGATCTTTTGTTCTTTTTGTTGGCCCCGATACTCTACTTCCAGACCTTCTTACCTTTTGAGAAAGATGCCTTTCAAATAAAAGTTTATTCATATTTTCATCGGAGTAGATCAACCCATTCTGGTTTATTGCTTTTGCTCCTTTAGCAAGGGCCATAGCTGCAACACCGTAATCCTGTGTCACTACTATATCACCTTTGTCTACTTTGTTTACAAGGGCAAAATCTACAGAATCTCTCGCTTTATCAACAATTATTACTTCAGAATACCCGTCATTAATCTCATGACTTGTATCAATAAGCATTATTACATGTATATTTTTTCCCTTAGCTATATTTACTATAATTTTTTTTACCGGACACGCATCAGCATCAACAAGTATTTTCATTTTATCAAATCCTTTTTCCTATTCATATTAATCCTATTATAATCATTATAAGTTACTTTTGTCTAATTAGGTGATTCCTAAAAAATAACTGGTCAATGGGTTTTTCAAAAAAGTTGATTTACATTTTTTGCGTCGCAAAATAATGTTCCTATGTTTGAAGCTCTATAGCTTCATTATTGGGTTGAAACTATATACATTGACTAATGAATTTTTTTAAACACCTTAATCCCACTTAGTGGGGGCATAGAAAAGATATACTATAAAAAAATACGCGATGGAAATTTTGCATTCCATCGCGTATTTAAAACTCTAATCCTAGATCTTTCCTCTTTGAGCTACTTCAAGGTAATTTTGCATTCCATCCTTATCAACACAGAACTCCACTGCATCCTCTTTCGTTATTCTGTTTTGTATAAAGAGGTCTCCTATACATTTGTCCAACATTTGCATTCCAATGTTTCCTCCGGTCTGAATACACGTGTTGATGCTTTGTGACTTCCCTTCCCTGATAAGATTGCTTATTGCCCGTGTAACAATCATGATTTCATGGGCAGCAACTCTTCCTTTACCACTAGCTTCAGGTATTAACCTTTGTGATATTACAGCCTTTAATGCTGTTGAAACCTGAACCCTTATCTGCTGCTGCTGATGTGGCGGAAATACATCTATTAATCTGTCTAATGTTTTCGCAGCGCCTAAAGTATGAAGCGTAGAAAGAACAAGGTGTCCAGTTTCGGCTGCAGTAACTGCTATACTTATTGACTCCACATCCCGCATCTCACCAATATATATAACATCCGGATCCTCTCTCAATGCAGCTCTTAAAGCGCTTTCATAGGTTTTGCTGTCATTTCCGATTTCCCTCTGGTTAACAATGCATTTATTGTGTTTAAAAATATACTCTATAGGGTCTTCAAGTGTTAAAATGTGTCCGTAACGACTTGCGTTAATCTCGTTTATAATGGATGCCATTGTAGTGGACTTTCCACTTCCTGTGGGCCCTGTTACAAGTATCAGGCCCTCTTTAATTTCACAAATTTGCTTTATAACCGGTGGAAGATTCAGCGAATCAATGGTAGGAATATTGGAAGCCAAAGTTCTAAATACCATAGATACAGAAGTCCTCTGCAAAAATGCATTAACTCTGAACCTTGAAACCTCAGGCACGGTCATCGAGAAGTCAACCTCTCCAAAAGTCATCAAATGCTCAAATTTCTCATCCTCCATACAAGCTTTTGCATACTGTATTGTGTCTTCCCTTGTTAATTTTGGTGCATCAATTTCTCGTAAATTGCCATTAACCCTGAATGAAGGAGCTCTTCCGACAGTGAGATGTAAATCAGAAGCTTTTAATTCTACAGCCATTTTAAACAACGAAGTTAATTCAATCGCCATATGGTCCTCCTATTTTTTGTTTTAGTAATGTTGGAATGTGTCCGGACGTGAAAGTGAATTTAAGATTGATTAACATTTTTTCGTAAATATAATTATATATCGTAAAAAATCGTCTATAAGTTTATATCTGGTTTTTTTAATAAGTTTATTTCTAAAAATATAGCTGGTTGATTCCTATTTCAAAACTATGATTTTATGGGCTTTGAGCCAAAATATCGTTTAGGTTATTTTTAAAAATACCCTAAACAAAAGTATGCATACTAAAAACAGTATACTAACACAGTTTCAAGTCACATTGAGATAGAAGCTTTTATATTGATACAGATTAAGAATTCTGCTAATTTTGGACAAATTCACTGAAATTTCGCAATATTCCGGTTTATACTTTTAAAAAAAAGTATGTTAAAATGTTAACTATGCGCATTTTGTGTACTAATAAAAAAACAAACACTTTTTATATCTATGCGATAAATATTAATTTCAAGTTGGAGGTAAATTATGATTAAAAGCAAGTCAAAAGTTGCTATAATAGGTGCAGGGTTTGTTGGTGCTTCAACAGCTTTCGCTATGTCCCTACAGCAGATGGCAACAGAAGTAGTATTAATTGATGTAAACAATGAAAAAGCTTATGGTGAAGCCTTGGATATAAACCATGGTATTTCATTCGTTGGTCAAATGGCAGTCTATTCTGGAGATTACTCCGATGTTAAAGACTGTGATGTAATCATTATCACAGCAGGTGCAAATAGAAAACCTGGCGAAACACGTCTTGACCTTGCAAGAAAAAACGTATCAATAGCAAAAGAAATAACATCAAATATTATGAAGCATTATAATCACGGAGTAATCCTTGTAGTTTCTAATCCAGTTGACATTCTTACTTACATGATTACAAAATGGTCTGGCCTTCCAAGCGGCAGAGTCATGGGTTCTGGTACTGTCCTTGACAGTTCAAGATTCAGATATCTCTTAAGTAAAAAACTTAACGTTGATGTTAGAAATGTACATGGTTATATCATTGGAGAACATGGTGATTCACAGCTTCCTGCATGGAGCGCTACACATATAGCGGGACAAAATATTGGTGAATATTCTCAAACTCCAGGTGGTATTTTTACTTCTGAAGAAAAAATAACAATTGCTGAAGAAGTAAAAAAAGCAGGTGCTGAAATAATTAAGAACAAAGGTGCTACCTACTATGCAATTGCAATCACAGTCAGTGCAATAGTTGAAACTCTTCTAAAAAATCAAAATACTATCAGAACAGTAGGTAGTGTAATCGACGGAAACTACGGAATTAAAGACGTAGCTTTAAGTCTTCCTTCAATCGTTAATTCTGAGGGAGTACAAAGTATTATACCACTTGTCCTTTCAACTGAAGAAGAAGAAGCATTAATTGCTTCCGCTGAAAGTGTAAGATCTGTTTTAAACGAAGTAAAAAATATATAATTTAAATAAAGATATTAAACAGGAGGTTTTATAATCATGGATTATAGAAAAGAGTCTTTGAGACTTCATAATGAATGGAAAGGCAAAATCGAGGTAATAAGTTCAGTACCAGTTAAGACAAAAGACGATTTATCTTTAGCATACACTCCTGGTGTTGCTGAGCCTTGTCTTGCTATACAAAAAGATGTGGATTTATCCTATAACTTGACAAGAAGAGGAAACTTAGTTGCTGTTATTACTGACGGTACAGCTGTTCTCGGTCTTGGAGATATAGGTCCTGAAGCAGGTATGCCTGTTATGGAAGGTAAATGTGTTCTCTTTAAAACTTTTGGAAATGTAGATGCTTTCCCTCTTTGCGTTAGAACAAAAAGTGTTGATGAAATAGTTAATACTGTAAAACTTCTTGCCGGTAGTTTCGGTGGAATTAATCTAGAAGATATTTCAGCTCCAAGATGTTTTGAAATTGAAAGAAGACTTAAAGCTGAATGTGATATTCCTATTTTCCATGATGATCAGCATGGAACAGCTATTGTTACAGTTGCTGCAATGCTTAACGCATTAAAAGTCGTCAAAAAAAATATAAACGATATATCTGTAGTTGTTAACGGTTCAGGTGCAGCAGGTATAGCAATAACAAAACTTTTGATGAGCATGGGACTTAAAAAGGTAATTCTTTGCGATACAAAAGGCGCTATATACGAAGGTAGAGAAAACCTTAATGCTGAAAAAGAAGAAATGGCTAAAATTTCCAACCTTGATAAAGTTAAAGGTACATTAAAAGATGTTCTTGTAGGTGCAGACGTTTTCGTAGGTGTTTCAGCTGAAAACGTGGTATCTAAGGAAATGGTTAAAAACATGGCAAAAGACGCAATAATCTTTGCTATGGCAAACCCAAATCCTGAAATAATGCCTGATGATGCTAAAGAAGCTGGTGCAAAAGTTATAGGAACAGGTCGTTCAGACTTTGCAAACCAAATCAACAACGTACTCGCTTTCCCAGGCCTTTTCAGAGGTACTCTTGATGTAAGAGCAAGTGATATTAACGATGAAATGAAGATCGCAGCTGCAAAAGCTATAGCATCTCTCGTTAGTGATGAAGACTTGAAACCGGATTACGTAATTCCCGCACCATTTGATCTTAGAGTTGCTTCTATTGTTGCAGAAGCTGTTAAAGAAGCTGCTAAAAAATCTGGTGTTGCTAGAATATAATTACTTTTATAAAAAAGCGGGTGGGATTAAATTCCTACTCGCTTTTATTTATACCTCATAAAACTTTTATATACAGAAATCACCTAAAAACTTATTTTTAGAAAAAAACATGTACTTCTTTGAAACAAATTGTTAAAATATAATTAGTACTTATATCAATTCTTCTTTATTTATAATCAGAAATCTATTTATTACATTTAGCAGTTAATCAAACATCAATCTTTATCTAATGACTATTTTCCAAATAATAAGGTTAAGAATAATATTTTTTTATTATGGGAGGTTTTAAAATATGATCCGTAATATATCTAAGACATTGGCTTATGCCCTTTCTCTTTTACTTATACTGGTCTTTCCGGTAAATGAAAAGGTTAAGGCTGCAACTACAGATTACAAGTTTGATTTTGGTGGCGGTTCCGTACAATGGGATTATACCGGTGTCAGTGCTTCAACTGCGTACAGTAAGACTCAAGGGTATGGCTTTAATACCCCTTCAAACATGAGAAATGTTACTGCCTACGGGAATGGTGTTTCAAGTGATGCAGTCCAATTTGTCGCTTTTGGAATAAATAGCACCAATACCTTCAACGTTGATCTTCCTAACGGACTGTATGAAGTAAAAGTAACCTTAGGAAATACCACCAGGTCAAGCGTAGCGGCTGAAGGCGTTTTGCAAATTATTAACATGACAGGCAACTGCGCTGTTGATAAATTTCAGATACCAATTACCGATGGTCAGCTAAACATACTCGTTACTGAAGGAAAAGAAGGTGCAACTTTTACACTTAGTGCCCTTGAAATAAAGAAGCTTTCCGATAGCCCTGTTACAAACAGAACTATTTGGATAGGCGGAGATTCAACAGCGTGTAATTACTACCCTCTAGACACAAGTGAGCAATGCGGTTGGGGCCAGTTATTGCCGAAATATGTTGATTCCTCTTTATATCAGGTACGAAACATGGCTGCTAGCGGGCAATGTGCAAGGGGTTTCCGCGATGATGGACAGTTTGAAGCAATAATGAAATATATTAAGCCCGGTGACATATTCATACTTGAGTTTGGTATTAATGATACCAATTCAAAAAACAATACAACTGAAGCACAATTTAAAGAAATAATGTCCGATATGGTTGTAAAAGTCAAAGCAACAGGGGCTACAATGGTGCTACTTACTCCACAAGGCAGAGCAACAGATTTTAATGGCAATTTACATACTGCTGCAAACAGATGGTATAGAAACACTACTCTCGCAGTTGCTAATGAGCAAAATGTAAGGTTGTGTGATCTCAATGTTTTAAGCTCAGCATATTTCACATCTATAGGAAGCAATGCAACACTTGCACTTTATATGTCCGGTGATACTCTTCATCCTAATCGTGCAGGTGCCGCCGAACTTTCTCGTATGGTATCTAGTGATTTAAAAGATCTCTTGACTATGTCTTCTCCTACCGCTTCTGTCAAACCTACCAACACCCCTACTCCCACAAATACAGTGTATCAAATAAAAGGTGATGTTGATGGCGATGGAAGGGTTACATCGATAGACTTTGGAATTTTTAGAAGTTATTTAATATCTGTCTCCAACTTGCATGATTTGAGTAACAAGTGGAGTGCAGATGTGAACAGTGATGGCAGTGTCAACTCAATAGATTTTGGTTACATGAGAAAATATCTGCTTGGAATGATATCGGAATTTCCAGGTGCAGCTCAGCCCCTTATGGATTTTTTCACTGAAACTTATGAAGCTGAACAGGCTTCAATAACTAACGGTATACTTGAAACCATAAATACAGGTTATACTGGAAGCGGATATGTAAACTATAATAATGAGGTAGGATCATGTGTTGAATGGAACATCAATATACCTACATCAGGTTCATATAAAACGACTTTTAGATATTCGAATGGAACCACCATTAGCAGACCAATGTCAATATCAGTTAACGGAAATATCGTACAAAGTAGCATGGACTTTAGTGCAACTACAGACTGGACAACTTGGAATGAATCAAGCATAGTTATAAATCTAAGTCAGGGACAGAATATTATCAGAGCAACTGGTGTCACTACAAATGGCGGTCCAAATGTTGACTACTTAAAAATTTTTCAAACAACTGACCCCGTATCCACCAACCCAAATGTCATACCTACACCTGTTCCAACTTCGGCTACCATACCCACAGTATATTTAGCTGGTGATTCCACCGTACAGACTTATAATGCCTCATACTATCCACAAACAGGCTGGGGGCAAGTAATCAGCAATTATTTTACCTCTGATGTTAAGTTTGTCAACAAGGCTATCGGCGGAAGAAGTTCTAAGAATTTTGTCGAACAGGGAAGATTAGATGAAATCCTTAATGTAATTCAAAATGGTGATTACTTGTTTATCCAGTTCGGTCATAATGACGCAACTATAAGCAATGCAGACCGATACGCTGCTCCATATACCACCTACAAGGAATATCTTGCAAAATACATTGACGGAGCCCGGGCAAAGGGAGCTATACCGGTATTGATAACACCAGTTGCACGGCTTAATTATAAGAACAATACTTATATAAACGATTTCCCTGACTATTGCACTGCGATGAAGCAAGTAGCCGACGAAAAAGATTGTGCTATTATAGATATGATGACAAAGTGTTTGAATTATTATAATACACTTGATTATAGTAAAGTTTACAGCTTTTATCTTGTATCATCAAATGGAACAGATTATACCCATTTTACCGAGACAGGTGCTAAAGAAGTTGCAAGACTTGTTGCACAAGGTATCAAGGAAGTGAATATTCCTATTTCAAAATATGTTAAGTGAAGTATTGTAATTTGACCTTACTTCTTTTGGGGAAATGCTATCTCGCAATGTTAGGGCTTTTTGGGAACCTGTATGAAGGGGCGTACCTGTTGTTTTTGTTTCAAACGGCTCCATTAAGTGAACTTCGCATAGAGTCTGTAAGCCTCGGCTTGATAATTTTCGCACGCGTCTATGGGACATCCTGTCCCAGACGCTAAAAATGCCATCCGTGGCATTTTTGCTTCAAATTATCAAGCTTTCGGCAACAGACTCTAATGCTCAGATCAAGTAATTACGTCATTTGACACTAAAACAAGGTTATCACTTTTGTTTGGTTCGTTTTTAGCTGTTTTATTGTTATAACTTTTTAATATATAGAGCTTTACGTACTCAAAAAAAAATTCACTTTATCTTTTCTAAGCAATCATAAAGACAGGTGTTTTCTAGAAATCACCTGTCTTTGTGATTGCTTGAACTATGTACATTCATAAATAATAGTGCTAATATATACACTAAAGGACTAATTTTGAAAGGAATATATAAATGGGAAAGACTTTAGTTTTAGCTGAAAAACCTTCAGTGGCAAGAGATATTGCAAAAGTATTAAACAGTAACCAAAAAGGAAACGGATTCTTAAGCGGGCAAAGATATATTGTAACTTGGGCATTAGGTCATCTTGTCACTTTAGCTGACCCTGAAACTTACAGCAGCAAATATAAAACTTGGAGTATAGAAGATCTGCCTATGCTGCCAAAGAAAATGGAGTTGGTGGTAATTAGAGAAACTTCAAAACAATTTGGTGTTGTAAAAAACTTAATGCATCGTGATGATATTGATGAGCTTGTCATAGCAACCGACTCAGGAAGAGAAGGCGAACTAGTGGCAAGATGGATAATTATGAAGGCTGGGTTTAGAAAACCAATCAAACGTTTATGGATCTCCTCCCAAACAGACAAGGCTATCAAAGATGGATTTGCCAGCCTTAAACCTGCAAGAGATTATGATAACTTGTTTTATTCGGCTCAGAGCAGGTCAGAAGCAGATTGGCTTATAGGTCTTAATGTAACTCGTGCCTTAACCTGTAAATTCAATGCACAACTATCCGCCGGAAGGGTTCAGACCCCTACTCTAGCTATGATTGTAGAACGTGAAAATGAAATAAGAAAATTCGTTCCTAAAGATTATTGGAGCATTAATGCCGGATTTGAAGGTTTTACAGTTCAATGGCAGGACAAAGCTTCCGGACAAACAAGGATATTTGACAAGAAAAAAACCGATGATATTGTAGCAAAAGTTACAGGACAGACCGGTCAAATAGTTGAAATTAGAAAAGAAGCAAAAAGGGATCTCCCTCCTCTAGCTTACGACTTGACCGAACTCCAGCGAGATGCAAATAGAAAGTATGGATATTCTGCAAAACAAACTCTCAATATTATGCAGAAACTCTACGAAGCCCACAAGTTGGTTACATACCCAAGAACCGATTCAAGATACATAACTGAGGATATTGTACCTACACTTATAGAGCGTTTAAAAAGCATTTCTGTCGGACCTTATGCAAAGTCTGTACAAAACATACTAAGAAGCAAAATTGTGGTTACAAAGCGATTCGTAGACAGCAGCAAGGTCTCTGACCATCATGCCATAATACCTACTGAACAATATGTCAACTTGGCTTCCTTAAATTCAGAGGAACGCAATATATATGATTTGATCGTAAAGAGATTTATAGCTGTTTTAAACCCGCCTTTTGAGTATGAGCAAACCACTGTTAAGGTGGATGCTAAAGGCGAAGTGTTTTTTGCAAAGGGAAAGATTGTTAAATCTTGGGGTTGGAAAAGTGTATATGAGGGCCACGGTAAAATGGAAGAAGATGAAGATGAAGACGATAACAGTCAGTCTCTTCCAGAAATCAAACAGGGACAAAAGGCCATACTGACATCCGTAAAACCTTTTAACGGCAAGACCAAACCACCTGCAAGATACACAGAAGCTACTCTTCTATCCGCCATGGAACACCCAGGAAAATTTGTTGAGAACAAAGCTTTGAGGGAAGCACTAGAAAGCACTAGCGGCCTTGGAACACCTGCAACAAGAGCAGATATAATAGAAAAGCTGTTCAACACCTTCTATGTTGAAAGAAAGGGAAAAGAGATTTTCCCAACCTCAAAAGGAATTCAGCTTGTCAATATTGTACCTTCCGATTTAAAGTCTCCTGAATTGACTGGTAAGTGGGAACAACAGCTCGCCCTTATCAGCAAAGGAAGAACTAACTCAGCCACCTTTGTTGCAGAAATGAGAAACTATGCAACTAAACTTGTAAAAGACGTCACTTCCAGTAATGAAGTCTTTAAACACGACAATGTTACAAGGGAAAAATGCGAATGCGGAAAATTTCTTTTAGAGGTAAACGGCAAAAAAGGAAAAATGCTCGTATGTCCTGACCGTGAGTGCGGGTTTAGAAAGTCAATCTCACAGGTTTCCAATGCGAGATGTCCCCAGTGCCATAAAAAGATGGAAATCCGCGGCGAGGATGAAAACAAATCCTTCTACTGCTCCTGTGGACACCGGGAAAAGCTTGATGCCTTCAAAAAGCGTAAAGGTGAACAGGTAAACAAAAAGGAAGTAACAAATTTCTTAAAGCAACAGGACAAAGGTGATCCTATAAACTCAGCTCTAGCAGATGCTTTAGCCAAATGGAAATCGTAAGAAAGTCAATGTAAAATTATATAACACAAAGCATTTTAAATTATAAAGTATTATCTTTCTGTAGTAATATCTGGCATGCTTTCCTAAGTATAAAATATCCGCCACCTGTATAGATGGCGGATATTTATTGATGTATTATCAGTATATCATTAATGTCATAGCAAAAAACTGTTATCAATCAACTATTATTTTATAACCCAAGTCGATTTCAACCTGAGTCTTAAAAAGCTTCCACATTTGATCTTCTGTAATTTTGTATGATAGGTATTCCATCATTGCATAATAGAAAGCATTTTCAATTATGTCATCATACATTGTCATAATCGAACCGTCTATATCCTTAATCATTGGTCCAAAGGCTTCATAAGGATTTTGATTGATTGTCTTATTTATCATGGTCTCATCCTTTGATAAATTATCAATAGCCTCGATATTACTTACAAAGTCTCCACTACTTTTAGCCCAAGCTTCAGCTTGTTCTGAATTGCATGTAATAAATTTAATGAATTCCCATGCAAGCTCTTTGTTTTTACTTTCTTTACTAATTCCGAACCATGTACCACCCCAAGAATAATTTGAAGGACCTTTTGCAATGCGCCAGTTACCTGTGTTCTGCAAGTCTTCTATCTGGTTAACATTGATAATCCAAGGCACACCCCATGTTGGTATTGCCCATGCAAAATGTATATCATCTTGTATTGCATATGACCATTGAGGAGTCCAAGCATCCATTACACCTACAAAACCTTCATCCCTTAACTTTTTAGCAAGATCAACAAATTCTTGCATTCTAGGATCTATAACTAACTTTTCGCCTTCTACCCAAGCGTGGTTACGTGCACCTAAATACATTCTCATTAACTCAGCCATACCAGGAAAGAGTTTTGCTTTTCCACCACTTGCCTCTTTAAGTCTTCTACCCGTTTCAAGAATTTTATCCGGAGTCGAGAACATTTCACCTATTTTTTCAGGATCATCTGTTCCAAGATATTTTTTGGCCATATCTCTTTTATAACCTAAAGCACCGACCGATGCCTGATGGGACAAGGCTCTTATCTTTCCGTCGTCACTCCTCCCAATGTCAACTGTGTAAGTAGCAAGCTTAGATTTTAATTCTTCTGCATTATAAGGTGCAGCGGAAAGGTCTTCATAAGCATTAGTAAAGTTAACAAATCTCTTAACAAAAGCCCATTCTGATGCAAATACATCCGGAACATCAGAATCTGATGTCATTGACTTAATAAGCAAATTCTGGTAATTTCCATTGGTATCATATGTAACTTGCAAATCAACTGTTACATTTGGATATGCAGCTTCAAATGCTTCTTTAAATGCCTCAGCCTCAACATTATTAAAGTGTCCTAAAGTAAGTGTGCCGGTAAAGTCCTCAGGTTTTTTCTGAGGAGTCGTCATACTTTCTTCAACAGGAAATTTACAAATTATTCTTAAAACATAGCTTTTAATCAATGTTAAGTCAGTACTGTTTATTAATAAGTCTCCATTAACATCTGCGGAACTCACTTTAACATTATCAGGAAATTCCGAAATTATGCCAAGGATATATTTTACCATTAATGCACAATCTAAACTATTTACATTATTATCCGCATTTAAATCTCCATAAACGGTTGCTAATTTGTTTTCATCTTCACTTAATTGATTTTCTACACCGTAATTAGAAATTGAAGCATAAATTGTTGCAGGTGCACTTAGATTTGTAGCACACATTAATAAAACAACACAAATATATGCACCCAACTTTAAAAAATTAGAATTTTTCATTACCTCTCCCCTTTACATTTAAATATTCTAGTATTTATCTTTATAAAAAACATTTTAACATAAATTTCTTTCCCATACCAATTATTCACACGTAAGCTTAAATCAAACTTTCATCTATATCAATCCCTGCCATCCTCATAAGATAAATTGCATTACGGGTCGTGGAAACACCCTTTCGAAGTTTATAGTCAAAATAAATTTTGTTGTCCTTATAGTACTCTTCAAAATGATAATTCTTAATCTTCGGACTGTTTTGCTCTAGGTCACATAGTTCAAAATCATGAGTTGAAACCATTCCAATGGAATTTGTATTACTTAATTCGTCTATCAATACCCTTGCGCCGGTATGACGGTCTCTTGAATTTGTGCCTTTGAATATCTCATCTAAAAGGAAAAATACTTTTTTGCCTTCCTTTGCTTCTCTAAGTATATCCTTAATTCTCAACAGCTCAGCATAGAACGATGAAATACTTTTACCAAGGTCATCACTTACCCTCATGCAACTATGTATATCCATAACAGAACTACGGAAGACTTCTGCACAAACGGGAGCCCCTGCATATGCCAATACGAGATTTATTCCCGCTGTTCTTAAAAGTGTGCTCTTTCCCGACATATTTGAACCTGTAATAAGAAGTACTTTTGTAGGAGAATTAAAATCCAAATTATTGCACACTCTGTTTGATGCTATAAGAGGATGACCCATCCTAGAAGCCTCAAACTCATTTTTTTGCTCTTCTTTTATCTCCGGCATTACCCAATCTGGATTATCATGCCTTATTATTGCGAGGCTTGACAGAGCTTCAATCTCTCCTAGTCCTTTAAGCCATTCTTTTAAATATCTTCCTGAGTCCTCCTTCCACTTTTCCAAAATTATCATATTCTTATAATCCCAAAGGGTCAGAAGGTTGAAAACCAAATAAAAAGGAACATGCCTATTTGAAATGGAGTCGACTATTTTTGCCAGTTTATTTACTTGTTCATATGCGGGCTTTCCTGTCTTTCCAGCCATTTTGCTTTTAATTTCATTTACTAATTCTGCCTGAAAATCTTTTTTCTCAAAGAGCTTTAGCATTTTATTGTAAACAGCTATATCCTTGCTAAATTTATCTGATGTCTGAAAAATCTCATGCCTTTCTCTATTTTTATACTTTAAAATAAAAAACTGTATAAGTACCAAAAATGAAGGAACATAGTAAGGGACTTTCGGGGTAACAAAAGCCAAAATCAAAGACAATATAGTAATTGCAGGAAGTATTTTAACTACAATGGCAAGCCAAGGCTTTTTGTAAAATTCATATTGTTCATTAGCCCAGTTAATAAGCTTCTCGGGGTCTTTCATATTATCCGATACAACCAGTCCTTCCGCTAAAAACCTTTGTCTCCAAGCAAGCTTTATAGCCAACTCTTTGACAGCCTCCTGCCGCATTTTTATTCGATCTACTTCCTTACTGTTTCCCGATAACAACCCACTCAAGGCTCTTCTACCTAAATAAGTGTTTGCCACACTAATCCATTGAAATAGGGATCTGTCTCCAAAAATATCAAGGTCATATGCGTATTGGTGATTCTGATCTAAGAAATCCTTTCCGCTGTCTGGAAAGCTTCCCCACTCACCACTTAAGCGTTTTATCGCATCCTCATTTATTTTTACAAACATGGACGAGAATATTCTTTCTTTAAATAATTTGTCGTGGGAAATCATCAAATAAACAAATGTGAACAAAAATGCAATTAGAATTGCAACCATGATAAAATAATATTTAATAACCAATAAGAATATTGTCAATACCAGCCCCGCAATAAACACCAGTAATCGTAAATTACTTATTGTATTTATTGCTCTATTGTATTTTTCATACATTCGATAATGCTTTTCTCTTCTTCTCTCATATTTATCTTTTGCAACCATCAATTCAGCCCCATTCCATTTTTGTTCTTCCAAAACCAAATAAAACATACGCTATTTACATATACTAACATACTGTAGCAGAAGCTACAAACAAAGGATTAAATCAAAATATTGAAATATCCTGAAATAAATGATACATTTAATCTTGTTCCATCAATTATATCATAAGGAGGTAATCCAATTGTCAAAGCTACCGTTAAAACTCACTTTTGGGGAAGAAGTGGCAAACGCCGTAACCCATGGTGTTGCATCCCTACTTGTATTGTTTTCCGTTCCAGTAGTATCCATCGTCGCTTACACTAAGGGCGACTCTATATATGATGTTCTAGGGGTTACTATATTTTGTATTTCAATATTTCTAATGTTTCTGATGTCAACTTTTTATCACATAATGGAGTATGAAACAAAACACAAAAGAGTTATGCGTATATTTGATCATATATTTATTTATGTAGCAATAGCCGGTACATATACCCCCATAGCTATTTCTGTCATAGGTGGGTGGCAAGCGGTTGTTATACTTTGCATCCAGTGGGCAATGGTCTTGTTCGGAATACTTTATAAGTCCATTTCCAAAAATTCAATGCCAAAGTTTTCGCTGATGATATACCTAATTATGGGTTGGTCGCTGATAATTTTCATGCCGTTGCTTATCAAGAAAGCAAACCCTCTGCTTTTCTGGCTTATACTCACAGGAGGTGTATTCTATTCTGTCGGTGCTGCAATTTATGCCCGCAAAGGCTTCAAATACCACCATATGGTATGGCACTTGTTTGTATTCTTAGGTGCCCTGACACACTTCATCGGTATATGCTTCTTTATGTATAAATAAAAGCTTAGGGATACCTGATCCCTTTGCTTTTATACGCTTTTATACGTCTTAGGTAATTTGAATTTTTAAAAACCTTACTCCCCTTCTTATATTTCTTAACACAACTTCTTTTTAGGACGCTAGTTTTCTACGTTCGAACCATTCCAACCAAGCCGACTAATGTCATATGGTTTATATATTTGTCCTTAGACAACACTTTTGAAATACTTGATACATCTTTCAATGCTATTGCATAGACACTTACGCATCTTTCAAGCATTTCCTTTAACACAGTGTTTACTTCTTTATAAATTTTACGTGTAACCTTCACAAACTTTGAATCCATCAGTATATGCGAACATCTTTTTAACAGTTCTTCCGGCGTTCCTTTAGAAACTATTCTCAATTTCTCATTAATTAAGTGCGTAGATACTTTTAGGTTGTTATCGTATTCAAAAGTCAACTCATTTACTTTGGGTGCTATAGATTCGATAAGTTTTTTATCAAACCCCTTTGAGGCGGCATAATGAAAAATTGCCTTTTCATATTCATCACCTATTACATTAACTTCTTTATTATTAATTTTTATGACTTCAGCATAATTACTAAGTATAAGTGAATGCATAAATATTCCAAAGCTTTTTTCTTCTTCATCGACATATTCAGCTTTAATAATTTTCCCATCAAGGTATACTTCATCAACAACCAGTTTTGAAGAACTGTTTGTGTCTCCTGCCATAGAATCTTTATTTAACAATGCTATCTCTCCTGAACTAAGATTCATAAAAACTTCTCCTTTTTTGTGCTTTTTTAAATCAATAAGACCATTTCAAAAATGACGTATACAGTATTTGAGTTAAAAATGCCATCTCGGAAGCTTAAAAGCTTCCAAACAGAAGAACATTATTTTGCTACACAAAAAATGTAAATCAAAATTTTTGAAATGGTGATTGACCAGTTATTTTTTTGGAATCACCTTATTAAAAAGCACGAAATTATTATACTATAATACAGTCAATTTTATGCTTAAAAATTACAAAAGCTCTACACCAAAACCACTAAGGTAAGATGCAGAGTCTCACGAATTATAGACTACCCGGGCTACAAATCTACCGTGTTGACGGTTTGTCTTCTGCATCATATACAGCTCGTTACTCCCTCTGTTTTATTTCGTTTCCAACATTTATTATCTAACTCCTACAAACAATAACCTTACAAAAATAACCTATTAACAATATTAATTCTATAATAAATATTATTAATTTGTCAATTAATAAATTGTAAATTATTTATTAACTTTTATTGTGTTTTGATTAAAAACATTCTCTTACTTTGTAAAACCTGTTAATAGCTAGTATTAATCTTAAAACGCTTTGGGTAATTGCCTTAACAAAAATATATTTTCTTTTATACTCAAACACTTGAAGTACAAAGATGATTGGTAGTATAATATACTTTAAAGCTAAGCTTGCTTATCTAAAAATTTAATATAGTAGCTCAAGCTTCACAAAAGTAATACTAGCTATATATGCTAAGAGCTGTTTTATTGTTACTTTGGAGGAAGCATTTTTTGAAAAATAGTTTGTTAAAAAATAAACTATCCACATTGATTTGAATAAATCATAGAGTTTACAATTACAAAATAGTAAATAGGAGGAATTTATCTTGTTTAAAGTACAAACACTCAATAAAATCTCATCTGTAGGTTTAGATGTATTCGAAAAGGGAAAATATGAAGTATCTACAGAAGTAACTGATGCTGATGCAATACTTGTTAGAAGTGCTAATATGTTGGACATGGAGTTTTCTAGCAACCTAAAGGCAATCTCAAGAGCTGGTGCAGGAGTCAACAATATTCCTATAGACAGATGTACAGAAAAAGGAATCGTTGTATTTAACACACCAGGAGCTAATGCAAATGCAGTAAAAGAACTTGTCATTGCTTCTCTTCTTATTTCATCAAGAAAAGTATTCAAGGGAATACAATGGGCTCAAACCTTAAAAGGCAACGGCAGTGAAGTTGAAAAGATGGTTGAAAAGGGTAAATCACAGTTTGAGGGCCCTGAAATCAAAGGCAAAAGATTAGGCGTTATAGGCTTAGGCGCTATTGGCGTTATGGTTGCAAACGATGCTCTTTCTCTAGGAATGGATGTTATCGGATATGACCCTTACATATCAATTTCTGCTGCCTGGGATCTTTCAAGCACTGTTCATAGAGCTTCAAGCCTTGAGGAACTGGTTTCAACCTCCGATTATATTACTATTCATGTGCCTTTTATGGATAGTACAAAAGGAATGCTTAATAAAGATATGTTCAGCATAATGAAAAAGGATGTACGTTTACTAAACTTTGCAAGGGGCGGACTCATAAATAACAAGGATCTTTTGGAGTATATAGAAAATGGCACCATAGCATACTATGTAACAGATTTCCCCTCCGATGAATTGCTTGGAAACGAAAATATCATTGCAATACCTCATCTTGGGGCATCAACTCCTGAATCGGAAGAAAATTGTGCTTTAATGGCTGCTGTTCAAACTCGTGACTTTATTGAGAAAGGCCATATAAAAAATTCCGTAAACTTCCCCGATTCGGAACTTGCTCGTTCAGGTGATACAAGAGTACTTGTAGCTCATGATAATGTCCCGAATATGTTTGGACAAATAACTTCTCTTATAGCTTCATATAAAATAAATATAGGCGATATGCTTAGCCGTCATAAGAATAAAATTGGATATACTATTTTTGATATTGAAGGTCCAATGCCCGAAGAAGTAGTCAATGGATTAAAATCAATAAGTGGAGTTAGAATGGTAAGAATAATATAAAAAGTGGGAGGGTTAATTAGCCCTCCCACTTTTTGATAAATAAACCGTTTAAGAAGAATTGCATATATGAGCTTATTGAAGTCTAATTGATTTTACTCTATATCGATATACTCCTGAGGGAGCTTTAACCGAAACGGTTTCACCCTTCTTCTTACATAATAAAGCCTTCCCCATTGGAGACAAAATAGTAATAGAGTCAATTCCTGTATTGTTAGCTTCAGGTTCAATTAGTTTGTAATTAAAGGTCTCGATTTCTTCAACATCTTCTATCTCAACTACACTGTTCAAACAAACAAACGGAAAATCATTTCCCGCCTTGTCAGAAAACGATACGTTTTTTACTACATGATCTAAAGCACTTATATAATCGTTAATTAGTTCTTCAAACTCTTCCCTTTGCCTGTTATACTCGGGGAAGTACAAATTAATAATATTAGTTCTCCTTTCTTCAAAATCAACTAAATGAGCAAGCAAGTCTTCATATGCTAATTTTGTAAGTGTAAGTTTCTCTTGCATGAAATTACCTCCATCTCACAAGTAATTAAATGGTATTTTTCAAAATAAAAAGGAATGGTACCTTGCCCCAGCAGGCAAAGCACCATATGTAATATCATACCATATATGTTGTGCTGTGTCAAAACTTTTAAATTGGTTTAATATGTAATAAATCGCAAGTTAAAGTGACTGAAAATTGTATAATGTTCAAATCTAATACTTAATTGAAGTAACGATATTGAGAAGTAAGCTTTAAAAGTATGAACAAACGTGCAGTATCTTTATATTCAGGCTTGACCATATAATATATATAACTTTCCAGCACGCTTATATCAGCTGATGTACGACCTTCAATCTTAAAATTGTTATATCCCATAGGAACATATTTTTCATAAATATCTATTGGCTTAATGTGAGTTTTATGTTTAGTGGTTTCATAAAATTCAAGCTGCATCTGATCACATTCAAATTCCTTATGGTTAAATGGGCTGTTTGGTGTTTTCATGTGTTCGGTAAGGGCAATTTGATATTTTCCAATATAATCATAATGTTCTTTTCTACGTGCACAGTTTGGAACACAACAGGCATTGATAAGGAGTTCGCAGCGATCTTTATGAGGAATTTTAGATAATTCTTCAAAACGATTGTTCCAATTATAATCTAATACGACAAGGCTATAGTCTTTTTCAAGTTCTTCCTTTAAGCCATCGATATCTTCAAGTTGTTTGCAGGTAGAACTAATAATTTTATATTTAGGAAATTTTTTTCTGATATAAGCTTCCAAAACAGGTGAAACAACAATAACTTCGTTCAGCCCATTGTTCCCCATTTCTAAACACCAATTACAAAATTCATCGTTTATATGCTCTTCTTTTATACGAGGATTACTAAAGGTATAACGGCATGGAATACCACGAGCGTTAAATTGTCTCATGATTTCCATCATGACTTTACGATCCATAGCCCCACTTAAAGACCGTCCGCCATTCCATAATGACGTTGGGAAAGTCCCATAAACAGAACCAATGGATATATTGGGCCAAAACCATTCAGGCTTCATTTTCATTACTTCATACATTAAAATATTTAGTTTGAAATGCCTAACAAAATCAGGCAAATGAAATTTTATGCTCATTATAACCCTCCACTTTATAAAAAACTCGACCTAAAACAAAAGCTTGTAATACTTAAAATTTTAACATTATTAAGTAGAAAGTTCAATAGAATGAATTATAGAGATTTATAACGAGCTTGTTTACTGGTCAATTGTTGTCACTCAATATTTGTGATGGTATAATAGATTTAGGTGATTTTTAGAAAACAACTGGTCAATGGGTATTTCAAAAAAGCTGATTTTTTGGGTCTGAACTATATATATATTGACTAATGTTTTTTTGAAGCACCTAACATTAATAAAAGTATTGGGGGGGGTGTAATACTTGCCTTACACATTAAACGGTATTGGCAGCAGGTATTATGGAAAAAAAAATGAACATACCCATCAGGGTACATGTGAATTTTGTGGTAAAAGCGCTCAACTAAACTCTTATGACACCACAAATTTTTTTGTGTTTGTATTTATACCCATTATTCCTTTAGGTGAAAAAAGAGTTGTCGACCAGTGTTCGTGCTGCAAGATGCATCGCGTTTTAAGCCTTAAAGAATGGAAAAAACATCTGAAAGAAACTATTGATTCTCAACACGCTAATTGGCTTCAAGACCCAAATAACTATGAAGCTTCGTCGGAACTACTTCATTCAATAGCCTATTTCAGGGATATTGACAAACTTAATTCAATATCTCGGGATATTAGTATGTATTGTTCTAATAATGCAGAGATAATGAACGAATTAGGCTTAGTGCATTCTTTTTTACATCAGTTTGACGAAGCTGAATCTGCTTTTAATGCCTCACTTTCTACAAATCAAGACAGGAATGTTGAAGAAAACTTGGCAGAGGCTCTTATGAAAAACCTAAAGCCTGACAAAGCCAAACCTTATCTTCGTCATATAATTCAAGAAAGAATTGCCGATAAACTCTATTATATTTTATTGCTTATTGAATCCTACCAGTATAGTGGAGATCACAGATCTGCCTTACAAGTAATCGAAGAATTTGAGAGTGCCTTTCCTGAGCAAAAAAATCATAAAACTCTTCGTAAATACCGTAAAATATCCCAGCGTAATTATGATAATTCACGCAGAGTAAAGGGTTCTTTGATTTCCACAGAATTAAATAATAAAAGACCGGTAAAGTTAGCTTTTATCCTTCCAAAAATCATTTTCCCCGCACTGCTTGTACTGGGATTAATGATTTACACAATAAATGCTTTCTTGCTTGGTTTGTCAAGAGAAGTGTACTTAGTAAACGGATTGGATGAACCTTATTCCATTGAAGTAAACGGAGACAAAATAGACCTTCAGCCCATGAGCAGAAAAACAGTTAAGCTTGCTGAAGGCACTATAAAAGTAGACATTTTAGGTTTGAATTCCGAAGAAAAAAGCCTGACCGTCAACATTAACACTCCATTTTGGACACGTCCTATAAATAAGCCTATTCTGGTTATTAACCCAGATAAAGTGGCTGTATTTCTTTGGCAAGAAACTCAATATACAGTTAAAGAGATAGCTACTGCAAATTATGTACCTCCTTACCACTACTATGCAGGAAAACATTTTTACAAAATAGATAGTGTTGATTATCTCTTTAAAGAGTTTCCTGAAACTCTTATGATGGAAGAGGGTACCAAAAAAGTCAAGTCTCAACTTATTCAATTGAATAAGAGTGAATTAACCTCGTATCAAATGGATATTTTAAACCAACTTGATCCAGAAGATATTTTATCTTATACAAAAGCAAAGCTAAACTATGATCCTGATAACGAAACAAACCTATATATTTATTTAAGTTATTGTGATACAGAAAGCGCAATTGACTTTTTAAAAGTAAGATTAGATGAAAGACCCGTTATAGTCAATTGGCACAGGGTTTATCAGAGTTATATGGAAATCTATGAACCATCCCATGATTTAGTAGGAGAATATACTACATATATCGAAAATGAAAAAGACAATAACTCATTGTATTATCTACTAAGTAGAGTTTCAGAGAACACAAAGGATTCAGAAAATTTGCTCATAAAATCAATCGAAGGCAGTAATCCTTGCCCTTACGGCTATTATGGAATGGCTTATAAAAATTTATCCGACGGAAACTTTGATCAAGCGTCAATCTATATCCAAAAGGCTATAGAAGCACTACCCGAACAGAACTCCTTCAATTCGTTACTCAAAGACGCCATGCTTGCACAAGGAAAGTATGACTCGCTATTAAAGGATATTAAGTCGCAACAACTATCCAGCCCCTATGATGGAGATTTGGTAGCAGAAGAAATACGGTTACATATGGCAAAAAACGATTCTTACAGTGCAGAAAACTCCATTTCCAATTATCTATCAACATTTGAAGCTAATGAAGAAGAATTAAAACAAACATGGAGCACTTATCTAAATGGTGTACTTGCATATTGCACTAACGATGTTGCTACATATGCAGCTTCTATTCAAAGTCTTGAGGAGCCTCAATTTTCTTTTGAAAGTGCTCTTATTAGCGGAGAATTTGACAAAGCCTCTCAAATTGCAACAGATAATGGCTTTGACGGTTCATACTTTCTCTTGCTTTATTTAGCACAGGATAATCCTGATTCTGCCTCTAAATATCTCACTCAAGCAATTGACGCATATAGAACAGGGGATAAAGACGATCGATTGCTAGCCGACTACTTTTCAGGAACTAAAAGTTTTGTATTAGATGAAGTGAAATCAATGGTACTTCACCCTGAAGTAAAACAAATTGTGATGGCAGCACTAGGAAAATTAAACCCCAATTACAAAAAAGAACTCAACTCACTTGCAAAAATACTAAATTACGACAAAGCGTTTCCTTATCACCTTATCAACAAGGTTGTTGAGGGCAATTAATGTTTTAAAACCAATATCATACTAAAGAGATGCTCAAAATATGAGCATCTCTTTAATTATCCTTGAAACCTAATATTTATTGATTTGTCTGTATCAGAAGGTACAATTTTAGCAGCACTATACTGCCCTATTTCATTTTTGTTAATTTTGTGTGGCTGTTAAAATATCTTTATATGCCCAGTGACTTTTATCTACATCTACGAATCTATTTTCACTGCCTTCCGCACCCTCCAGACCTAGTGCCCTGTTTATTAAAGCTGTACATTCAGAACGTTTAACATTGTTATTCGGTTTGAAGGTTTTATCCGAATATCCCTTAATATAGCCCTTTGAACTAAGCATATTTATGTAACCTTTTGCCCAATGCCCGTTAATGTCTATTAAATCCGTCAAAGCTGAATTGGATTCATTAAGTTCAAGATATTTGCATAGAACCACGGACAACTCTGCTCTGGTTATATAGTTGCCAGGTCTGAAAGTATTATCTTCATAACCTTTGAAATAACCTTTGCTGGTTGCATATGCAATTGCCCAAGCGGCCCAGTGTTTCGTTGAAACATCTTTAAAGGTCGTATACTCCTTATCATCCTTTGCAAATTCATCCAAGTTTGCAAGAATAACTGCCATCTCCGCACGGGTTATGTTGTTTTCCGGTTTGAACGTTTTGTCTTGGTATCCTTGCATATAACCCTTATGTTTACCATCACTTCCCGGGATACTAGGCTGAGGTTTCTCTGTAACTTCCGGTGTAGGTGTTGGTGTTATTGTTGGCGTTGGTTTTGTTGTTGGTGTCGAACCAGTTGTCCCTCCAACCCCTGATGAACCTGATCCTGATGTACCTGAATTACCAGAGCCCGAGCCCGGTGTAGGTTTAGGGTTAACTGGTGTAGGTTCGGGTGTAACCGTTCCAGGTTCTGGTGTCACTGTCCCAGGTATCAAATTAAATTCATAAGGACGTACAATTGTAAAATTACTGTTGTTTGTATAATCAAACTCAGGTTGGTCAATTACTACTTTAGTATATAATCTTACCCTATCCGATATTTGTTGGTCACTGACTTCAAATCCTATTATAGATTTTTTTGTAAGTGCAGGATACAGATTCTTTAATTCTTTTGAAGCAATTAAATTTTTAAATTCTTTATCTGTATAAACCTCCACTGTTGCACTATTAATAACCACAAACCCATTATTTGTAATATCTATATATAGATTTCCACGGTTTTTTTCATAAAGCGTATTATAAGCTTTTGTTATTTCCACATCAACATATGATAGCATAAGTTGTGAAGTATTGTTAGAAGTCTCCGCATCGTCTGCAACCTCTACAACTCCCTTTAGTTTCACTCCTGGACAATTTGCAGGAATCAGATAGTCAAACTCAGCTATCAAACTGTTTCCATGGCTTAAGCTTTTATTCATTTCCTTTTTACTAACCAGTTTATCGCCATCATATAAAGCCACACTAATGTTCTTTGCCGTAAGATCACCGACATTTTCTACTTCAACATACACTTTCGATTGCTCTCCCGGCATAACAGCGTTATCTCCAAAATAGATTCCGTCTGAAGGAATTGCTAAGTCTATTTTCCTTACATAGCTCGTTGAGGTCAGTAAAGTACCATCGTAATAATACTTTGAGGTTTCCTCATCCTTCTTATAAACCGATTTGTTGTAAACAGTCATTATCTCATTACCATTGCCTGCAAGAGTTATATCTCTAGGTATTTCCATTGAATTGTGCTTCAATTCTACTCCCTGTGTCCAAGTAGAACTTATATCTTCATAAGTGCTTATGAACAGTCTTTGTTCTCCACCAGTGGCAGTAGTCCATGCAAGTGCAATCCCCTCATCGGTATTAGTCGCCTGAAGCTCCTGAATTCCAAAAGCCTTATCGGAATTTACCACTATATCTTTCTTACCCGATTCGATTTCTGCTTTATAAATCAAACCGCTATTATTCCAGAACACTACAGGTTTACCGTTTTCTACAGCTATCGAAGGATGGCTATCGTTATACATATTATCAAGTAGCCCCCTAGGTTTCGACCAGGTTTTACCGTCAAATACACTCGCATATAGTTTGTGTAATCCATTTTCCGAATACGCGTTAGTAGTGTAAACAAAGTATGCCTTTCCGTCGTGAAGAAGCAAATCACTTTCGTTAACGTTTTCTGAATTTGTAATAAATGCTTTTGGTGCTGTCCAGCTTGTTCCGTTATTGTACACATAATAAATGCTGTCGGGATTTACTTTCGTACCAACTGCTTTTTTGACAGGGTTGTTTACCCATGTAGCAATAGTCTTTCCACCATCAGTAGCAATCTGTGGTAATTTATTCAAACCTTCTGTATCTGCTGATAATAGCTTATCCCATGTAGCCTTCGAAGGGTCATACTTTGCAATTTCAAGTTGCATTTTCGATATAATATTTTCGGCGATATAGTCTGCTGAAACCTTAGACAAATCACCTATCTTTTCAGGCATATCAAGCCATATTGCATAAGAGTCTCTACCATCCGTCGAAAGGTTTGGAAACGCATCTGCAGTACCATCATTGTCAAGTTGTATAGGCTCTGACCACTTTTTGTTATCATATATGGAATAGTATAAGGCTGTACGGTTATTATCAGTTCTCTCACTGTCATCACCTATAAACACCATAATCATGTCGCCATCTGTCCCATCAAGCTCTGAAATCTTTGCTTCTGACTGTGGATAAGCATTTTGTATTATGTCTTTTCCTCCAACCCATTTCTGCTTCTCTAAATAATCTCTAGGAGATGTTTCAAATGATGATTCTTTCGATGTAACACTATTAGTTGTGGGCGAAGCATACACTTCACGTTTCATTGACTTTTTCTCAGGCATTGCTTTTTTCTCAGGCCTGATACTTTCATTAGTCATATTGTAGCCATTATTATTGCTTCGTGCTTGTCTGGTAGAAGGATCATATACTACCCATTCTTTTTCACCAATTACTTGCTCAGTCGATATAAACCATACAAAAGTTTCTTTAAATCCCATTGATAAACTGAGCACTGTTCTACCAGTTGGAATTGTAAAATCAAGTCCTCCTTGTGCCCAGAACTCTCCACCTATGAGACCATATCCAACTTCCACACCTATAGCTGCCCTTAGAGTAAGTCCAATAACTACATCTAAATCAAGCATTAGACTTTTAACGCTTTCGAAACTGAGCGGTCCACCTATTGATACACTTGTTTTAAATGTAAGCGTTCCATTTACTTCCACCGAAACATATCCCGATAGTAATACTCCTCCAAAAGTAGCATCTAGCGGAACACTAAATTTAAATTCAAAGGTCAATACTCTTATTTCTGTTTCATTAGCAATTTCAAATTTATAGGATTCTATTTCCCATTTCATAGTACTGTCATTGTACACACATATAAGAGAAACGGTCACTTCATTTTCGGATGTAATTCCTGCTCCAAAAAACTTATCAACTTGATCAGGCACATCAAATTTTGCATATTCACCGTTCACACCGAGTTTTGAACCTGCTTTTGAAGTAAACGTAGCTTTTGCATTGTAAAAATCATATTTTACACCCAAATCAAAATCCAATCCGGCAGATTCCAGACCTAACGATTTTAGCGGGCCACTGTCAGAAGGCATATCAACATCCGGCATTCCGTCTCCTGTTGCAAACTCCAAAAAGCCATCAAGTCCATCAACTAAATCAAATTCAAAATCTTCTTCCAAAGCATCTTCCAAATCATTCTGCCAAGTAACAGCATTTAAAAATGGAAATTCTTTTGCCATGACAAGTTTAGCATCAACATATTCTGAAGTGGCAATACCATAAGTGCCTTCAGCTTCTACTGCAAATAGAATTCTATCTCCCATGGACATCTTGCTACGGATGTTCTCAACTTTAATCACATCATATGTAGACTCTCCTGTGTGCTTTGTTACCCCATACCTATTTACAATCTTATACAGATACTTTCTGACCTCGCCTGCTCCCTTTAAATCTGTATAAACACTAAACCTAATAGCCCCACCAGTAGGTACAAGGTTTAACGGTAGAATTGAGCTAGTTGCTCTTGTACTGCTAGAAACGGATGATATCACTTTTGTAACTTCCGGCAGTCTTGTCATTGGTATTCTCACATAAGAACCATCTCTTAACTCTGTATTTATTGTCTTTTCAGGGAATCCATCAGCATTAACCTTTATGCGATCGTCCTGTAGTAAAATGTCTTCGAAACGAAACCTACCATCACTGCCCGTAAGCGTTTCATAGATATCAACCTTTATAGTTGCATTATTAATCGGCCTGTTCACGTCATCATCAAAAACATATCCTGATATTGAACCAAAGTCCTCTGCCGGTAAAAGATTCTGATCAATAATCCTTACTCTTTGTGAAGAATTAATCATTCTGGTCTTATCAGATGAAACAACTATTGTGAAAGCCCCTATGCCTTCTCTTCCGGCATAAACATCGTCAATACTATAACCTTCATAAATATATTCACCGTTACCATCTGTTTCTACCGTTTTCACAGTATTCTTCACATTGTCCTTGATTGTCAGTTCACACTTTTCATGCACTACGGTATCCTCTGAAATTCCTCTGCCGGTTACTATTTTCAAATTTGGCATTGTGTCGTCTTCTTTCGAGCGATACTTTGTCAGAGTAAGCAAATCAACCTTTATTTCTTCCGGCATAACATAAATCTGAGCCTTAACTCTTCCAAAATTCCCGTAGTCTACCATTCTCGTCTCAATTGGCATTTCTAATCCGCCTAATGCTTTTGAAGCCAATTCTTTCAATGCCATAGTTCGATGCTCATGCCCTTCGAACAGTTCGCTGTCAGCAGAATACTCTTCCCACAATATTTCTCCCGGCGACAATACTGAAGATGAAGTCTTTACTAAGGACATATCTTCTTTTGTTTTATAGCTCCTTATAAAAGTTGAATTTCCCATACTTATATTTGGCATATATATTTCAGAGCTTTTTTCGTTCTTAAATCCAACTCTATAAAGCAAATCATCTCCTGAATATTTTGTTTTTTCAACTTCAATTATAAGCCTTAATCCAGAACTATTATCCACAACTATCGGATTCTCTGTTTTGAAGCTCGCTGATATCTGTTCGTTGAAAGTCTCAATTGTTCCATTGAAATCAGCAGACAGATTGTAGCTTCCCGGTGCATCTCCACGAACTATCCACTCTATCGTTTTACTGTCCTTTGCAGCAATTGTTCCTATTGAAACGGTCTGAGCATTTCCACCTGCAATAGAAATACCATTAGGAGTTTTTAGTGTTGCAACGCAATCCTTTAAAGCATATGTTCCTTCAGTGTTTATCAAGTGAAGTTTTACATCAAAGAATTCCTTCAACCATGTAACTCTTCCTGGAATATCTATTAATAACATAAATACTTCCTTAGTTTTTGGATTAGTATATGTTTTGACTGAAACTTCTCTGCCTCCAACTGAGTGAGTTCTACCTGATGAATTGCTACTTGCTGGAATGTGTGAAATACGATATGGCTTGTTGTTGTAATTAAGGTTGATCTCATATCTGAAAACATTCTGGTTTCCAGGAGCATTTACATCAATACCTGCTGCCTTAATTTCTTCAAAAGTCATTTTAGTGGCTGTAATATTACCTACTATTATCTTTGACTCTTCCAAAACAAAATTTAAATTGTTTTCTTCATTTTTTGCAATCAACACATCCTGCTGTTTTGGACCATACC
>CAYXPB010000003.1:0-17802 GCA_964466645.1 uncultured Acetivibrio sp. | reverse complement strand
AGCTTCAAAGATATTTTACCACTTGAATTAGTCAACATTTCAAACTGCTCCGGCGTTCCTACATTCACATAAATCTTCGCACCAGGGACATAATTCCCCGAATTATCTTTTACAGTTATGTTTAAAATACCGGAGAAATCCTTTTCTAATACAGTTATTAGCCTTTCTGTATATTCCGCATTACCAGCTTCATCTACGACTTTTAGAATAACTTTATACTCACCCGGCATAGTGTATGAATGTTTAACTATTATACCTTCTTCTGTTGTACCATCACCAAAATCCCAAGTATATTTTTCTATACCTACATTGTCCTTTGAAGCACTTGCATCAAAGTCAATCTCTGTACCAACCTCCGTCGACGAAACACAGTTTATGTGTGGTACAGGCTTAACATTATCAAGGTCTAAAGGACTTACAACTTCGCTTAAAGTTTCGCTACTGTTTCCTAATCTATCCACTGCAACAATTTTGTATATATATTCCTTCGATGGATCAAGATCATTATCAACTACTGACAATGTGGTTGTTGCATATTCTCCAACAACTGTATAAAACTCGGATTCCATAGTTTTACGATACAATCTATATGCTACAATATCTGTTGCGTCACAATACCATGTTATCGTTAATCCTCTAGCTATTGGCATTACATTAATTACCGGTGCTATCGGTGCTACATTGCTTATAATGTAATCGCAATATTTGTATTCGGAAGTATTTCCTTTAATGTCTACCGCATATCCACGTGTCTTCAAAACAGTTCCTGCTGTAAATGAGGTGGTATCCAATTCTGCTGTAAAACCATCAACCGCATAAGCCGAACTTACTGCATGGAACTCTTTCCATACTACCCCATCTAAACTATATTCAGCTGCTAACTTTGAAAGTCTTGTATCGTCTTGGGCTGTTAAAACATAGGTTAATGTTTTCCCAACTACTGCATTGCTTGTAGGATAAATACTTATTATCTCAGGCTTTACACTGTCTATGATACTTCCTGCATCAAGCATTGTAATTTCTGCAGGATCACTGTCGGGGCCTAAATTTCCTGCGATATCCTCACATACAACCTTATAATAATATGTTTCCCCAGGTATTGTATCAAAATCAAAATAGTTAAGGCTCTTCAGATTATCTGCAATTAAATTGTATGTTCCGGTTGGCTCAAGTGCTCTTAAGACTCTAAATCCTTTAATATATGGTTCTATATTGTTATTCCACTTTATTTCTATACAATCAACATAGCTAAAAGCAGATATACCATCTACCTTATCAGGAGCCGTCCTGTCAATTATATATTCGTTATATATATTTGTGCTATTACTAACATTTCCGCCAAAATCCTCTACAATAGCTCGGGCATAATAGTTACCTTCTCTTACCTCTGAAACATCAATGTTATACAAATAATTAGTAATTTTTTTAACTCCATAAGAGTAATTTCCTTGAAAGTAATCACTCCAAATAATTCCATCTAAAGAAGTCTGAATGATGATTTTCTTAAGACTAATATTATCCTCTGCTGTAATCGTCAAAGGAATAGTGTTTGCAAAGCATGACGGAGCAGGATTCATGGATATAATCCTTGGAATTTGGGTATCCTCAACAGAGAGGATGGTTATAGTTTCCGAAAGTACTTCAGTATTATATCCATCACGGTCTGTTAGTCTATATCTTATAGTGTAGTCACCAGGAAACATATACTCAACATTCCAATTTGCCGTGAAAAGCAAACCGTTAGGTGTAACTGTATGTGTATTTGTCTCTGTTATATAACTCCAATTTGTGCCTTCACTACTTTTGTATTCAAACCTGACAAAGATGCCATTTTTATTTAAAATATCATCGGTAAGTGCCTTCAGTTCCAATTTTTTGGTTGAAAATCCTACAATACTACTCTTTCCGTCATAGGCATCGCTTATACTGACATGTGTAGGAGTATGAGAAATAGTCTCAGAAAAATCGGAGAAATTCATAGAAGGATCAAATGCCCTAACTTTATAACTATATTTGGTCCCTGTTTCCAAGTTTCTATCAAGATATTTAGTTGTATATGAAACTCCAACTTTTTCACCATCTCTAAATATTTCATATCCTGATGTGTAGCTGTTATCGGAAGAAGCGTCCCATGAAATTGTAATACTCTTACTTGCATGGTCTGACACAACAAGATTTTGCGGTGTGGAGGGTATTTCCTTATCTCCAATCTTTACACTTATCTCTACAGGTTCAGAATTATTAGCAGCATTGTCCGTTGCCATAATTTTAAAGACATAAGTCTGTCCTTTGTTAAGCCCTGCTGTAATATACTCTGTTAAACGATAGCCTGAGGTCATGAGTTTGCCATCTTTCCATATGGTATAATTACAATTATTAGGTTCGCTTGAAGTCCATGAAATTCTCACACTATCCGTCCCTTGAGCTACGGTACTATAATCCGAAAGAACAGGTACTATAGTATCAATCGACCTATAGTGCGCATAACTTTCTGCTCCTTTGAAATCTCTTGCAATGATTTTATAACTCCCATCCACAGGAACATTCAAAATACCTTCAAAATCTCCCTTAGCATCAGCAAGCAGTTTTATACTATAAGAGACTCTCGAGCTATAGCTGCTATTTTGACCAGCGTAAAGTGAAATGGTTACATTTCCTGCTCCATTTAGTGTATTACCTTTTATTAGTAACTCGCTCTTCTTTTCACCAATGCTAGTGTTCAAATTGATTAATGTAGAAGGTGTTCCTTCGCTCTGTCTTAATTTAACAATTTTAGAGCTAGTTATATTCCCAACTTCATCAGTTGTAAACACTTCAACACAATCTTGAGCATCTCTTGTATACTCATATGAAATGTTGCCGCTTGATAAAGAAATGGAGTATTTGTCTGTTCCATCAGTCCTTTTCAACTCACCTGTAATTGTATTAAGACCTTTGCGATAAACTAACATACCTACAAAATAAGGATCGTTAGTAGCTTCCACTAAAACACTTGCTACAGAATTATTATCTACACCTTCCTGAGGTGAAATTATGGTAATATCATTTGTTTTGTCATTTAAATACGCTTTAAACACACTCAAATCGCTTTCATTCCCATAATCGTCAGAGAACTGGAAATATAGTGTCTTAGCTACATAATCATTGTCAAATGTATGGTATACATCATTTGATACCGTTTGATATTCTAATGTTTTAAGTTCCTCAACGTTTTCAGAATAACGAACCTTTGTATAATTGAGCGTTCTTATATCAAATTTCACATTGTTGCTCAATATAAAAGGTTTTCTTGAGGTACCCTCTTCCCATTCGGAAGGTGTAATTACGGGTTTAAGTTCGTATGTACCATTGTAGTAAAAATATCTAACCCCTATGAACACGCTATCTGCCTTTACTGAAATAGTGTAGGATCCTATGGGCAGCGATTCAAGTTCATTTTGGTTAATCTCTAGAACATCCTCATCTGTCCTCTTTACAAGCTTAATATTTTGCTTCATCCTGACTGAAGTATCATAACTGTAGATGTCTGCTGTATACGACAATCCTGCTTCAAGATTTTTACAATATACAAGATATGGATAACCTTCCTTAACATATTGCACTGAAGGAGGTGCAACTTTTTTATCCGTAATATAATTGGTAGAATAGTATTTCAGCACACTTGTGTCATCAAACATTTGAATCTTGCAGAAACCATATTTTAAAGGAGTGTCAAGCTTTAAATCAATATATTTCTTTTGATTGTCAACCCTTTCAGATACTTTTGTACAATCAAGGATATTGTCCAATGAATCTAAAATGTTAAAGCTATATCCATCAATGGAATATGAATTGTCAATAATTAATGTAACAATATCGCTTCCATACACAGCTTCACTGACAGTAAAGGAACTAGCTTTGCTTTTTGGAGAGAACTTCACATACTTTTCAAAGCTATAATTTTGCCCATCATCTTTTAGAAATATTTCATATAAATCATTTTGAACAATTTTTGATAGATCAGCATTTATAGATATATCCTTAATTGTCCCGTTGTGGTACTGTGCAACAGTGTTCCATACTCCGGCATCAATTTCTGCTTTTGTATCAACATTTACAAAAACCAGCCTTGGATTTTCTGATATATCTTTAACCCAGCTACAGCTAAGATTTAAAGTATCATCGTTATTTAATATATAAGACATTTGCGTATTACCCTCGGAGTCAATAAAAGATGAATACGAAGAATTACTGTAATTCTCAATCCTTAAACTGTCTGAGGAAAATTTCTGTTCTTTTGAATTGAAATAATACTCATAATCGGTACCATTTATTCTGATAAAGTACTTTGTTTCGTCTTTGAGTGTTTTTGTTATATTGAGTTTACCCTTTATCACTACATAGCCCGCGTTGTAATCACCATTCATCCTATATGAAGAAACAGATTTCTCAATAGTATTCTTGCCAAGGCTTCCATAGACTTCATTTTCTGATACGAGTTCAATATTTATACTTTTATTATCTGCACCCATAATGCCATTATCTATCTCATAGCCGGCTATTGTAAAATCAACCGTTCCATCATCAGGTAATATAGGGGGATAAAATGATATTTTCTTATCTAGATCAGAAAAATCGTTATGTGATGGTATGGTGAAACTTTCGGAATCAATTTCTCTTCCATCATACAGAAACTTTAAATAATAGGATCCACCTGGGTTCAGGATTTGTAAATCGCCTTTCTTTGGAAATTCCAGAGAAAACATACCGTTATTATCAGCTTTAACGTCTGTAATATTCGATATCGGTATATATATAGACTTGCCTTGCATCCTGTATAAAGCCACTTCATAGCCAACACTTTTATCACACCACTGAGTTGAAACAAGAACTTCTCCCTTTTCAACATCAGTTACACTTACTGATTCAATGCCAAGCTTAGTGCTAGTAGTATATGCCCTAAAGCTCACTTTTGAGTCAGATGAATATATTTTACCTGGATAACTTATTTTTATAGAATATGCACTATTTAAATTAATAGCTTCATTAATTTTTAATCTAAATCTAATTTGCGATTCATTGTAATAAGAATAATCAATTTTGGATCCTACAACTTTTCCAGACAAATCTACAAGTTCGACGTTTATTTTTTCAACATCTACTTTTGCAAGGTTGTAAAAACTACCAGTCACAATAAAGTTGTCAGTATTTTCATATAAACCCCAGCTGTAATATAAATCACTGAAAATCAAATCATCAGTTACAATTACTTTTGAAGGTACATCAAATTCTGAAATACCCGAAATAAACTTTAGTGTATACTCTCCTTCTTCTTTGAGAATACCATTAAAATTTATCTCTGGAACCGTCGTATAATATAGTTTTTTGTTAAAATACTTTTCATTATATTTATTATTTCTATAGCTATAGTTTGAATTCAAAAAGTCATGGTATACCGACGTTTGATAAATACTTGTCGAATCGGACATTCCAATAGCTTTTCCATTTCTTAGAATCAAAAATTTCCCTGTTGTGGCATTGGTATCATTTAGATAAAATTCACTAATACCCCCAATAGACCTAGTACCTTCAGCTACAAATATATTAACCCTGTTTCCTATTTCTACCTCAGCTTCGCAACTTTCTATAACAGGTTCTGAAGTATAGTCATTACATTTAATTCTTACAGTATACTTGTCAGGCTCTACATATTTACTGAAATCGCAAACAAATTGCAGGTAATTATCATCAGGTTCCCCTATTCCACCTCTGATACAGTCCTGTGGTATCTCTGGTATGCTATCAAGAATTACACCATCTTTTATAAGTTCAGCACTAAAAACGAGATCTCCTTCTAACGCCCCCGCAGCTATATCTGCACGCAAGAGAGGCATGTCTACTATTATCGAGGCATTATCTTGTGCTGTGTAGGTATTGTTCGAAAACTTATATATGACCTCGGAATTTTCCGACTCATATTTTTTTATCATTAATTCTGTAGGTGAATCCACATCAATACTCAAATAAATTTGATATTGCCTTCCTTTGTATAGTTTGTATGCAACAGAATTAGCGTATTTAGGATAGGTTCTTAGATTGGCTACCGTATTATTGTTATTGTTGTCGTAAATATACATATAACTGAGTGTCTCTTTCGATGCAGTCAAAATGTAAACTGCTGAAGATGTTGGAGTGAAAGACATATAAGGATTAGATATTTTTTCTGTACTACCCTCTTCGTTAAATATAACCACTTCATTTTCTTTTATCTCAGGAATGGTTTCATCGGTTACTTGGTCTTCGGTTATCGTTGCATCTCTATAGCTGAAGGCTTCTTTTACAATGTTCGCAATCTTTGTAATATAACCGTCTACCACAATAGAATCGCGTTCCCCTTCCACAAGCGGAAGCGTTATACTGTTTGTTTCATTCATAATTCCTGTTGTCAATCCCAATTCAGGTGTTGGCATGGTCGTTATACCCGGCACTAAAGTTACTACAGGTTCATTTGTCACTGCCTGAGCCGGTGTTTGTGTCGGTGACGCATATACGTTTTGGGTTACACTTTGCGATTCCAAAGAATCTTCTTGATGCTTTGGTCGTTCGCTTGAAAAATCATTAGCAAAAGATATCTCTGGCATAATTATACTGCTCAGCATAAGAGCAGCAAGAATGCATGCCAGAAAAGACTTGAATCTCCCCATTAGATTATTTCCCCCTTAATCATTTTTATATATAAAATAAATTCATTATATAGCTTTATTATATAGCTTTATTTATCTGTATATTGAAGAAATGTACTGCAACTAAAGTGGGAATTGTATTTTTTTCATCTCACTTATTCTATTATAGCAGTTTTTTATAATCAGCGAAATACTCTTTGTGCTATTTTTATAAAAACATTTATGTAAACAAACAATACCAAGTTATCCATGATAAGAATATGTATCTAAAAATAGATATCAGAGAACTCAATATTGATTTTTTCCACTTTGAATTTTTCGTCTAGTTGAGTATACTTTGAATTTTTCTCCTCAATTATACATGCAGGAAGATAGATGTTTAGTGTGGTACCTTTGCCAAGTTCACTTTCTACCGTAATGTTTCCCTTATGCATTTCAACAAGGGATTTTACAATACTCAGACCGATTCCGCTACCTTCATGTTGGCGTGTAAACATACTATTTATTTGGTAAAATCTTTGAAATATTTCGCCTATCTTATTTTGCGGTATACCTATTCCCGTATCCCTCACACTTATACACACTGCATTATCATAATTATATATTTTAACGTAGATATTTCCTCCTTTAGGGGTAAACTTTACCGCGTTTGAAAGTACGTTCAACATAATCCTTTCTAACTTTTCTTCATCACAAGCAATAATTTTTTCTTTTGTATCAGTATCAAATATTAAATTGATGCCTTTACTTTCTGTATAACTTGAAACAGATAATGTGATTTCCTTTAAAATATTTACAATATTATAGTTTGCTAAGTCCATATCAAATGCCTGTGCATCAATTTTTGTAATGTCAATAAGGTTATTGATAAGCCTTAACAATCTAAAACAATTTTTCTTCATAATCGATATCTTATTATTTAGTTGTTCTACTGTAAATGACCTTTTCGAATATACTTCTAACAATTGTATCGAGCTTAAAATTACATTCAACGGCGTTCGTAACTCATGCGAAACATTTGAAAAAAATTCTGTTTTAAATTTATCTTTTTCTAACATCTGATCAACATTTTCTTTCAATCTTTCCTTTTCCCTTTTATCGGTTATATCAGTTATAACTCCTATAATACCAGCTGGCTTCATAGATTCATCCGTAAATAAATTTTTATTAAGTATTATATTTCTGTAACTATTGTCTGAATACTTTATAGTTGTTTCATATATTTGTTTTCTATTGTCTTTTATAAGTTCTAAGTCCATTGAGTGACACTCATTTGCAAATTCAAAATCAAACAAATCATAAAAACTTTTGCCGACTAAATCCTTATCAACTATTCCAATGCTTTTCTCGAAGGATCTATTACATCCAATAAGCTTTCCATCTAATTCCTCGAAGTATAAAGGACTTGGCATAGTATCCATTAAGTTTTGTATAAAAGCCACTTTATCTTCTAGCTCTTTTTGTATTTTTTCTCTCTTTGTAATTTCATTATGTAATTCAATATTTTTTTGTCTAAGAATCTCTGCTGATTTTCCAATAATGAATGCGGTACATATAAATGAAATTATACCTAATATCGCCAACGTAGTTTGATTTTTGAAATCTGTGCCAATCCCAAAATAATTGTTTGCACAACCTAAAAAGATAAAGATGGAAGTTGTTATAATGGTATGCTTCTTATCAAATTTTATTGCAGTGTATGAAATTAAAATTATGCCTAATATTCCTTTTAAACTAGCAGGTATAAATGGCAAAACATTTAGCAATACAATTAATGTATAATTAAAGACAATTATTTTTTTCATAAATCCCCTACATCTACAAGTATGTTTTTATTACATTGTTAATATTACTACATTTTAAATTCTATTTCCATATAATTCGACTTTATTTGACTCTATTATTGTATAAATACCTTTTGGCTATTGAACTATGCTATAGTAGCTTCTTACTCAACATAATAGATTTACTCCTTTTCTTTTTTTTCAAAATAAACTTCAGGCAAAACAATCCTGATTTCGTATTCAGAGTCCTCTTTCTGCCAATATACAACAAAGCGTATTTTAGCCCTTTTAGGCACATACTTTTTTTGCTTCATTGACTCAATTTGATTTGTAAACTGTTTTGAGAATCTAACAACCTCCTGTCCTTTTGAATTTAAGCAGCACTCACCACTTACGGTAAGTTCATCTCCACTATTTAGCTGCGAAATCAAATGCTGACAAGATAAAAAGTAATCCAACCAAACATCCTTATAAGATAATTGCATTACCAATTGATCCGGAGGCAAATATACTTCATTATCAACGACAATTCTAAGTTCCTCTGTCTGTATAAAGTCTAGATAATCTCCATTATAGTGTATGTTCAGGCTGCTTTTTGCCCTTGTCATGGCAACATAAATCAACCGTAATGCTTCATCCGTCTTTGTATCGAAGTGATCAAGCATCAGAAAGACATTATCAAATTCTCTTCCTTTTGCTTTGTGAATAGTCGAAACAAATATTGTGTCAACCTTATCACCATAGAAGTCTTCAAGTTTTGATTCTCTTATGAAAAGCTCTAAATCAGATTTGTATTTATACTTTGGGTTTGATGCTTCAAAATCCCTAATTAGGTTCTGGCATATTTCGTAATTTAAAGTTCTGATAAATCTATTTTTTAAATCTCGTTTTGCATTTTCCCATATATCCTCGTAAATTATATAAGTATCTTCCGATAAGTTTAGCTGCTTCAAAAAAAATCTTATTTCAAGAAGGTTATACAAATTAAAGCCTTCATTGGATTGGATTAGTTTTGCCCGCATACCATGTTTTACAAGCAATCCGGCAAGCTGTAATGCTTCTCCATTACTTCTTGTTAAAACACAGGTAGACCCAGAAAGGCCCTCTTTCAGGATATCATTTACTACCGCTACAATCAGACTGCAATTTTTGTGTCTTACCAGTTTAACTTTCCCATTATCACTCTGCATGGCAAAAATAGGCGTTTTCTTTAGTCGATTCGATATTTTCTTTACAAACTGGTTTGTAAAATCAACGAGATTCCTTTTACTTCTGTAATTATCGATAAGTTCATACATTACCGAGTTTTGGCCATTTATCATTTGCTCTAAGTATTTTGAACTCGCGCCTCTGAATTCATAAATATTCTGATCATCGTCACCAACCGCAATTACTCTCATATCCTCATTTTGCTTCGTTAACGCATTAATCAGTGCAAACTCATCGGCATCCATATCCTGAGCTTCATCTATAACTAAAACCGCTTTTGTAATCCTACCTACCTCTACCTCACCCTTTTGAATCTTTGTAATCGCTTCCCTTAGTATTTCATCCGACTTTTCAAGCGTTCCAACCTTCCCTAACAAGTCAAAACAATAGGAATGAAAGGTTTTTATCTCAACAAAGTTGGCAGCATTCCCAATAAGCTTTAATAGACGCTTTTTAAATTCTGTTGCAGCTACCCTTGAGAAAGTTATCATCAAGAGTTTTTCATGTTTGACGTCTTCCATAAGCAGAAGGGATGCAAGTTTGTGAACTAAAACACGGGTCTTACCGCTTCCAGGACCTGCTGCCACCACAATACAATTTGCTTTATTGTCAGTAATTATTTTTAATTGGGTCGGTGAAAGCTCTCCAAAAAGTTGTTTGAACTTAGCAGGTGTAATATTTCTTTTTATTTCACTCTCACGGCTCCCTTTAAAGTATTTATTCAGAAAGGATGCATAGTTTAGTTGAAAGTAATCATCTACAAACTGCAGTGCTTCTTTGTAATCACTGGCCATCTTATGGGCATATTCGCCAACAATATGAATTTGCTGAATTTTGTTTTCGTAGTAAGCCTTAAGCTTCTGATAATCCTCTACCTTGTAACGTTTTTTGTTATCCCTCTCAATACGTTCAATCGCCATAGGATTGTATAACACCATAAACCCGCCCTCTATTTTCAATGCTCCAATTCTCGACAGGTAAAAAAGAGCATCCTCAACTTCTTCAACAGTAGTTTTTGAATTAAAAAATGTAATTTGCAGTTCAAATTCTTCTTTCAATTCAAAAACCGAAAACTCAACCATTACTTCCTCTTTAGCAGTTTCCCTATTCTCTGATTCTTCATTACTTTTCTCATAAAGATACTGAAGAATAAACTGAGCTAATTCATGCCTTTTTGTAAGCTTTTCTTCAAGTATATCTCTATCATAAAGCAGAATCACCGCAATATGGTTTGTTGAATAACCCGTACTTTGCCTCTTTATCCAGTTTTTTATCACCCATAAGTTTGTGATAATTCTGATATTACGTGGACTTACTCCCTTGCAGCCGCAGCTTTCAGCCTGCTCGTTGAGTTCTTTAATATGGTATATTTTTTTCTCATTATTAAAAGCATTCAGCAGAAATTTTTCTATCCCAATAAAGGTTTTCAATATACCAAGTGAACGATTTTTACTTTCGTTTTTCTTTATAAATGCACCCAAATCTTTTGTGAAAGCTAAAACCTTCTCTTCGCGAAGTAAATTTACACTTTGGATTACTTCCTCTTTTGGAATCCCCAGGTGGTCTGAAATATAATCCACCCTAGATTCAGCTTCCTCTTCCATGGCATTTTTTCTGTATTTACTTGAAATCAGGCTCTTTATTATGCGGATTGCCTTTTCCTTTTGCTTTCCTTCAAACTGATTTGAATTGTTGATCTTTTCTATAGCTTCCTGAGCATTATTTACTAGGATACTATCTGCAAATATCCTTGGCATATTTTGTCCACGCTTAATATATCCAGTCTCTTCTAATGCAGCGATAGCTGTTTTCACCCTTGTTTCTGTATCTTTCAAACTTTCATTCCAACCAGCCATTCGTGCTATCTCCAAAGCCGATTGTGAAGTTTTTAAGCGTATTCTAGTGGCATCCTTAATCGCTTTCCATACCTGCTGAATTTCCTCAATATTCAACTTGGTTTGGTTTAGCAGTAAAAAATGCTTGTTCAAGTCTTCATCATTAAACAATACATAGCAGTCAGCAGAGATTGATTCATCTCTTCCTGCCCTTCCTGCTTCCTGAACATAGTTTTCCAAAGAATCTGAAATTTCATAGTGGATGACCATTCCAACATCTTTTTTATCTACACCCATACCAAATGCAGACGTCGCAACCATAATCTGAACTTCACCATTAATAAATGCATCCTGATTTTCAGTTTTTTCCTGTTTATCCATCTTGCCATGGTATGACCTTGCAGAGTAACCATCCTTTTTCAATCTCTGTGCCAGCAAATAGGCTTTTCTTGTCCTAGAAACATAAATAATTGTCGGGCATTTCTTTTCTTCAATAAGATTCCTTACGGTATTGTATTTCTCTTCTTCGCCATTCATTTCAAAGACCTTGTAATGAAGATTGCTCCTTGATACACCTGATGTAAAAAGCTCCATTTCAATAGAAAGTTTTTCCCTGAAGTAATCCCGTATATCTCCAATGACCTTTTGTTTTGCCGTAGCTGTAAAACAAGATACAGGAATGCCATACTCTAAATTCTTCTTTTCCTGAAAAGACTTTATGAAATCACCAATATACAAATAATCTACTCTAAAATCCTGCCCCCATGCTGAAAAGCAGTGTGCCTCATCAATAACAAACCTAACAACATTTCTACCTAAAAGCAGACGTTCCATAGTCCTTGAGCGCAATGCTTCGGGTGATATATATAAAATTGATGCTGAACCGTTCTCAACCCTTTCCAAGGATTTCGCCCTTTCAACGGGATCGAGTAAACCATTTATAGTAACCGCATCAGTGATACCCACTTTTTCTAAATTATCAACTTGATCCTTCATCAACGATTGCAGTGGTGAAATAACGACTGTCAATCCCTTTGAGTTCATTCCGCTCATCAAGGCAGGCACCTGAAAAGTTATTGACTTTCCTCCACCAGTAGGAAACACCGCTAAAAGTGACTTATTGTCAACTGCCGCTTTTACAGCTTTCTCCTGCAAAGCTTCACCTGCATATTTCCTATAGGAGTCAAATCCAAAAAAACGTTTTAAGCCCTGATGAATATCAAGAGCTTTATTACAGTACACACAGCCACTTAAACATGGCTTGTTTCTAAGTAGAAACATAACTTTCTCAACTGCCGGAAAATTCTTCAGCACCCATGGCGGAGTAATTGAATAACGACTTCTTGCATTTATCAAGGCTAGAGCATATGCCAATTCAATCGGGTATTTTGATATTATATCTGCAAGCTTTGCCTGCTCGCATATCTGAGCATGAAACATTTCACGAATTGTTTTTTCCAAATCAATTTCAGTTTCTTTATATTCTATAAACCGAAAGAACGAACGAAATTCTTTTTTATCTTTTAATAAGGAATAATTGATTTGCCTTAATATATTATCTGCATTCTTAAAAGCAGCAATTTCATCAAAGAAAAGGTCCCTCGCTTTTATCGAATCATTGAGAGGGTTGTTTATCTCTTCTGTCTGTAGCTTATCATCCTTTAGTAAAGCATGATAAGGTCTGGTTGGAAAAAAAAGCGGAGAAAAGTATAATGTATCAATAAATTTCGAATTATTAATACAGGCGGCATTAATTGAAGCTTGAATATATTTTAAGTCGTGATTAAATATGTTATGACCACAAATATATTCTGAACCCTTTAGAAATTCTATAAATTGTGTAATAGAATTTGAGTGAAACGGATCACCATTTCCCTTAATAGCACCAATATCAAGAACTTTCCCATTGTTAGGTTCAATTTCTGTATCAATAAAAACGATAGAGTTCATATCCCGCCTCCAATTTGCTTCTCGAACTACTCGTAGATTTATTGAAAACTTCTTGTATTTAGCTCTCTTAAATAATTATAACCAAAAAAGCAGAATTGGTAAAGTCTGCGCCCTCCATTAGCTTCCATCAAATCAATTTCAGACAACAAAAATTCGCTTCACATTTTTTCAAACCAATCCTGTAAGAAATACAAAATTGAGGCATTACAGGAATTGTTATAGCAGTTCAGTACTAGCACTTTAGTACTAGACCTATAATTACTTATGCACTATTTACTCAAATAGCCAAGATACTTATAATATATATATACAATATTTTACTTCTTCTAAAGAAAATGAAAATATCAAGAGTTATATTTTCATTTAAAATAACTTTTAGGTGTTAAGGGAGAAATATAAGGAGGCAAGCCTTTTTATGGATAGTTTCTCACAACAATTGGAAAAGGAAATTGTGAAGAAGAACTTAATTCTAGATTCCTTTAGTCAAAGCTGTGACTTTGACAAGGAAGAAGCTCATTGTATTGAATTAGAGCTTGACGAATTACTTTATCAATACTATAGACTTCTTAGGACTAAGGTTGATTAAAATACCTCAGCTAATTCCCGCATAAAAAAGAATACCCTTAAAATTCTTGGGTATTCTTTTTCTATGTGCCAGTAAATAGGTAATAATTCATTTCTTACTCACAACCTTTCCAACGCTTTAAAGGCAGGTCTTCCTTTTTGACTTAATACCATAAGTATCATTCAAATTTACAACCCCCACTTAATGGATTTTAGGCTTTAATGTATACCATATAATTTTTCCTTCAACTGTAACAAAATACTCTTTTAATGAATTAATAATATTTATTGAATTTAAATCTTCATAATTTTTATAAAATGGAGACCTATCTGTTATTTTCTTGTACACTTAATTTTTTACTACCTTACCGTTTTTTATACTTTAGTCCTATGTTATATTAAAATCAGAAAGAATCAAGTAAAAATTTTTTAATACCAACTTAAAATGTCACATTTCTGTTACCTTAATTGTTTTATATGTGAATTACGTAATTCAGATTAAAGCGGATGGAGGAAAAAAGTTTGAATATATTAGAAGACCTCGTTGAGAGAGTAAAGCTAGGTGAACAATCATACTTCGAACAAATTATTGAAAATTTACAACAGCCGATTTTCTCATACTGTTGTTATCTTCTTGGAAATTATCATGAAGCTCAAGATGCAGTTCAGGAAATTTTTATAAAGGCGTATCAGAAGATACATTTATACCACTCTAACGGAAGCTTTACTGCATGGCTTTATAGGATTGCATATAATCACTGTATCAATTTAATAAGAAGAAGAAACTTAGTCAAGTTTGTTCCTTTATTGGAAGCACTGGCATTCAACAAAACAAATCGTAGTCATGAGCCAAACTATGAAGAAAGCATGGCAGAGGTGCAGGAGCTCTTAAAAGTGTTAAAACCTATTGATCGCAGTATTATAATTCTAAAAGTTCTGCATGATAAAAGCTTTGAGGAAATAGGTAAAATAATTGAAATGAAGCCTGCAAGTGCTCGAAAAAGATTTGAGAGATCTAAAAAAAAGGTTGTAAATAACTTCGAAACATATAAAGGAGGGGTATCCAATGAAGAATGTTCTACAAGATGCAGAGCTTAAGTTATTGATGGAAAAGGCTTACATTCCCCAAACTGACGTGAGACAGAATGTTATGAGTGTTATCGAAGCCGGAAATAAATCTTCATATGTGAATCGCAAAAGGTCACTAGTGCTGATTTCACTGCTTATAATACTATTATGCTGTTCAGCTTTTACAATAGGTTATAGAGTTTGGGAACTTCAAAATACAAATGGCGATGTTATTATGAAAGTACATGAAAGCGATTTACCTAAACAAGTTTTGGTTATCAATCAATACGACGACTTGTATAACCTATTAAAGCCAGGTGAATCTGTGTTTGTATACGAAACTAAAGACAACAAACCTTCAGTAAGGACATTTTGCAGACCGCTTACACTTACTTCGGCTAATGAAGCAAGAAAACATGTGCCATTTGATTTTAAAGTTCCTTCAGTTCCCGACAACTACCAACTTGTAAGCATCGATATACAATCACTTCCCCAAAAAGAGCCTGATTTAGAAGCATTCAAAAAGGAAGCTAAAAGCATTGGAAAAACTTACTTTACCAAAGCGATCAGTGAATCAGAGAGCTCAAAACGCCTTCTGCTAAAATATGTAATGAACGAAAAAGAAATTATGCTAAGTATTTTCAGAGCTGAAGGCATCGATATGTATACAGATATTGCAAATAGCAAAACCATAAAAAATATAAAGATAGGGAACCACGACGCACTATATTACAAAGACAAAAAAACTTTAAATATAACTTTAAGAGAAGAGATAGATGGGACCGAGTACACAAGAGAATTCCCTAAAAATGTTTATAAAGATTTATGCAAATACTATATACAATACGATGCTTTTGTTAGCCCAATTACAAATGGAATAACAGATGATGATTTGATTGGCCTATTAAAAGGACTGAAGTAACAACATTCTTTTGCTTATAGATCAACATTATTGTAGTAATGCCTAACTTACTAAAATAATGTTGATTTTTTTCGTGTTTTATATTGAAGGTCTGTAAGCAAAACAGGCTAAAATTCCAAGTGATTTTGGTCTTAGCCTGTTTGCATTTTACAATAAATATCTTTATTGTTTATATCATGATAATCAAAAAATTCCCTGATTAGTAATTCAGCATAATTTTTTGTTATGCCTATAACACAAATTTATTTGTCTAAAACACCTTAATATCTGTTATTATTTTAAAGCTCAAATCTTACAGGCGATTTACCATTATCGATTATTGTTTCTCTAAATGCTCAAGGCACTTTGCAATCATTGTAAAAAGTTCAGCTCTTGTAACATTCTTATTTGGCATGAAAGTATTGTCACTATAACCTTTTACTATTTCCAAATTACATGCTGTATTGACGTATTTCTTAGACCATGGAGCAATATTCCCTTGGTCGGCAAGAGCAATCTTAGAGGTCTCTGAAGGTTCAAAGCGGAAAGTCTTCATAAGCATTATAACAACTTCCTGCCGGGTAACATTTCTTGAAGCCCTAAAGGTATTGTCCTCATATCCGCCAACCACCTTGAGGTCTAAAGCAGTTTTTAGAAATCCTTTTACCCAATTTGGTATTTCATTTTTATCAGCAAAAGTAAATTCCGGATTTGGCGCCAAACCATCTCCTATTGATTTCATAAGTGCCGTTACAGCTTCTGCCCTTGTAATGTTATTATCGGGCTTTATATTACCGTCGGGATATCCTTGAATAACTCCCATATTCATCAGCCTGAGAACGTATAATTTTGCCCAGTGTGTCGTTATATCTTTTGGTATCTGAAAGCCTCCGGTTGGTGGTGTCGTTATAGGTTTAGTCGGTGTCACTTGCACTGCCGGCATTGTTTGCCTTCCGCTATTTGTTGTGTTTGTTGTGGTTGTTGGTCTCGGGTTTGAAGTATATGATGAAGTTAATTTCGGTGTAGCTGTAGGTGTCGAAGTTGGTGTGGCTGTAGGCGTTGCTGTTGGTATTACTGAGGGTATTGCGGCACTTCCAATTGCTACTGCACCACCGTTATATGCAACTCCTGTAATTTCATCAGTTCCAGTCGTATATACTGAAGATCTTGAAAGATTATGAGAAAGTATAGATATACCATCACCCGCATTACTCATAATAGTCAATTTAATGTATGCAAACGTACCATCACTTTTTATAATCCTACTTCTGTCAGCCGGTGACTCAAAAGTCATTGCCACGAAACCTGTCGTACTACTTACATTGGAGTTAAAATCATTTGAATTTATTATCAGCTCTCCAGATGTAATGCTCACTGAGCTAAATATTTTAGGGTCATAATTAACCCGAAAGCTACATGCGTAAATACCTGATGCAGGAACATTTTTCAATGTCAAAGGCACTGTAACGGTAGCTCCTTTTTCTCCTTTTAAAGCTGTCAAACTTACCTTCATTGGATCCACAGCATATGTAAACGAACTAGACATAAATCCGAAAATCAAAATTACTATCGTCACAATGCACCATACTTTCTTTAGGCTAAACAACCTGTCCTTCATACTCATCTATTGGTTCCTTCCTTCCATAGAATATATTTACTTAATGATATAAGTTACAAAATGTTGAAATATAAATAGATGCAGACTTTATACATCTAATTATACAATAAATAATCCTCGGATGCTATAGTTTTAAATTCTTCAAATCTTATTGAGCAGCAGCGATTTTTCACCATGGTAATATATACATAACTTGTGCAATGCCCTAGTC
>CAYXPB010000002.1:0-55776 GCA_964466645.1 uncultured Acetivibrio sp. | reverse complement strand
GGCGTCTGCGTATGCATTGTCGTTGGTTTCGGTGTCGGTGTAAGAATTTTTGTTGCTTTCGGTGTCAGTGTAAACGTCGTTGTTGGTTTCGGTGTCACTGATGGCTTTGCAGTTACTTGAGGTAAAGTATGCTTTACTGTCGAAACAGCAGTTGGTAAAGGTGATGAACTTCTTGGTGCCGTTACATTAACATTACTTTTTCTAACAATCTCAATCCAAGGCGATCCACCATCTAAAGTAATTTGAATTAAATCAGATGAAATCACATCAACTTTCTTTTTATTTATCCTTTCACCTTCACCATTTAAAGAGTATGCTTCATAAAGAAACGCATCAGAATCAACACTTATTTCTACTTTCCCGAATACTGGTTCCAGCAAAACAGAACCAGCTCCTAAACTAGTTACTCTAGATAAATCTGCACTCTTTTTCTGCCCTGTATTTTTTTGGCGTGCTGTTAAGAAAAGTACCATTTTCGCTGAACTTGATATAGGCAAATAATCTATAGTTACCAATATAGCTGAAGAATTTGTTGAAAGTGAAAATTTTACATCCTGAGTACTTACTACTTGCCCTGATACAAACCCATCAACTCCCTGTAGTCTTGGAGTGTTAATTTTTAAATACTCCTTATTTTTAACATCAGACTTAAGAGTAATCTCATTTGTGTCACTCACATGCACAGTTTCATCTAATAATTTTTTCATCTGGTCATCAGTAAAAAAGTGATCTATACTTGCTTTCTCTGGATAAGTAAAGTTTCCGTGAAGTATTTTATGATTTAATAGCGCTGAAGCTGGAATATACCCTTGAGTGATTGGAAGTTTTCTGCTTCCGCAATTGTACTTATATTCCATAATAGATTCATCTTTATTGTATCTAAGTTTTATGGTCTTCTCAGCTTCCTTAATATCGTTTCTTAAAAACATTAATGAGCACAAAGGCATTTGAGACATTTTTACGGGATTATTCTTTATATTAAACATACAGTCAATTCCACTTGTGCCTGAACTACCTTCATATGTATTTGCGTAAGAGTATATAAATAAACCATCCCACCCCTGCAGAAGTGCATAAGCTGTAATCAAAGGGGCTATCTCATATTCGTAGTCATTAGGGAATGGCGCATTCCATTCACTTACAACAAGTGGCTTACCTTCAGCTGTTGAAAGAGCTATTCTCTCAAGAAATGAACTAAATTCAATCTTCCCTTTTGTGTTTCCCACATCTTTAATCAGAGAAGAATTTTGCTGTACATAATTTTCTATAACATCCTGACCTCCACTAAAAACAGGATGATCCCAATATGCATGCGTATTCATAAAATCACCAGACTCTTGAGCCATCAAATCTGGCTGTCCGTAATAAAAATTGGACGTTGATATCGGAACCTTTAACCCTAAATCATCTTTTATGTATGAAATCATTTCATCAAAAAAACTCTTTTCCAACCAATAGTAGAATTCGGTGTTATCTGCCATTCTCTGATCGCTTACCATAAAACGATCCTTCCAGTCCGTTCTCCTTACTGTTGACTTTTCAATGGTTTCTTCTGCATCTAGATTGCTTATTTCTATTTCTTCAAGTTTAACACTATCAAGCCATACTTTGCCTGCTATGCTTCCTAAGTTAAACGAAAGTTTTGCATCACTAGTTTCTGCTTGATCTACAGTAAATTCAGTAGAATATTCGCACCAATTTGCATTAATAGCAAACTCTTTGAATAATCCATAACTATTCCAAGGAGTAACATTTTGCATATATACAACAGAAATGTCCCTTTCTCTATCTGCTTTTGCATAAAAAGATAAACGGTAATTTTTACCTTTTTCCAAGCTAATACCTAGCTGCTTAAGCTGTACTCCATATTCGAATTCTCCTACCTCTGCAATATTAGCACAAATAGAGTTTTGCCCACTTTTTTTATTAGTATTATCCAATTGAAAACTAGTTCCTGTAACATGTAATTCAGCATTCCAATCAGTTTGCCAATCAGTTTCAAAATCAGCATTTTTCACAAAATTGGATATATTTGACTCTTTAAGATTCCAAGCATTTTTAAGTGCTTCTGTGTTACCATATTTCTTTTTCAGCCATTCATTCCACTTATTGTTGAGTTCTTCTATATAATAGCTAGGTATTGGTTTTTTGTACTCCTTTTCTCCTGCATTACCAAAAAGAGCTCCATCCATCCAGGCTGGAAATAGTGAGTTTTCATTAGTAATTTCAATTAAAGCTATTGCAGGTTCCTCATAATACTTTTTTTGGGTATAGGGGTTATAATGAGATAGCAGTTTTCGTGCATAATCTTTTTGCAATTCAATAAGCCTATCGTCATATAATGTAACAATCTTTGAATTATATGGAATGTTGGAAGCATCAATGACATCATCATTTTCAGTAAATTCTCTGCCGACATGAAGGTTCAAATCAACATAAATACCTTTTTCTTTAAGCTTAAAAATTAAATAATCCAACCGCTCCAGTTGTTCTTCACTGAGAGTTTGAGTGTCACCTTTTGCAGTATCAAATATCCCAGACGGCGCACCTAAAGAATCAATATGATGAATTCTAACAATATTAAAACCATATTTTGCAAGATGTGCTGCCATATTATCCGCACTATCATGATCAGGGAAACATGCTTTAAATGTGAGATTAGCTCCCCAAAATTTCATCCTTGTACCATCTTCAAAATAAAAATGTCCATCTTTTACTGTTAAAAATCCATGCTTCCCCGCGGGAGCGTCCAAAACAATCTTTCCTGCATCAATTATATTACTTTTTGCATCATTCTCAGGTATTTCAAAAGGATACCAAGTCTCTGCAAAAACCTTGTTAAAAGGAGTTGAAGAAAACAAAATGCTAATTCCCAAAAATACAACCAAAGAAATACTTACAAGTTTTTTATTCCTCATAAAAACCCCCCCAAACAAATTTATCGTTCCCCATATTAATCATATTATATCATCTGATAAGCATCATTCCTAGATATAACAAAAAAACTACAACAAATCCTTTGATTATAAGTTAACTTCTCTAACAACAACCCAAGTAATGTTTATGCACATTACAAAATAAAATACACTAATTAAACAACAAATAGAAAGATTCCAAGCATGTTATATTCTTTAAAAATACAACTTTAAACATTTAACTTTCGTTAAAGAAATGTTTTAGCAAGAAACTTTCTATTCTCTATAAATTATTAGGTACAAAAAATATATATAATTTAAATACATACCACTACGAATGCTGTGATCAAAGTAGCAATGTCCGCTGCGACAAACAGCGGAGTAGTTTCTTCAAAAAGATTTGTCAAAAAAACTAACTTTTTTAGTAATAATTGCATTATTTAAATTGAATAACTAAGCTCCAATTAAGAAATATTTAAACCCTATATTCTCTAAAACCTTTGAATCAAAGTAGTTTCTCGTATCCAAAATATTTCTATTCCTCATAACCTTTACAATCTCATCCATTTCAATATTTCTAAAATCTTTATGATTTACTCCAAGTACTACCAAATCGCTTCCAACACAAGCATTAATCAAGTTCTTTTCTAGATATTTGTGATTGTGCACAAAAGGATCTACAATTCTGATTTCATAGCTTCCATCGGCTTCTAACAGATCAACCAAGACTTCGATAGGACTCTCTCGTGTATCGTCAATATCAGGTTTATAAGTAATGCCTAAAATTGTAATAACCTTACGTTCAGATACATCACCTAATATTTTTTCCACTCTGCTAAAAACATGATGCGGCATACTATCATTAGTTCTTCTTGATTTTTCTATAATATGAGCTGTATCAGGAAATTTCTCAATTATAAACCAAGGATCAACAGCTAGACAGTGCCCCCCAACCCCAGGACCAGGCTGATGAATATTTACCCTAGGGTGCTTATTGCAAAGTTCAATAACCTTCCAAGCATTTATGCCTGCCTCTTCAGAAACCATAGCTAGCTCGTTTGCCAAAGCGATATTTACATCCCTATATGTATTCTCCATAAGTTTGCACATTTCTGCCGTTGTTGCATCAGTAGTAAAAATCTCACCACGTACAAACGTTTTATATAAATCTTTAACTAATTGCGCTGACTTTTCATTGACGCCACCAATTATTCTGTTGTTATCAACCAGTTCAATTAATATCCTTCCAGGTAACACTCTTTCAGGAGAATGAGCAACAAAGAGTTCTTCTCCGACAACCAGACCTGATTTCTCAAGTATAGGACACATTAAATTCTTAACTGTACCTACCGGAGATGTGGATTCCAAAATAACTATATTGCCTTTTTTTAGATATGGTACAATTGATTCTGTAGCGGATATCACATAAGACATATCTGCCTTTTTTTCTTCAGTAATCGGAGTAGGTACTGAAACAATAAATACATCTGCCTCTTCTGGCTGTGTCTTTCCAAATAAATTTCCCGATGTCACCGCCGCCTGCACCATTATGTCTAAATACGGCTCCGTTATTGTAATCTTTCCTTTATTTAAAGCATCAATCACACCTTTATTTATATCTATACCAATAATTTTGTGCCCGTGTGTTGCAAACATTGCAGCTGTTGGCAATCCAATATATCCTAAGCCTATTATACATATCTTTTTGTTACTCATTAATTACACCCCTCCATTACAAACACATAACTCAAATTTAGTTATAATATCCTATGCTTAATTCAAAACATATTTATCTTTTTCAATAATATCAAATCAACCGACACTTATCAACATATTAATGTATTTTTTCTACCTGTGCGATTTTTTGTATTGTCGAATCCACTTACTTTTCCAACCTTATTCCTAAGACCGAATACATTTTTTTTGTATGTAATAATGTTCAGTTTTCATTCTTTTTGTAGCTTATAGGAATGTTCTGTACAAAGAAACGTTGTTTTCCATTTGCTGTCCTTGCAATATTGTCAATCTTTCTTATATCAATTTCAAACCTCGGATATTTTTCATAAAATCTTTTAATCACACTTGAAATCTCTTCTTCTGCCGGTTCCCTACAAAAATCTACATTTAAAATAATTTTACCAGGCTCGTTCTGCACAAATTGAAAATTATTTACCTTTTCAATTATCTTACGCAATCCATCATCTGCACATGTTGAAGGTACAATTGAACCTGACTTGTCTACAAAAAAATCTTGTATCCTACCCTCTATTCTCTTTATTAACTTATATTTTCTTCCACACTCGCATTCTTTATTAGTATTAACACCAATATCTCCTGTCCTATACCTGATAAAAGGCATTGCATAATTTGTAAAACCAGTGCACACAACTTCACCAAGCTCGTCCTCTTCAGTAGTTTGAGAGTTATTAGTGTTAATTAATTCCGTATACCCATATTCACTTAGCATATGATAATATGAACTTTTTTCACACTCCCCACCTAATGTACATCTTTCAGAGTGTCCATAATGACTGTAAACCTTTGAATTAAAAGCCTTCTTAATAATTTCCCTTTGAAAATCATATATATTTTCAGACGCACACAAAACTACCTTTAAATTGCTCAAATCAAGTTTGATACCATTCTTGAGAATATAATCTGAGAGAAGAGCTATAGACGATGGATATGCCCTTATATAATCAGGATTGAATTCCTCAATTCTTCTCACATAGTCCTCCATGTTTTCCTCAACAAGGCAAAAAGAAGAAAGAACAAGTTCAAGCCCTCTATACTCATAATAGCCCTTACGAGGAATTGTACCCCTTAGTGTAACAAATCGATTATTTTTGTTAATATCATATCCTATAGCGCTCCAAATACTGGCTATATATGCCCACTCTACGCTATATGTTTTTTTCTTTGCCTCATAGAATCTAAGTGGCAAACTAGTCGTACCAGCAGTTGATACGCTTCTAAGATCCGACTTCTTGTACTCCTTTGATATCAAAAGCTCAGAGTTCTCTCTAACAATATCTCTTGTCAAATAAGGTATTTTCTCAAAATCATTGAAATCTTGTACATTCTCAGGTCTCAATGAAATTTCGTCAAACAACCTTTTATAATAAGGAACATTCTTGTACGAGTAGTCTAATAACTTTTTTAATTGAATTAATTGGTATTGCTGATGTTGTTCCTTGGTATACCATTGTGAACTTTGTAGAAAACTATATGTTTGTAAAAAAGATTTATCAAGAAATTTTTCATATGGAAAATAACCCTTAAAAATATTTTTACAATCTTTAATAAACTTTAGGCTATTCTTATAAATGATATTCAACAATAAAAATGCCTCCCCCTATACTAAAAGCCTTTGGAAGGATTGTTTCTAATAAAAAGTAGTGCCTAAAACCTAGAAACATTAACATAATCACATTAAGTTTTCACTTTTTTGCTCAAGACAAGAAGTATATATAGTGAAAACCACAAAAAACCCTTTCCAAAAACTGTTAACAAATAATTTCTTCCCTTTAAAATGAATTATACATATAATATCTTTTTTATTCAACATTATTCTAAAATTTTCAACAAAACAAATCCAAATATTGCAGCGAAAACCTCGGTCAAAGTATCAAATTTCGCTGCGATAAACAGACGAACTATATTTTCTCAAAAGTGGCTTATAACAATTGTGTTATAAGCCACTTTCAATTCTTTATATTTTATTCAAAATCTATTCAACATTAATTGTTCTGATTATCTCGTACCATAAAGTCTCCGCGCCCAGCTCAATTATAATTGAATCGCCATTTCTTTCAAACTCTTTTGGAGCACTAACACTACCATCGGAGTTTAATATATTAACAACGCAATCTTCGGGCCTATCAACCTTAATTTCAACTGTACCCAATACAGGTTCCATAAGAACTGGTCCTCCCCCCCAACCAGCATGTGTATTTTTTTGTTTTCCAACTACCGAAAGTAAAATTTTTGAGGTTGTAGTTATAGGCTCTTCATCTAAAGAAGTTGCCAAGAACGAACTATCTGTTTCAATATTTAATAAAAGATTATCCGTTTCAATAGTCTGTCCTGATAAAAAACCAACTGCTCCCTGTGTTTTACTTGAATTAATTTTCAAGTACTCTTTATTTTCGTTTTCAAAATCCCATATTATTTCACCAGTATCACTTGTATGAGTTGTTTCAGTTTGAAGTTTTTTCAATGCTTTTTTGGTGAATACATCTGTCATTTTGACTCTTGCCAATGACTCATCATTTGAAAGATTTATTCTATTCATGTAAACTACCGATGATGGAATGTACCCACCATCTACTTTTAATTTCCTACTTTCTCCTATATACTTGTACTCATTTACAAAATCAACTAAAGGCATATTTAAAGTTATTTTTCTTTTAGCTTGTTGTAAATCTCCTCTGAGAAACATAAGCGAACATATTGGCGACTGAGACATTTTTATAGAATTGTTCATCGAATCAAAAAAGTCTTCTATTCCATTTTGTTCAGGTGTCTTGTATAGGTTATTAGTATAGGAATACAAACACAGTGCATCCCAGCCTTGAAGAAGTGCATAAGACGTAAGTAAAGGCATAGCTTCATACTCATAATCATTCGGAAACGCTATGTTCCATTCACTAACAACCAACGGCTTACCTAAAACAGCAGACAAGGCAATCTTTTCAATAAACGTATTGAAATTGATATCATTTTTATCTGTTTGCGCCTCTGCAATCAATGATCCGTTTTCTATAGTGAAATTATCCTCATTCCATATTCCGTCTTCAAATGTTGGGTGATCATAGTATGAATGAGCGTTCATAAAATCACCTACAGATTGAGCCTTTAGATCAACATGACCATAAAAGTAATTTGATGTAGAAATCGGTGCTTTTACACACAATGTATCATCAATATATGAAAGCATATCTTCAAAGTATTCCTTTTCTATAGTGTAATAAAACTCTGTTTCATCTGCTATTCTTTGATCACTTCTTTCAAACCTGTCATTCCATTCAGTTCTTCTAATATTCATATTTTCCAAGGATTCATTGTGTTCAAAATAATACATTTGTTTTTCAACCACTTCAACACTGTCTAACCACAATTTTCCTGAACTAAGCCCTAGATCAAACGACAATCTCGAATCATTGTAAAGTTGGTTTGCAGTAAAATCTATGCTGTACTCATCCCATTCGGTTTTTACACTAACTTGTTCAAACAATCCATAATTCGAAAACGGCGATACATTCTGCATATAAGTGACATAAATATCAAGTTCTCTATCTGCTTTTGCATTAAAATTCAATGTATAATTTTTACCATTCTGAAGCTGAATACCTAACTGCTTTAACTGTAAATCGTATTCCGTTCCTGTGGCATTTTCTATATCAGCACGTATTGAATAATCTCCAGTCACCTTATCAAAATCATCTTGTGAAAAAGACGCAACAGTGTCACCATACTTTGATATATTCCAGGTGTCAGCTAGAGGATTCTCAAAGTCAGAGTTAACGACATAATTCTCACTACTGTCATCTAAGCTCCAAGCTTTTTTGAGATTTTCAGTCGTTTCATATTTTGATTTTAACCATTCGTTCCACTTTAAATCAAGTTCCTCAACATAGTATTCAGGTAAAGCTTTAAAATGATCTCCTTCAGCTCCTAACAATGCCCCATCTTGCCATGCTGGAAAAAGTGAGTTTTCATTTGTTATTTCAACCATTGCTATAACAGGATCATCACAATACCTTTTTTCTGTGTAAGGATTATAATGTCTTAACAACTTTTTTGCATAATCCTTTTGAAGTTCAATAAGTCTATCATCAAAAATGGTTACAATTTTAGACAAATCAGGTAATAGCTCAGCATCAACCACTCCATCTTCTTCTGTAAACTCTCTTCCAACGTGAAGATTAATGTTTACATAAATTCCATTTTCTTTTAGTTTGTGTATAAAATAATCCATACGATCCAATTGTTCATCGTCTATAACTTGTGTATCGTCAGATTCTCTGCTAATAATTCCTGAAGGTGATCTTATGGTGTCCATATGATGCAATCTCACCAAATTAAATCCATACTTTGCAAGGTGTTCAGCCGTCTTATCAGCCACAGCCTTTTCAGGAAAACAGCCTTTAAAAGTGAGATTTATTCCCCAAAACCTTGTCCTAAGGCCATCTTCAAAATAAAAATGCCCTTCTTTTATTTTGACAAAACCATGTTCACCTGCTGGGGCATCTAAAACAATATTGCTTATATCTATGTTATTCTCCAACGAATCGTCCCATGCAACTGTAAAAGGAAACCACTGAGAATATGCTGAAATATCTAGAGGAAAAAACATTGTAATAATTAGTGCAAATACAATTGATACTTTTACTGTCGAATAAATAATAGTTTTTAAACTACGCATAAAATAGAACCTCCTTTATTATTAGGCCTTTAAGCATTAACCATAATTCCTTACCATGAGAGATAAAAGGTTTTATGTAAATCTTTTACTGTTTTATTTCAAGGAAATAGAGTTTATATCAGACTTTTTTTAATACTTTTATATATTGAATGCATTTAAGATGATTCCAAAAAAATAACTGGTCAATGGGTGTTTCAAAAAAGTTGATTTTATTGGGTTGGAACTATATATATTGACTAATGAATTTTTTTGAAACACCTAAGTAATTAGATTAAGAATTCGCATTCAATAAATCAAGGTATATGATCTTGAGAAAAAACGAATTGATAATGTAAAATGTTTTCCGAAAAACATATGAATAAATAACTTAAGGATAAGAAAACCTTTATTGAAATGTGATTTTAATGTTTTGCTTTAGGCCATTTTAAAAAATATCCTAAACATAATTTAGGTCACAATACCCCATCAATCCAAATTTTTTGATATGGCAATTGACCAGTTATTTTTTTAAGATCACCTAATTCTTTATATTATAATAATATCATATAAGTTCTTAGTTTTTAAATAGTCCAATTGTCCTTATGGAAAGTCACATATCTAGTATTCTAGTCTCACTTCAGTATAGGCTAGTTTTTAAAATGGCCTATACTGAAGCAAGAAATTATATTTTTGCCCTGCCTTATATACTTATATTTGCTTACCTGCTTTTATCTGCTTATTAGGTCTTGACTTAATGTTGCCATTTAATATAGAATTATAAGAAATATAGTTATATAAAAAGCGCATGGCCTATATTTTACAATTTCATTTATTGTGATGGGGGCAAACATGATATTGATTTCGAATTTTTTTCATATTTTTAAAAAAAGAATAATCTTTATACTATTATTGACCTTGATTGTTACTTTGTCTGTAACATATGTTTCATACACAAAATCTGTTGATACCTATTCGTCAACAAGCTTAATATATCTTGAACTGTCTATAGATAGTCTTGGCCGCATACCATTTGATCAGATTCAAGCAGGACCATATCTCTTAAAAGATTATAAAGAACTTATTAGAAGCAAATATGTTATGCAGGAAGTTAAAAAAAACCTGCTAGCTGATAAGTCTACAGAATCGGATCCTAAAAAAACAAAAATTTTGGAAATGTCTATTAATGAAATGATAGAACAAATTGTTGTTTCCGTAAGGAACGATACAAGAATATTAGAGATAACATGTATCGGACAGGATCCTGAAATATGCACAATTCTCTCCAATACAACAACAGAAGTTTTTAAACAGGTAGCATTTTCATTATTAACACGAGATATTATTAAAGTAATCTCCACAGCCGAAGTGCCAAAAACACCATTGCCAAATAACAATACGCTTTTAATTGCCATGGCTTTCTTCTTAAGCTTTATGTCTGGTTTGGGAATCAGCTTCTTTATAGAGTTTTTTAACAATAAAATTATCCACCCAGAAGATTTGATGGCTTACAGCAATGTACCATTTTTGGGCACAATCCCAAAGCTAAACACTCCAAAGCATATTCAAAAAAGTACAAGCTCACCTCTTCTCAACTTGTGTGAGTTAGAGAATAAAACGAGAGAAAAGTAAAACGAGAGTTGGTGTATTATAATGTCTAAGAACAACATTTTAGTAAACTTTTCATTTAGCACACGTGCTTCTGAATCTTATAGAATACTGAGAACTAATATGTTTTTAACTTTAAAAGACAATGAAAATCTCAAATCTATTCTTATAACTGGATGCTCACCAAAAGATGGCAAAACAACTGTAGCATGCAATCTTGCCATTTCTTTTGCTGTTAGCGGATTTAAAGTTTTGCTGGTAGATGGAGATTTAAGAAAACCTTTGATCCACAATATTTTTGATATTAAGAAAAACATAGGGCTATCAGATATCCTTGAAGGCAAAATTCATCTAAATCATGGATTATATAAGAACTATTTAGTTGAAAACTTAATAATTCTACCAAGCGGTTCTTTGAGTTCACAGCCTTCTGAGTTGCTTTCTTCGCAAAAAATGAAGGAATTATATAATAGCTTGATAGATACATATGATTATATTATTTTTGATTCTCCTTCACTAGGTTCAATACCTGATGCTCAAATACTTTCGAAAATTGTTGATGGAACTATACTTGTAGCCTCATCTGAAAAAACAAAAAAGAAAGATTTGAGTTATGCTTTACATCTGCTTCAAATGTCTAATGTCAGAATGTTGGGTACTTTGCTGAATAATTACGGCAAGAACTCAAAAAATTATTACACAAAATATAATTAATGAAAATCATTAACCAATCCAGTGATAAATGGACTAATACATTCTATATTTAATCTCTATGGTTTTGGGAGTCGGAAAAGGAATATATTAGAAATGTTTAAAAAAATACAGAAAAACAATGACCTACATATTATCTTTAAAAAAATATGCACGAAATTATATAAAATACTATATCATCGTTTCTATAGTATTTTTCCTTCGTGCGCTTCAAAACCTCTTAAGTTCATTAACCTTAACAACTACCATTCAGATATGGTATTTATCTTCGACAACTTTGACAAGAACTTCTACGACCATTTTGTAAAGTCCGATGTCAAAAAACACAAAAATATTCTTGATGATGCAGATAGAGTACTTGCTCATAAATTTAACTTATTAGGTAGTGGTGAGTGCCATTTATGTGATAAAATCCAATGGTCAGTCGACTTCAAATCCGGCTACAAATGGGATCAAAAATACTATAAATACATTAAATTCATTAATTTAGAAGATAATTCTGATGTAAAGGTTCCATGGGAGCTTTCTCGTTTTCAGCACTTGCTTACATTAGGAAAAGCTTACTTATTATCTAAAAATGAAAATTATGCGCTCGAATTTAAAAATCAAATTGAAGATTGGATATGTGAAAATCCGTACTTAATGACAGTAAATTGGGCATGTACAATGGACGTTGCAATAAGAGCTGTTAATTGGATATTAGGCTACTATTTTTTTCAGAACTCCAAAAGTATTGATAACACCTTTATTAAAAAATTTAGCGAAAGCCTGTACCTACATGGGGTATATATTATAAATAATCTGGAAAACCATGGAGGCCATACGGGTAATCACTACTTATCCGACATTGTTGGGCTGGTTTGGCTCGGAATGTACTTTAAAACAATAAAGCCTTCAAACAAAAAGCGTAAATTAACTCCTGAGTATTGGTTAAAATTTGGTATGAGTGAACTCGAAAAAGAAATGCAAGTCCAGGTTAACGAAGATGGTACACATTACGAAACTTCTACCTCTTACCATAGATTAGTTACAGAATTATTCTTAATAACCTGCATAGCACTTCGCAATAATTGTTATGATTTATCATCTACACTTATGAACAAGCTCGAAAAAATGTGTGAATTTATTATGCATATAATTAAGCCCGATGGTACCTCTCCAATTATTGGTGATGCCGATGATGGGCGATTTATAATATTGTCAGATTATTATTCTTGGAAAAGGAATGATTTTAGACATATACTAGCTATTGCAGGTGAATTATTTGATAGAGATGATTTTAGAATTTCTGGCCTTGAATTTACTGAAGATGCATTACTTGCAACAGGAAAATGTAAATACTTAAAAAGCAAAGCAACCTTTTTGGCTGATAGTGATATATTAAAACTATCTTCTACCTCATTTGAGCACGGCGGCTATTATATCCTTAGAAATGATAGAATCCACTGTACTATCCGATGTGGCGAACTTGCCTTAAGGGGTCATGGTGGTCATAGCCATAATGATCAGCTCAGCTTTGAACTAAATATAGATGGTGTAGACATCGTAATTGATCCCGGAATGTATGTATACACATCAGATTACAAAATGAGGAATCTTTTTAGAAGTACAAAATATCATAATACAATTGTTATTGAAGGATATGAGCAAAATGACTTTGATGAACTGAACCTGTTCAGGCTTGAAGAACAAACTTTTGCAAAATGTATTGAATTTACAAACAATAAGTTTGTTGGACGCCACTATGGATATAAAAAAAAGTGTGACATTGTTCATGAAAGAACATTTGAGCTACATAACGACAAAATTGTTATTAAAGACAATCTTATTGGACCAAACGCTACAAATTTAGAATGGTTCTCTAATTTGGTACTGAACAAGGGAATAGATCCTGTTAAGTCTTCAGAATTCTGGAATTTGACTGTAAATGATAAAACATTTCTCTTGTTATTTGACACGAAAATGCCATTAAAGATTGCTAGTAGTTACTTTTCAAAAGCTTATGGCACACTGGAAAAATGTAAGACTCTAAGTATCAAGACAGATACTATGACAATTGGCGCTACATAATAAGTCATTTCAAAAAATAACCTATAAATTATTTAGGTCACAAAGTCCATCAAATTTTTGAAATGACAAGTGACAGTTATTTTTAGAATCATATTAATATTTATTTTAGGGGAAGTGCTTTTGAATGTTAAAAAAGATATATAATGCGAGTCCAATTTTTATAAAAAAATCAGCAAACTATTTCTATGGTTTAATCCCATATGAAAGGAAACTAAGTAAGTATTTCTATGATACTTATACATTTCTGAGTAAATCTCAATGGTGGTCGAAATCAAAATTAGAAGAGTACCAAATGGAGCAAATGAAAAAGCTTGTAGAGCATGCTTATACCAATGTTCCATACTATACTTCTTTGTTTAATGAGCATGCTATAGACGTTAAATCCATTCATGATTTTAATGATTTTAAAAAAATCCCTTACTTAACTAAAGACATCGTTCATAATAATCTTGATAGCCTTGTGGCTACTAACTTCAAAAAAAACAGAATAATACAAGTTGTAACAGGTGGCACCACTGGAGTACCGATGGGTTTTTATGAACTGAGAAGGTTGGCTCAGGAAAGGGAATGGGCATTCATCACTAATATATGGAGTTCTTGTGGTTACAATATACATAAATTAAACAGGTTTGTAAATTTAAGAGGATGTTCACCATTCTCAAGCTATTATGAATATAGAGGATTAGATCTCATTTTATCCTCCTTTCATTTGATCGAGGAGAATTTGTCAAATTACCTTAAACTAATTCAAAACTTCAAACCCGATTATATACAAGCGTACCCATCTTCAATTAGTATTCTTGCCAGATATATTTTAGATAATAATATTAAATATAATATACCCAGTTTGAAGGCTATTTTTTGCTCCTCTGAAAAACTCTACAGTTTTCAAAGAACGGATATTGAAAAAGCATTTTCTACTAGAGTTTTCAGCCATTATGGTCATTCAGAAAAATCTTGTCTGGCATGTGAATGTGAAAATAGCACATCCTATCACCTAAAAAGCGAGTATGGCTATACAGAAATTATCAACAGCAACAACTGCGATGTTTCCGCTGAAAATGAAGCCGGCGAAATTGTTTGTACAGGCTTTAATAACTATGCAATGCCTTTTATACGATACAAAACAAATGATATTGCGATTAATACAAATGAAACCTGTAGCTGCGGACGAGAATATAAACTGTTAAAAGGTATTGAAGGAAGAAAGCAAGATTTTTTTGTTGACGAGTCCGGATCAATTATTTCAATAATTAGGTGTCATGCTGCAGTAAAACACATAAGAGAAAAAATATCAGCATACCAATATGTTCAGAATGTTAAAGGAAGCGTAATGCTAAATCTTGAGTGCAAGGTCAAACTCAATGAGTCAGACTTTAAAACTATTACAAAAAACTTTCTAATGTATTATCCAAGGTTTAAAATAGAGATAAGTGTTCTGGACAAAATACCGAGAATTAAAAACGGTAAGTTCAGGTATTTAATACAAAATATAAAGAAATAAATACTAAGTGGTGAAAAAATGTTAAGAAGAGTTTATAAAACTAGTCCTACTTTTGTTAAAAACACAATAAAATATATGTTGGATTTTATCCCTTTTGAATTAAGGCTTGGCAATAGTTTTTGGGACACATATAAATTATTTCAAGAATCACAGTGGTGGCCCCTTGAAAAACATTTAGAATATCAATTTACACAAACAAAAGCTTTAATTAACCATGCATACAATAACGTTCCATATTACAATGAAGTATTTAAAAATATAGGCTTTGAGCCAGAGGATTTTACAGACATATCTGTCTTAAAGAAACTTCCATATTTGACAAGAGCCATTATTGTCCAAAATGCAGATAAACTTATTGCTACTAATTATAAGCCAAATAAATATGTAAAGGTTACCACAGGTGGCACTACTGGAATGCCCTTATGTTTCTTTGAAGAACGAAATGCATTTCACCGTGAATGGGGTTTCATAGCAGGTGTTTGGCGTTCTTTTGGTTACAAAGTTTGCTACCAAAATAGATCAGTGATTCTAAGAGGAGAATCAACTGGAAATAAGTTTTATCGCTATCAAGGCAACAACTTAATATTATCGTCTTTTCAGTTGACTGAAAAAACGATGTATGATTATGTTAATTTAATAGAGAAATTTAATCCAGAATACATTAAGGCGTATCCATCGTCCATAAGCGTTCTCGCAGAATATATTGTACACAACAAAATTCATCTAAATTTGAAAAATCTAAAAGCAATTATATGTTCTTCAGAGTATTTGTTAGACTCACAAAGAACCTATATAGAGAAAGCATTTAATAAAAAAGTACATATTCATTACGGCCATTCGGAAAAATGCTGTTTAGGAATCGAATGCGAACTAAGCAATTACTATCACCTCATAAGTGAATACGGCTATACAGAAATAATAAACTCAAAAGGAAACGATGTCAGCGAGGAAGATGAACTCGGCGAAATCGTAAGTACTGGTTTTAATAACTATGTAATGCCCTTTATAAGATACAAAACCGGTGATATAGCTGTAAATACTCAAAACGAGTGTGATTGCGGGAGAAAATATAAAATTGTTAAAAGAATTGAAGGGCGAATTCAAAACTTCTTTGTTGACAGTAAAGGAGCTTTGATAACTATGATAGTAGCTGATAAAGCACTTTGGAAAGTAAGCTCAAAATTGAATGCGTATCAATATGTTCAAAATGAGCCCGGCAAGCTAATTTTGAATATTGAAGAAAAGGAACCGCTTAGTAGTGAGGAAATATCCCAAATAAAAAAACATTTTCTAGAGTATTATCCTCTGTTTGTGCTTGAGATCCAAAAAGTTAATACTATCCAGAGAACCAAAAGTGGAAAGTTTGAATATTTAATTCAAAATATTTCGACTAATTTCAATTTGTAGCTTTATATTGTTGCCTAAGTATACTAAAATGTAATAAGATATTGTTTTAATTTATAATTATAAATTTATATAAAATTTATTTTTGGGGGTTAGTATGAAACAAGTAATAGTAAAAAAAGGAAAAGCGGTAATAGAAAATGTACCCTCCCCATCGCTATCTGATAATACAGTACTGGTTCAAACGGCCTATTCATGTATAAGTGCAGGCACCGAATTAAGCGATGTTAAATCTACTGGAGGATCACTCATAGAAAAAGCTTTACGAAAACCTGAGAAAGTTAAAATGGTAGTTGATATGACTTTATCTGAAGGAATTCAATCTACCTGGAACAAAGTAACCAACAAACTTGAAACTGGAACGCCTACAGGTTATAGCGCTTCAGGAACTGTAATCGAAATTGGTAAAAACATTCATAATTTAAAAGTTGGTGATAGAGTTGCTTGCGCAGGAGCAGGTATTGCGAATCACGCGGAATTTATAGAAGTACCCAAAAATCTTCTGGTAAAAATCCCTGATGGTGTTGATTTAGATGTTGCTTCAACCATAACTCTTGGCGCTATAGCAATGCAAGGGGTCAGAAGAGCTGCGCCTCAAATTGGAGAGTATGTAGTAGTGACAGGTTTAGGCATCTTAGGTCAAATAACAGTTGAGCTTTTAAAAGCATCTGGATGTAAAGTAATTGGTATAGACCTTGATGATCGTAGAATAAATATGGCACTTAACTCAGGAATGTACTATGGTCTTAATCCAAAAACAGATAATGTAGTTGAAAAGGTTATAAACCTGACAGGTGGTTATGGGGCAGACTGTGTTATAATAGCAACTGCAACTAGTTCGCGCTCACCTTTAGATCAAGCTTTTCAAATGAGTAGAAAAAAAGGACGTGTTGTCCTTGTTGGTACCGTAGGCATGGAATTCAACCGAGAAGATATGTATAAAAAAGAATTGGATTTTTACATTTCTACTTCTTACGGACCTGGAAGATACGATTCAAACTATGAAGAGTATGGTATTGACTATCCACATGCCTATGTAAGATGGACTGAGAATAGAAATATGTCATCGTACCTAGAACTAATCAAAGACAAAAAAATAGATATAAAACAAATAATAGAAAAAGTGTATGACATACAAAAGGCAGATGAAGCGTTTCTTCAGTTTGAACAACAGCAAAAACCATTGATTGTTCTCCTACGCTATCCTGCAAATGAACAACCAATAAAAAAAATAAATACACAAATATCCGCCCCTAACAAAAACAACAAACAAATTAATGTTGCAATAGCAGGAGCAGGAGCCTTTGCAAAGGAAATGCATTTGCCAAATCTTTTCAAATTGAAAGATAATTACAGAATACAAGCCATTATGAGTAGAACCGGCTATAATGCAAAAACCATTGCTACCCAGTATAAGGCCAGTTATGCCACTACTGAATATGATGACTTGCTCAATGACAAAGATGTGGATCTGATTATGATCTGTTCACGCCATGAACATCATGCCGATATGGCCTTGAAAGCAATTAAAGCACAAAAAGCGGTTTTTGTGGAAAAGCCTATGGCTTTAACGGAAGACGATTTAAAACTTATGGTAAAAGAACTCGAAAGTTCCTCTTCACCATTTATGGTGGGTTTTAACCGCAGATTCTCTAAATATGCGGTTGAAGCAAAAAAGCACATTGATAAACGTGTCAGCCCATTATTTATTCACTACCGAATGAATGCAGGTTACATACCTGAAGATAATTGGGTACATAAAGAAGGCGGAAGAATTATTGGCGAAGCTTGCCATATCATTGATTTAATGACTTTTTTTACAGGTTCAAAGGTTGTCAGTATTAATGTGGAATCACTTACACCATCGAATAGTAAATATATGTCCTCTGACAACAAATCAATTATATTAAAATATGAGGACGGCTCTATATGTACAATTGAATACTTTGCAGTAGGCAGTAAATTATATCCCAAAGAGTTTTGTGAGATTCATTTTGATGAAAAAACAATAGTTTTAGATGACTATAAATCGATACAAGGATTTGGAGTTAATGTAGCTTCCCTATCGAGCACTAAAAGCGAGAAGGGGCAGTATGAAGAACTTGTAGAATTATATAATGCAATCATTAGCGGTACGAAATATCCAATTCCTCTATGGGATTTGGAACAGACTACAAAGATCAGCTTTTTAGCTGGAATGTAGTTTTTATAATTTTTTAAGGGTGGTGATTAGGATTGAAATCGCAGTTATTAAAGAAATTCCCGCAGAGTTTTCAGCTGTTTGCAAAGAATTTATACGGCATAATTCCATATAACGTAAGACTTGGGGAAAATTTTCATAATCTATATAAATTATTGCAAGAATCGCAGTACTGGTCTTCTAAACAGCACGAAGAGTATCAGATGCAACAGTTGAACAAATTGTTAATTCATGCTTACCAAAGTGTCCCCTATTATACAAAGGTTTTTGATGAAAGAGGGCTAAAACCTTCCAACATTCAAAACCTTAACGACTTAAAACTATTGCCATATCTCACAAAGCAAACAGTTATAGATAACTTTGAAGATTTAGTAGCTACCAATATACCAAAAAACCAACGGTATTATGCAACAACAGGAGGCACTACAGGCAATCAGCTTAAGTTTTATATTCACCGAAATTTAAGTTCACAGCTCGAATGGGCATTTATGTTTGCGCAATGGAACAGAGTTGGATATGATTATAAAACGAGCAAACGAATTGTTCTAAGAAATAATATTTTACCTAAGGATAAGCTTTGGGTATACAACAAACTTGATAATTCACTTATATTTGATCCATACAATTTAAGTGATAATAATCTCAGAAAAATTGTAGATAAGATGAATGAAGTAAAGATAGACTTTATTCATACTTATCCATCTGCAATTACTATTCTGTGTGAATACATCAGAAAGACAAATCATTGTCTAACATACAAACCAAAAGCCGTATTAGCAAGCTCTGAAAACATTTATAGCGGCCAACGTGAATTTGTTGAAAAATATTTGGGTGCAAGATTTTTTAGCTGGTATGGACATAGTGAACAGCTAATCCTAGCAGGTGAATGTGAACATTCAAGTAAATATCATATTTTTTCCGAATATGGTATCACAGAACTTGTTGATAAAGATAATAACATTGTTACAGAGTGCAATATAAAAGGTGAACTTGTGGGCACTGGCTTTATTAATTATATAATGCCTTTTATCCGCTATAAAACTGATGACTGGGCGGAATATTCCTCTGAAAAAGAATGTAAATGTAAACGTAATTATAAAAAACTTAAAAGTGTAGATGGCAGATGGTTGCAGGAAATGATTGTTTCAAAAAGCGGAAACCTCATATCTATTACAGCGCTTAACATGCATTCTGATGTTTTTGACAATGTTAAACAATTTCAATTTTATCAGGACACTAAAGGCCTTTGCGTATTTAATGTTGTAAGAGATACTAACTACAAAGAATCAGACGAAAAAAGAATATTTTTAGAACTAAAGAAAAAACTCGGTGAAGATATCGATTTGCAGATTTGTTACAAAGATGTAATTCCAAAAGCCAAATCCGGAAAATATCGGTTTTTAGATCAAAAGTTAAAAACCGGATTTGCGATTACAGAAACATAATGTGCTATTCTTTTTAAAAGTTTGTTTTATACCAACTTTCATCTTGAAAGCGTTATAAAATACTTTTCAGAAGAATAGTAGAGCTGTTTATGCAGCTAAAATTACTACTTTGGTTGCAGCTTTCGCTGCGATAGGATTAAGGTGATAAAAAATGAAAGTATTAATTATCGGACCATATCCCCCACCTTATGGGGGTATATCTGTGCATATAAAGCGAATGAAATCTTACTTGGAAAGACATCAGGTAAGAACTTTAGTTTACAACGAAGATAACTCTTATCATCTTTCTTCTGATGGAGTTATAGCACTAAAATCTTATAAATTATTTCTCTTTAAGCTACCATTTATAAAATCTGACATATTCCATTTTCATACAATCTCTAAAAACATTAGAATGGTTTTAGGTTTCTATTCCTTATTAGGGAAAAAAATTGTGCTTACAATTCATGGTGAAAGTATGCAACAACAGTTATCGAGCTCAAGTCCATTAAAGAGAAAAATATTTCTTTGTAGTTTAAATAGAATCCATAAGATAATTTGTGTAAATCCTAAAACTAAAGATGATCTTATAGATTTTGGTATTCCCGACAATAGAATCTGCGTTTTACCTGCTTACATTAACCCTATAGAGCTTAATGAGGATTTCGGTAGAATACCGCAGCAAGTATATAGTTTTTTAGAAAAACCGGGTTTTAGCATATGTTCCAATGGATTTATAAAATTCCACAACAATGAGGATCTCTACGGCGTAGACATGTTAATTGATTTAATTGACAGACTAACTAAAAATAAAATTGATGTCAAACTACTTTTTGCCCTTTTAGGTTCTGATTCAATGACCTCTGAAGAAAGAAATTACTATGAAAAACTTAAACACAGAATTTCTGACCTCGGTCTTAATGATAAAATATATATCTTTGAAGTAGTAAATACTGAACTTTATCCTCTTTTGAAAAATTGCCATATTTTTATCCGTCCTACAAACGTTGATGGATATGGTGTTTCTATTGCAGAGGCAATTCATTATAAACTTCCGAGCATTGCTAGCGATGTATGCAAAAGACCAGAAGGCTCTATAATCTTTAAGTCTAGAGATATAGATGATTTATATAGCAAAACATACAATGTGCTATCTGATATAAATGGATATAAATCAAAACTAGGCGACATAACTTCTAAGGATTACGCATCAGAACTATTAATGATTTATAATGAATTAGGCCATTTCAAAAAATAACCTATACAGTATTCCGGTCGAAAATTCATGGAAACTTAAAAGCTTCCAAACAGAGGAACATTGTTTTACTATACATATGATGTTAATCATTTTTTGAAAAAGGCAATTGACCAGCTATTTTTTTGGAATTATCTTATCAAATGTTTGAGGAGTGTTTGAATGAAAAAAATGTTTTTTTTCCTGTTATTGATATCTATAAGCTTAATACCTTTATTGCAACATGCTAAAGACATACCTACCCCTATAAGTGAACATCCAAGGCTATTTTTAACCTCAAAGGACATAACCGAACTGCAAAAAAAGGCACAAGATTCAGACATTAAACCTCTGTATAATAAATTGCTTTCTCAATCAAGATACAATCAGGAAGTAAATGATATCTTTAATGATTATATAAACTCCAAAATTAATCTTAATGATATAAGCGCTACCTATGAAACTAATGCTCTCTTTTATGCTTTGCAAATAGATCCTGCAAGTGGCAAAATCTACGAAAAAAAGAATACCTTATATGGAAAAAGAGCTATTAGCCTTTTGAAAATGACTCTTGATCACCTTAATAAAAGCGACGATTACTCTGAGTATTTTACATCACAGTCAATTGGACAAGCCCTACTTGGAGGAGCAATGGTATATGACTGGAGTTATGATCTTTTAGGTAATGTTGAAAAAGCTCAGCTTATAAGTCATTTCGAAAAACTCGCCTCAAAAATGGAGTTAGGTTATCCTCCAAACGATTTCGGAGCAATCGTAGGACACTCTTCAGGACCTCCACTTATGGTACAACTCCTTGGCACTGGAGTGGCAATTTATAATGAAAAGCCAGATATGTATAACCTGATATCTAATTGGTTTTTCAAAGAAGTTGTACCTTCAAGAGACTTTATTTATAGTTCAGGAATGCACCATCAAGGAGATTCATACGGGTTTAGCCGCTTTGATAATGAAATTCTTGCTGCTTGGATTTATAAAAGAATGGGGTACGAAAATGTATTTAGTGAAAATCAGAGAAAGGTACCCTACAGATGGATATATACGAGACGACCAGATGGACAACTGCTTCGTGATGGAGACACTTTTATGAATATTACTCCTTACGGTGAGTACTGGCCATTTCCACTAACTTACCTTTACACCGCATCTTTTTATTCTGATACCTATCTTAATAATGAGTTAAAAAGGCATTATTACCCACAAGGTTCCTTTAATGCCATTCTTGAGTTCCTGCTTATAGATACAGATTTATATAATACATCTATTGATAATCTCCCGTTGACAAGATTTTTTGGTTATCCAATGGGATCAATGATTTGCAGAACAGGTTGGGACACACAAATTGACACAAACTCTAATACAGTGGTTGCTGAGATGAAGGTTGGCGTATATCATTTTAACAACCATCAACATCTGGATTCAGGCCATTTTCAGATCTATTACAAGGGTGCACTTGCAATCGATTCAGGAATTTATAGCGGAACTAACGGAGCATTTGGATCAGACCATGACATAAACTATTATAAGAGAACCATTTCTCACAATGGACTTCTTATATATGATCCACAGGAAAACTTTTTCTTCCACAGGCAACCTGTAGCAAATGACGGCGGTCAGCGTTGGCCAAATAATGCTAATGCTCCAACTACTCTTGATGAATTAAAATCAAAAGACTTTGAGATTGGTGAAGTAAAGTATTATAGTTTTGGGCCTGATAAGAATAAACCTGAATTTTCATACATGAAGGGAGACTTAACCAATGCTTATTCTGATAAAGTACAGGATTACAACAGGTCGTTTGTGTTTTTAAATTTAAATAATAATACTGTACCTGCATCACTTATTGTTTTCGATAAAGTAAAGTCTTCAAAAAAAGAATTCAAAAAAACTTGGCTATTACATTCTATAGAAGAGCCCGAAATTAATGGTGTAAACTCAATAATCCGCAGAACCACAAACGAAGCTAAAAACATTCAATACAACGGAAAGCTTGTCAATACTACTATTCTTCCTGCAAAAGACAATGTACTCATTACAAAGACTGGTGGACCTGGAAAAGAATTTTTAGTAAATAAAACCAACTATGAAAATCATCCCGTTGACAATGGTGCTACTGAAGCAGGAGCATGGAGAATTGAGATCACTCCTAAAAATGCTAGCGAAGCAGATGAATTCTTAAATGTTATTCAAGTTATGGATAATAAGGATTCCAACGGAAACGAAGTAAAGCAGCTAAACGTAGAAGAGTTTAACACATCCTTGTTTACAGGGGTAAAACTTCAAGACAGGTTAGTAATGTTTAATAAAGGTAAAGAGGATATTACGTCTGGTTTTTCTTTGAGCCTTTCCTTTGATAACCAAACAAAATGCTTGTTTACTGAACTTTTTGAAGGTCTTTGGATAATAGAAAAAGATGGAGTTCTATACCAAAAGGTAGCGGTCACACCAGAAGAAGGTATACTATACTTCAATGCTGTTAATGGCACTTACGACATTTATCCATCTACCGAAGAAAACCCTTGCCTTTTTGCAGACTTACATTCTGTACCATGGGCAAGAGAACAAATTGAAGAACTTTTTAAAATGAATCTTGTATCAGGAAAATCCAAGTATTCGTTTTCTCCCACCGAAAACATTACAAGAGCAGATTTTACTCTCTTGCTTGTTAACTCTCTTGGTCTGAACGCAAAAGTAGATAACAGTCTTAAAGATGTTAAATCCTCAGATTACTTTTATAATCAAGTTGGAATAGCAAAAACACTCGGTATAGTAAACGGAGTTGAAAAAGACAAGTTTGCTCCATATACACCAATAACAAGGCAAGAAATGTTTACAATTGCTGCGAAAGCACTATCTACTATTAACAAGTTAGATTATTCAAATGACTTTTTAGCACTAGACGAATTTAGTGATAGTAACGATGTTGCACCCTATGCAAAGAGTTCAATATCGTCACTTTTAAGCAAAAAAATCATCGCAGGTAGCAATGGTTCTCTATACCCAAATAACACTACAAATCGCGCTGAAGCTGCAGTATTTATATACAATATAATAAAACACTCTAAAAAATAACCACTAATCAGGGTATATATGATAGACGCCATTGTTAATAGGTATGTTGGCGTTGTTACTTTTTATGTTAACCACTGTTCCATCCGGGCATTTTACTTTGCCATTTTTATAACGGAGAAAAAATAATGACAGTGCTGGTTTTAGTATATTCGAATTATTTGAATATGATAGTCTAAAAGTTTTAGTATCTAATATATCAACTTGAGTATTTTCTCTACAATACACATAAGAAGCCAACTCTGAACATGTACAAAACCATACGTCTTTTTGTGAAAGATATTTAAACATGAACCTCAAACTAGCATAATCATTATAAATATTAGGTTTTTGTATATTAGAATCAGCTCTTGAAGGTGACATATGTTCCTGTATAGAAATGACAAGCCTGTTTTTAAGCAAAAATTCTAACGCTTTTACTCTCCTCCATATTTTATAACCATTTAATATTTTTCCTGGCAATCCGGACTTTTTATTAACTAAATCAAACATCTCCCCATTAATTGTAGAAGGTATATCTATAACTCTTTTATCTGCAAAGTATTTAATGTCAAAGTTTGTTATAGGATTTGTATCATCCCCTGTAGTGTTTTCGGTAGTTCCATCCAATGTGCCTCTGTTCCAATAACGACACCACCAAAGGAATCCTGACCCTACAATTGTATCATCTGAAAATGCTTTTGATGCATAGCCACAATACTTTCCTCCGAGAGGTTTTGAACCTGTAGCATCCTCAAAGATCTCTTTTCCTCTGTCTATAGTCTCTATTGCCTCCTCGTAGTTTTCAAACATTTCCCACTCATCAACAAAATCCATGGTTTTCGCTCCTGGCCTTCCATGGCTTGTGCCATGATATGCCAATTCATATCTCGGATTGTTATGTATTGATGAAAAAAACTTCTTCGACTCGTCGTCTGCATTGATCGGAATAGCAATTTGGTTTACTAAAGGAACTTTAATCATTGGAGCTCTCTTTCCTACTGGAACAAAAAAAGTAACTTTGATATCAGAATAACCCGACAATACTTCTAGCTCTAAAAAACACATTGCAGACCCCTTATTATACTTGTTGAAGCCCCAATCCTCCCCCTGATCAATTTTGCCATTGTTATTGGCATCAACCCAACAGTTGGCGAAATCGTCAATCATAAAAATTACTGGTGAAAGACTATTATTATACCATTTTTGAATTTGAATTTCCTTAATACTCAAAGAAATACCTCCTACTTAAAACACCTAATAAGCACTTTAGGTTTTAATAATTTTAGCCACAACTTTGTTTATAATAGGAACTTCCGACATTAAGGATAGAGCTTCTTGTTTTTTTATAAAACCAAAAAAGAACATAGAAATAAAATATCCTAAAACAGTCACACAAGCTAAAGACAAATCCACAAAAATTCTTTTTGTATACAACGAACCCAAAAAGTATATAATGTAAAAAATTGTAGTTAAAATATATATACGAATAACTCTAGTATATTCGTATTTGATTTCAAAGTACTTTCTTGAGAAATACTTATAAATCAAATTCATTACTAAATAAGATATTATTGTAGCGACAGCCGCACCATACATACCTATTTTAGGAATCAAAATTATATTCAAAACTATGTTAATAACACCGCCAGGTATCATGACAAAGCTATCTAAATATGTCTTATTTTTTAATAGCGCACCCAAACTAAAAAAAGCAGATTGTCCAAAAACGAAATATGATACAAGTATAAGTGGCACTATTCTATAAGCACTTTCAAACTCAGAATTTGACAAAACTGTAATTGCTGTGCGACTAAAAACGGCAATCCCCATCATCATAATACAACCAATAAGGTTATACTGATAAAAGTACTGATTAAATTTCTCTTTTGCATCAGCGTCTTTCCATATCTGAAACTTATACGGAGTAAAAAACTTTTTAAACGGATTAATGTAAAAAGGCTCAATAAGCATTCCAAATTTGTAACCCATAGAATAAACACCTGTTTCAATGCTACTCTTCATTCCACTCAGAAAGAATCTGTCAGACAAGGTTAGTACAGTTGCTGCTATATTAGAAGGTAGAAGCCCTCCACCAAACTTGAGTAAATTCTTCAACATACCGAAATCAAATTCAAATTTATACCTTTTAATGTTTACAAAACTCATCACAATAAATAAACTCAAATAACTGAGAAAGTAACCTAAATAAACTCCTGAAACCCCTAATTTAAGAAATTTGACAAAATAAATAGATAGAACTAAATTCATGAATACACAAACAACATCAACTATAACTACACTTTTAATTTTGTAATTCAATGTATAATCACACATGACCTGTGTTAGCAATAACTGAAAAACACTTCTCAACACTATAAGTATCATAACAGCATACGCATCAGTTAGAGGTAATATTCTCCCAGCAAAAAATCTCCCTGTGGTGACAATAATCAAAACACTTATAGCTGAAGTGAAAACATTAAACCAAAAAGCAGTGTTCCACAACCGCCCTCTTTCATGCTCTTTATATTCCCTATAAAATCTAAGATATCCTGAATAAATATTAATACCTATAATTACTGTCACAAAATCTAGAATCGTATCTGCCAATGCAAGATTCCCATATCCACCTGCGCCTAATTCGTCTGTCAATATCGGTATTAGAATAAAGCTTATAAGCTTTGTCAATACTTGCCCTAAGGCATATACAATACCTATTTTTGCAAACCTCATATTCTCCCCCAACTAATAAAAATCAGCTTAAATTTAAATATTATTTCTATAATTATTTTCGCAAATTGTATGAATAACTATGTTCTCCGACAATTATATAACTATTCTAAATTATAATCAATATAAAAAGCCCCAATAAAGGCAAACCTCTTGATAAAACTAGCATAATTAAAATTTTAAAATTTGATTTATACTAACATATTTTGAAATTTTAAGATCCTATATTTTAGTTTGGATCTTTTAGAAGATTACTTTTTAGTATGGGACCTTTATTGAGCTTCTTTAAAGCTTGCAATTTTATTCTTTTCCAGAGATAATATATATGATGCCTCTAGAAAAAGAAATTGCGTCTTAATTGTTGTTATTTTAAATTCATTAAAGCAAAAATGCATAGTTTAATAAATTTCGAATGAATTGGAGTACTTATTAATGGAAACAATCAATAAATTCAAAAATACCTTTTTACAGGACAAGCTATTATGCTACAAAAAATACTATTTATTTATTGTTATTGTTGTTGGACTTGCCCCCTTTATTTTCAACGAAGCCATTAGACTTATGTTAGTTCCTGAAAATATAAGCTACCTCAATCCTCTTTATGTTGCTACTGTACCTATTATAACAATTATTTATATTTTCAATCATCGTTTTAACTATTTAAATTTATACCTTGCTGTTTTATTTTCAGGCATTACCATAATAAGTACATTTTTTCTAGATAAGAGTTTCGTCTATTTAATTTTAGTTGTTCAATCCTTCTGTATGCCCATTTTTTTTTCATCCATAAAATTAGATTTTGGAGATGTCGAATATGTCCTCGATAAGTTCCTTAATATACTTAATTTTTTTGTTATTGTATTGCTCGTTCTTGGAGTAATAGATTATTTAACCCATTCAAAAGTTCAACTGTTCCTTGCAGATTACGTATTTAATGGAGAACTATCTCAGCTAATACATAAGGAAAACGAAATGGGCATTTACAGGTATTATTCCTTTTTTGGTCATCCTTTAACAACAGTTAAGTACTTTCTGGTATACTATGCTTTAAATCTGCTCTACAACTACTATTTTAATAAATCAAAACTCAATACTTATGTTCTAACTTTCACTGCTTTCCTTGGATTTATTATTTGTGGAAGCAAGTCAGCTCTTATTCTAGGTGTAGCACTAGTTTTGTTATCTGCAGTTGTTATAAGAAAGCATAAGTTTGTATACTATGCATTGATGGTAATAGTTGCCCTAGCATTAATAAGCACTCCTCTATTTCAAGAAAATATCCTTCAACGGTTTACACAAGGTATTGAATCTGGTGATTTATCAACTGGTAGAAATGAACTTATTTACAAACTACTTGACGATTCTAGCGAAAAACCTCCTATAGTATTGGGTAAAGGAAGTGGTTACTCAAGAATTGTTGCTAGAAATCTTGGCGGAGGTGCTTTGAATTTTGAATACCCAATTATTATGTTACCCTATGATTTTTCAGTATTAGGTACTCTTATTATTTATAGCATTATCTTTTTTATACCTTTAGCAAGAATGCTTAGGAATAAAACATACTTTGCATTTTTTACCTTTTTACTGCTTTTTGTGTATGAAAACGGCAATAATGGAATAGCAAGTATATCTGACTCACTAGGAAGATTTGTATTTGTTACTTTTATATATGTAAATATTTCAGAATACATAAATCATAAACATTTAAACAGTAACAAAAAGCATTTAACTACATCAAATACATCTCAATAATATTGTATTATAATCTTTTAAATGCTAAAATGTTTATTATAATATTATAAATATTTTTAAGTGAGGTTTTTATGAAAAAAGTAATAATTGGGGATTTTTGTGAGTATAACTATGAATTCGGAAAACTTGGAAACTACCACTATTGTAATTGTTTTGTAAACGATGGGTATGAAGCTTTATGGCTTTCTAATGCTTTTAATCAACTCATCTATTTTAAAGACAAACAAGATTATCTATTTAAGAAAAGTATCTCTAGTCCAAAACGGCATGAGCTTTCAAAAAACATATTCGGATATGCCCCCTATACTGTAAGACTTTATGGTAATTATCCATTTTTCAGAAACTCAAATGCAGTTTTAAATGGTGAAAAGTTTATATTTCCAAACATCAAGAAATCTTTAAGCGCAATGGATTTTGGTGAAGTTGATATACTTTGGCTTTCTAATCCAAAGTTGTTTTGGATTGCAAATGTTGTAAAATATAAAAAACTCATTTATAGAATTCCTGATGACTTCTCTGCGTTTTCGGAATACCCTAATATAAACATCCTTGAAAAAGAAATTATAAAAAGAGCAGACCATATTTTTATTACATCGAGTACTCTATCTGAAAAAGCAACACAACTTGGAAAGACACCTTACTTACTTAAGAACGGTGCTTCTTTCGATCACTTCTCAAATCCTAAGGACGATAAATTCCCTGCTGAATTCAACAATGGCAGAAAACGTATTATATATATTGGTACAATAAAATACTGGTTTGACGTTGATTTAGTGAAAAAAATAGCTCAATCGGTGGATGCAGATATTATACTCATTGGTAAACCTGATACAGATTTATCTTCAATTGAGAATTTGGAAAATGTCTACATTTTAGGAGCAAAATCCTATAATGAACTACCAGCATATTTAAAGCATTCAGATGTAGCTATAATTCCTTTTATTAAAAGCGAACTTACTGACTCTATTAGTCCAATTAAACTATATGAGTACTGTTCTTCTGGAATTGCAGTTGTAACTTCGAACTTGAAGGAAGTTGAGAGTTTAAATGCTCCCATATATATTGCAAAATCTCACGATGACTTCATATCTGGTATAAAGTCATATTTATCAAACAAATATAACAAATCGGAAATCATGCAGTTTGGGAAGGAAAATTCATGGCAAAGCAGATATGAGTTTGCTAAAAGCTTAATATGCGAATAACAGGTGTGGTAAATAGTTAATCTTAAAAATTGCTAAGCACTTTAGCTCAATAACCCCCAGAACATTTTGCCCAATTTAAGAATATGATACAACAAAAAATCAAGTTCAGCTTATTTCCTTTTATTAGTCAAATAAGCTGTCTAGCATCTTTTTAAACGAATAAATAAAACAATCTACATTCGAACCTTATTTCTTGAATTTATTTTCTTAAAATATCCCATCACTTTATCTTTCTGATTACATTAGTTAGAATACATCTTTTGACATGCTTAAAATAGTACCATACCATAAGCACTAACAACAAAATAGTGTTGATTTTTCTTCTGTTTACTTTGTTTTCTCTATATAAAATCCGTAGATTATCAAATTCATTTCTTAGCAACTTATTTAAATCTTTCGATAGACCGCCCTCATCACCAAATTCAAACTTATATATGTTGCACAAAGGTACAGACAGCCTTGCTCCCTTGTATCTTCTCACTACTTGCAAAAAAAAGAGCAAATCCTCACCGTAATGCTTTCCCTCTAAATAGTAAATATTATCGTTTTCAAAAAACTTTTTTCTAACAACCACTGTCGGAAGGCAAAAAAACACTTTAAAAATCATCTTGTAAAATTTAGCATAAATAATATCAGGGCTAACTTTATGTTTCGTTATTTTTTTACCATTAGATACAATATTATAGTTTGTCCCTGTTATCAAGCATTCTGAATTTTGCTCCATAAAACCTATCTGTAGTTCTAATTTCTTAGTGTCCCAGCTGTCATCAGAATCAAGAAAAGCAATGTATTCTCCTCTTGCTCTTCTAATCCCCTCATTTCTCGCACTTGAAGGTCCACTATTTTTTTGTTTTACATGAACAAATTTAAATTCCTTATTTCTTTCAATAAATTCGTTAACAATCTTTTCTCCATTATCAGTCGAACCATCATTAATTAATATGATTTCAAAATCTGAGTAAGTCTGATAAATCACTGATTCCAAAGCTCTAATAATCGTGTGTTCCCTGTTATAATATGGAATAACAACGCTCACTTTGCACATTAATAATCCTTCTCCCCTACTAAAGTATTACAAAAAACACTATCTTCTGATATTTTATATCAAAAATATTCGCTTCGCTCATAGCTTTTCTTGTTCGCTAGGGAAACCTATGATTCCCTTCGACGGATGCTTCGCATCCTGAGCGCCCTTCTTAACTCTGAAAAGAGGAATCCCTTTCCAATAGCCAAAATGGAAATTTACAAAAATTGGTTTTTACAATTCCTATACGTTAAAAAATTGCTAAAATTGTAATAGATTTTATATTAATGGACTAAATGATTATAAATAGCACATGATTAGAGTTATCAAGTAACGAATAACTTTGAAATCAATTTAATCCCCCAAAAATAAACTTCAAAAATCCCCTTGCCACCTCCAGCATAGGAATTTACAAAAACTAAATTTCTTATATGTTCCTTCTTAAAAACATCCAATTTATTATATTTTTTTTACATAATGCTCTTCTTCTATTTGCTTTTAAAAAACATCACTCGTATTTAATTTTATCACTAATACTATAAATTTCAAGACATAATTTGTTGCTTATAAAGAAAAGATGTCCAAACTCGCTCATATAGCAAAAAATCACAGTGGTGAATATTAGCAAAACTGACAAAATCATAATATTCTTGTTTATCATTAGATTAGACAAAAATTTGAGCTGCAATTTTAATACTTGTACTCTATAACTATACCACCGAATTCATTAAGCCTCTCTCTATCTTCTAAAGTCACCATATCCCCCCAAATATCCACCGGATATTTATGTCCCACATCAAAAATTACAACTTTATCAACTACTTCCCTTACTATTTCATTTGTAATCTCACCGGCTCGGAGTTGATGCCTTAGCATATCAATCATCTCTGTGCCCTCCCTTAAAACAGTGTTTCTTTTCTTAAGACCTTCTAGCTCCACTCTTATTAATTCCACCTTTTCTTCCAATTGCTTGTTCATCCTTATAAATAAATCCTCAGAGATCTTCTCCTCAAGCCTGTCTAAATACAACATTTCCTGCTGTTTAAGCTTAAGACCAAGCTGTTTCTCCAGCTTCTCACCTTCAATTTTACTATCATCATTCGAAAGCAATTTCTCAAGCCTTTGCTCCAACTTCGAATCAACAGCTATATTGTCAATCAAATTTAAAAGTTCCTCAACCACAATATCAACAAGCTCTTCCTCCTTTATATGGTGGCTAGTACAACCGGATCTGCCATTTTTGCCATAGCTGCTACAAATATATGCCATAGGCCTGTCTTTTCTGGTTCTTGCAAACATTACACTTCCACATCTGCCGCAGTACGCAATCCCCTTAAAAATGTGTATAACTCCTTTATGGGGTCCTGAATCTGTCTGTTTCTCGCTCATTATCTCCTGAACCTTATAAAATTCCTCCTTACCAATTATCGCCTCATGTGTATTTTCTGTTATAACCCACCTATCTTTAGGAAGTCGTCTGGTTTTTTTACTCTTGAAGCTTATCCTTTCACTTATTCCCTGCACCGTATCCCCAATGTAAACTCTATTACACAAAACCCTCCTTACACCGACAGGATTCCAAGTGCTTTGTGAAGGCGAAGAGCATCCTTTTTGATTTAAGTAACCTGATATACGGCTATAGCCCCACCCTTCTTGGTACAACTTGTATATCTCCTTCACGACCCTAGCCTCATCATCATTTACTGTAAGTTTGTTTTTTTCATTCGGGGATTTTAAATAACCAAAGGGTGAATTTCCTATGTATTCACCCTTTTGTATCTTGAATCTTATATTCGCACGAATTTTTCTCGATATGTCTTTTATGTACCTCTCATTGTACCACGTGTCAATCCCAACGGTGTCATTGTCCTTTAAGCTGTCGTACCTGCCGTCATAGGTAATTACCCTTACACCGTTTTCTTCGAGGTAATCCAAAAACAAAAGGGTCTTTGCGTTATTTCTCCCTAGCCTCGATAGATCCTTAATCACAAGTTGATTTATAACACCTTTGGAGATATCATTTTTCAGCTCTTCAATCCCTTTTCTTTCAAATCCGGCCCCCGACACATTGTCATCAATATAAGTCCTGACTACACTGCCTAAATTCCTGCTCTTAATAAAGTCTTCCAATAACCCTTTCTGTGTTTCAATGGTCTCGTAGTTCTGCTCATTATCATCTCTACTTTCCCTGACGTAGATGCCTATATTATATAAATCCCCATTTATATCTCACACATCCTTTCAATTCTTATCCCTTAACAATATCTTAGCTATTTTAATCAAAACTTCCTCCACCTCAAATTGCCTTTTAAACTTTCTTACCACAACTCTTGAACTCTTTTTTTTCTTCATTTTTATTAAAAAACACCATTAAATTCTACTAGGAAATATATATGCAGATTCTTGTAATAATAAAAATTGTCCTTATAGAATATATCTTTTTAGGTGTGTAATTGCCCTTTTAATACTTTTTCCTTTTTGCTGCAACGGGTATATTAATTTCGTTTCTGTACTTTGTGACAGTCCGGCGTGATATTTCCATGCCGTGATTTATAAGGAGGTTTACAATTTCGTTGTCCTTTAGCGGAGATTTTTTATTCTCCTTATCTATTATCTCTTTTATTTTTGACTTAATTTTCTCACTTGTCATATCTTCTAATGTCCTTGAAGAAACCCTTCCTTGAAAAAACAACTTCATATCAAAAACACCCCAGGAACATTGAAGAAATTTGCCGTTTACTGTTCTGCTGACAGTAGACTCATGCATATTTATATCTTTTGCTATAGCCTTCATTGTCAGGGCTCTCATATGTTCTTTTCCCATCTTAAAGAATTCATTTTGATACTTAACAATACAATCGGTTACTTTAAATAGCGTTATCTTTCGCTGCTCAATACATTTAATCAGCCACTTAACACTCTCTATTTTGGATTGAATAAACCTTTTTGCTTCAATATTTATATCATCCTGCAAAATCCCTTTGTAATAGCTGCTGATATTTATTATGGGCAGTGCTTCATCATTTATAATTGCCGTAAACTTTCCACCAACTTCTTTTACAATAACATCCGGAACAATAAACTTTGTATCCTCATATTCGTAAAACTCACGGCCCGGCCTTGGCTCTAAAGAACGTATGAGATCGTGTATCTGATTCACGCGTTCAACACTAATCCCTACACTTTTTGCAATTTGTAAAATCTTATTATTCGCTAAGTCTTCAAGATGATTTTCAATTACCTTCATAGCATTTCCATCTTTATTACCTGATTGCATAAGCTGAATAACAAGACACTCTTTCACATTTCTAGCGCATACCCCCGATGGATCAAAGGTCTGTATATGTTCTAATACCCTTTCAACTCTTTTTGCCGATATGTTAAAGAAAGAAGCAACTTCACTAATATCTACAGACAAATATCCATTACGGTCAACATTGTCAATTAAATATTCACCGATCTCCATATCTCTACACACAACACCGGAAGTATGGATCTGAAGTAAGAGATGTTCTTTAAGTGAAACTACCGAAGCTGACCTATCAACAGAAAATTTATCTATTACTTCATTAACATCCTCATCATTAATTGTACCGCTAGAACCCTCCTCATAATACATAGGAATCAGAACTTCTTCCCTGCTTTTAATTTCACTTGGGTTGACTTCTAAAGCAGGATTAGTATCTAACTCATCTTGTATATATTCAGTAAGTTCTCTCGAGTTCATTTTCAGAATTTCGAAAGCTTGCCTTAATTGAGGCGTAAGTATTATTTTATGGGATTGAACAAGTCTCAAATCAAAATCGAAATCCAACGTTATTCCCCCAATCGGTATTGCTTAGACTATTTCTAAAAACAATCCATCCAGTAACTATGTCGGAACAGCTTATAAATAAGTCAGTAAATATAGTCCTGTAAACATTGTATATAGAACTATTACAATAGCTAAAGGCCAATGGGAAACTATTGAAAGCACATCGCTTATAATAGTAGTCCTAGATGACCTAACATTATACTTTCCTTTTGTGGTCAAATTAAAACCTATCAAAAGCATAAAAATAAAAGCAGCACATATTACGCCAAACATCAAGGTATAGCCTAAATCCTCCAATGTGTAAAAACTCAAGTCATTTTCCAGATCTTTTGTTAAATATTGCAGTACCGTAGCCAAAAAATTATTCATAAAATGGGCTATTACGCCAGCAAATATTGAATTGGTCCTTACCACATAGTAGGCGAACAATATCCCTAAAAGTATCGGTCCAAACAAATTGGTAATGTCAAAATGAAAAATTCCAAACATTATACCCGAAATAACGACTGCCTTCATAGTTCCCCTGTTTTCATATGCTTTTAATAAAATTCCCCTATGCAAAATCTCTTCGCATACAGAAGGAGCCACTGCTATTACAATTATTGAAATAAATACTTCTCCGAGATTTTGAGGTAATGGTATTACTGTATCTTCCGGAGCCTGGCCTATAAACTGTAATATATATATAACAACTGAATTCAAAGCTGAAGCTGCATAAAAGGCAGGTGCTGATATCAATATTATCAAAAATGAAGGCAATATCCCCGGACTGTTAAATCTCAGTGTCTCCTTAATATTTATTTTATTTCCAATCATATAAAACAATGCTGGAAATAAAACACAATAGAACTGTATCATCAACAACAGCAACAACATATTGTCATCAAGAAAGCCTCTACAAGCTATATCTACCAACTCAACGATTAGGGAAAACACAATATTTATGATCGCTACAAAAAAGAAAACCTTATTCGCACCAGTAACCGTTATTTTATTGCTCACAGTAATGTTGATCCTTTCTGCTATATAATTCTCTCCTCTGTTATAACAAAATCTAGAGGTATGTCATGTTCTTCAACAGGAACAGCATCATATACCTGAAATTCAAAGGCAATTCCAATTTTAGTGCAACTGGTATTAACCGATTCAAGAAATCTATCATAAAGTCCGGCACCATACCCCACCCTATTTTTATATAGGTCAAATGCAACTCCCGGTACAATTACCACATCGATTTCTTCCGGATTAATGATTTTTGCTCTATCTTTTTTGGGTTCTAAAATACCAAGTGTTCCAGGTATTACATCCCTTTCTATATCCATAATCTCGTAAGGTACTATCTTCCTTAAACCGTCAATTTTATCGACAAGAGGCAATACCACCCTTTTCCCATGCTCGAAGCAATGACGTATTATATATTGAGTCATCACCTCATTTTTAAAATCCATATAACACATTATTGACTGACTTTTTATAAAGGGTATTAAATCAATAACCCTTCCAGTTATTTCAATACTCTTACTTTCCACACTTTCCCTATTTTCATTCTTTCTATGAGAGGCAACTTCTTCTCTCAAAAGCTTTTTTGTTATCATTCTTTTCACCTTAATCTTTCCACTTAGGCCATTTCAAAAAAATAACCTCTACAATAATCAAGGCATAAAACCCATCATGAAAACTTAAAAGCTTTCAAACAGAGGAATATTATTTTACAGTGCAAAAAATGCAAATCACAATTTTGAAATGGCTATTGACCAGTTATTTTTTTAGAATTACCTTGTTTCTCGAAAAGTACTTACAAGCATTTTATTGTCAACAGTTGTTTTTGGAGGAATATCACCAAAGTCTTAACCACTCAAATATGTAGTATTTTAATATAAACAAGCCCCCAAAAATCATTGTGGTTAATGCAAGGGCATAAATAACTCTCCCTTTCGGATTTCCTATATTCAATAATTTTATTATTGTATATCCAAGTCTTGTAATTATAAACACTAAACCTAATAAACTTGCAGTGGATACTATCCACCATATGGGTATACCAAATTTTAAAATAATAATGCCTACGCCAATATTTATAAAAGACAATAGTAGCAAATCAAAATGGCTATCAACTACTTTTAATTTATTTGTGTCATATACTTTATAATTTGCAGCCGGAATTAGAAAAAGAACTATCGGCATACCAAAAAAAATCCCGGTCATCAATCTCACAGTATTATCAGTTTGCCTTATTGAAATATACGAGCTAACGGCATCAATCATCATAGGAACGGTTGATAGAGCCAATATTATACTTATTCGTATTGATGGAACTTTATCGGACTTTAGTTTTCCACGGACAATACAATATATCAATGCGATAGCCCCACCTAAATATATTCCCGTATCCCTTGCACAAAGAGGAAGAGGAATTCCACCAATATGTATAGTCCGCTCCGGCATTTGGTGACATACCAAACTTCCAATAAAAAAAAATATCTTTGAAATTATCTCCATGTTTTAGATACCAATGCCCAACTACACTTCTGAGAAGGCAATTGCCAAAACACAACATGAAATAGCCCATAACACAAAAACAACAATTGAACTAACTAAAAGTGCCACTCCAAAGGACCTTTTATCCGTATCTCCTTCAGAATTCATAAATACAATTGCTATTATGACACCAACTAATTGACCTATTCCAGGTATAAAATTACATCCAGTCGTTATAAACACCTTCCTTGCATTAGTTAAAGAAGGCTTTACACTAGCACCTGCACCGGGAACATTTGCCGTAGGGGGGCTCTTTCGACTTAATACCTTTCCCATTTCAGGTTTATCTACAGGTCTTGGTTCTCTTGTTATTTGATTGGGATTATCCGATTTTACCTCTTTATCAATACTTTCTTCAACTTGACCATTGGAATTAACACCAAATAATCCGCTATTTTCCTTTAACTGCTCATTAGTCTTATTATCAAACAGTTCGCTATTTTCTTTTAGCTGCTCATTTAGGTTACTATCAAACAGCCCGCTATTTTCTTTTAGCTGCTCATTTGGGTTACTATCAAACAGCCCACTATTTTCCTTCAACGGTTCATTAGCCTTACTATCAAACAGTCCGTTATTTTTGTCGTTGTATTTTTCTTCTTGTGTAAAATCACTAGCATTGTTATCAGTATTTATTGAATTGTCAAATCGGCCTTGTGAAAAATATCTATCTTTATCCTGCATTGGTGAACCGTCATTATTAAAACTATCAGTTTTGACCTCATCAATATTCAGACCTTTTTCTAATTTAAGAACACTACCGCAATAAGGACATCTTTTTGCATCTAAAGATATTTCCTCTCCACAATAGCTACAAACTGTTCTTCCTTTTTCGCCACCGTTCATCTAACCACTCCTTATCTTATTGAGTTCAATCTATAATATTCTTCAAAATTAAGTAAAACCCTTCTATAAGGGAATATATTGTTTGATTTGTGCATCTCCAAAAGTACCCATTTTAGTATATGCTGCAAAAGCACAATCAATTATCTGAAATGCTATCGCAGCTCCAGTACCCTCACCCACGCGCATTTCAAGATTTAAAAAAGGTTCCATTCCTAGAGCCTCAAAGACTTTTTTACTGCCCAGCTCTGCCGAACCATGAGATGGAAACATAAAATTTCTTATTTCAGGCTTTAAGGCAACTGCACATAATGCAGCAGTTGCAGAAATAAATCCATCAATTAGAATGGGTATTCTATATCTCGCAGCACCTATGTAACATCCGACAAGACCTGCTATATCAAGGCCTCCCACTTTTGCCAATACGTCGATGGGATCCTTTTGATCAGGCCTGTTTATTTCTATAGCTTTCATTATTACCTTTATTTTATTTTCAAGTCCTTCATCATTAAGTCCCGCGCCTCTTCCTACCATTAATCCAACATCCACTCCCATAAGCACCGATGATACCGCACTACTTGTTGTAGTATTTCCAATTCCCATTTCTCCGGTACCCAGCAAATTTACACCCTTATCCTTCAAATCCTTTACAATTTCTATACCTGCTTCTATTGCACTTATAGCCTCATCCCGATCCATAGCAGGTCCTTCTGCAATATTTGCTGTTCCCCTTCGAATCTTTCTATTTATGATTCCTTCACAATCGAGGTCATCGTCAACACCTATATCAACAACTGCAATATTTGCTTTAGCACATCCCGACAATACATTTACAGCAGTTATTCCCTTTGTAAAATTTCTTGTTACCGAAGAGGTTACACTTTTAGGGCAAGAACTTACACCTTCCACAACAACACCATTATCTGCACACATTATTATTATGGTTTTTTTATCAACTTTTGGGTACATCTCACCTGTTATGCCCACAATACGCTTGACAACTTCTTCAAGTTTACCTAAACTTCCAATAGGTTTTGTAAGACTATCTAACCTTAATTGCGCCTCATCCATAAACTTAGCATTCAGCTTCTCTATTCCTTCAAGTTGCAGTGTTTTCAAAACGTCATTCCCCCAATTTTCATTACAAACTATATTAAAAATATTATATTTCAGTTAAATAAATAAATCAACTTAGGTGATTCAAAAAAATAACTGGTCAGCGGTATGATTAGACCTAAGAAATGCATTAAAAATGGTGCTGAACTAAATCTTCAGCACCATTCTTGTTTACCTAATGTATGTAACCCTCTGTTTCTAAAGGCATCAAATCAATATGACGAATTTCTCCACCGATAGGCTCTCTCTGTACTTCTTTAATCTTTGCCTTAAATCTCCTATTTTCAAAACTTACATTCAACACTAAATTTTGCTCCATTTTACCTACTAGTATGTGTCTTAATTCATCTTCTCCCATTTCAATCGGTACGCTCTCTCTCCCTTGATATAAAACTCCTGGAACCCTTCCCTCTCTTTTAAGCTTTCTTGCTCCTGATGACCCTAGTTCCATTCTATTGTCTACAATAATATCAAATTCCTCCATAAAAAGCTCTCCTTTATCAATGAAACTTATTTGTATTTCATTAATAAAGTATTACCTAAAACTTATAAATTAATACTTGTCATCCACTTTCATCCTTGTAGTATACATGCAGCAGTGCCTTTATAATATCATTGCAGTTGTCTCCGGTAACCAAATGTACATCTCCTTGATCAACCTGAATGGAAAGATTAATCTTATGCCTGTGGTTATTGTCTATTACTGTACTGATCATATCAATCGCTTCAAGAGGTCTGTTGTAAATATAGGTCCATTGTCCAACATCACTGTCTAATTTAATTTCTCTCTGGTAGTATTTCTCTAGAAATCCCCTTATTTCTCCAACCTTCCTTGAAAAAAGACTTACAGTAATACTCATTAACTGTTTCCCCCTATTTTTTTATTACCTGTCTGCTGCGTTTCCTATTCTTCTTTTGTCTCACATTCTTTACAGTGTTTCAAAAAAATTCATTAGTCAACATATAGAATTCCAACCTAATCATGAAAGCTTAAAAGCTTTCAAACAGAGGAACATTATTTTGCAGTGCAAAAAATGTAAATCAACTTTTTTGAAACACCCATTGACCAGTTATTTTTTTAGGATCACCCAAAATACTTTTCACAAAAAAAGGTTATTTTACAGTAGACAAACTTATAGAACACTCACATAATAAATTTGACAGAAACAGAAAAAAACCTTTATGTAATTTTTTCTTACGCTTTAGACAAGGTAAACTGTATTTTAATTCATTATTTTGAAATAATAATAGTAAGCTGGTACTTGTGACCTAAATATTGCATATGTTATTTTTTGGAAGAGCCTAAACCAAAATACAAATTGAAACGGAGGTACTTGCGGCTATACGTTTTTGAAAAACACCTTACATAATTTATTGAACTTTTCACAAAACATGCCGCTAAAATAATATGAAACTGAAATTACGCATATCTAAAATATCATTAATAATACTTATATCCTATATGATTATGCTTTGTGGCTGCAATCAAAATAAGCAACCCCCTGAAGCTCAGGCAGAGCAGGTAAAAAGCAACGAGGAATCGGACAAGGTTCCTAAAGATCTTGAAAATATAGAAAGCAGCATAGAAAAAATAATCAAAGCATTAGAAGGACCTGCTGCTTCGACAAAAGATGAAGAAGAACAAAAACAACAAAATCAAGATAAGCCAAGTCAGTCCGAAGGACAAGAAAGCGAAGATAAAAATAACAAAGAACAAAATAAAGATGAAAATAAAGAAAATGGTGAAGAACAAAAGGATGATCAGAACAGTGAAGAACAAAAAAAACCGGAAGAGGCTAATAACAAAGCCAACCAAGAAAAGGCTGCTGCACCTAAAGACCCTTGGCAGGAAACCGCTTCTACCATAAACAAATTACATTACCAATGGAACGGATACATTCCCTCTGCTACTAAAAAGAATGCACGTAGAGAATTAATTGACAATTTTGATAATGCCTTAAACAGTTTAACCTCTACTACTGTAACAAAAGACAAAAATAAAACACTTTTAGCTGCTAATAATTTATATTTATTTATTCCCGACTTCTATATGCTATACAAAACTCCAACATCGCCCGAAATTAAGCGGATTAGGTATTACATCCGGAATGCTGTACTAAATGCCACTATATTAAATTGGGAGCAGGCTAGCAAAGATGTAGGCAATTTAAAAGCCACTTGGGCAATATACAAAAATACAATAGATCCTAAAAATCAAGATCTTGTAAGTAAGCTTGATTACTCAATCTACGAACTTGAAAAAGTTGTCAACGAAAACAATATGTACCTCACTGATATAAAAGGACGAATTGCAATATCAAACACCGAAAGTGTTGAAAAAGTGGCTAAGGAAAATGAGAAATAGGGTTAACCAATTACTGTTAAAAAAAGGGAAGGGCAGTACTTGAATTTTTCCCAAGTACTGCCCCTTTGAACTTATCTCCCTATCGGGCGAACTTTCTAAATGCAAATTCCTATACTTTTATATTAACACTTTCCATATACCAATTTTTCAAAGGAGATCACTAGTTCAATCTTTCCAACTCTGCTATCATGTTATTCATATTCCTCAAATGGTCATGCTCCTTTGTTAAGATACCATTCATTAACTTAGCACTTTCATCATCAAGGTCGCCTTTTATAATTTCTTCTACCATAGCTATACCTTTATCTTCACCGTCATAGGCCTGTTTAACAACATCTATAGCTTTCTTATCTCCCATAGTCTTCATAGCTATTTTAGCATTAGCCATAATTCCTGCAAAACCAAGATTCTCCTTAGGCTCTCCACCTAAGTCTTTTATTCTGTTTTCCAATAAACTTGCATGTTTTTTGTGATCATCAAGTATTTCATGAAATTGTTGTCTGACGTTATCATCTTCTACAGCATGGATAAATTTATCATAAGATTCAATAGCCATGTGCTCTCCTTTTAAAATTGCATTCAACTCGTTTACCACTGTATTTTCCATATAGCTTTTCTCCCTTTCATAAAATAATTTACAATTTGATATATTTTAGAAAAATTAAACAATGAATGTTTATTTGATTATTATCTCCATGAATACAAGATTTATTTTTTATATCTGCAAAGCTACAAATGAAATACCTTTTCTAGAAATAAGAAATTTGATAATTCTAAAAAAATGCTACATAGGTTATAATATACAAGTATCCTGTAAAGGAATTTAATTGTATAGGAATTTGCATTTAGAAAGTTCTCCCGAAGGGCGATAAGTTCATTGTATTGAACTCGATCAGTATTTTAAAGAAAGAATTCTACTATCAAAAAATAGATGTGACTTCTTAAAAAGAAAAAGAAATGAAAAAGAAATGAATGTAGAATGTTTTTCAAAAAGCATATAGCATACGCTATTGAAAGGAATTTTTTATGCGAGTATTAGGCCTAATAGTTGAATATAACCCATTTCACAACGGTCATTTGTATCACCTTGAGCAAGCTAAAAGTTTGTGTAATGCGGATTTTGTTATTTGTGTAATGAGTGGAAACTTTATACAAAGGGGAGAACCTGCAATTGTAAACAAATGGGCTCGGACAAAAATGGCTTTGCAATGTGGAGTTGATTTGGTTATTGAACTTCCCGTTCCCTACGCCATGTCAAGTGCTGAGTTTTTTGCTTATGGAGCTGTTAAAATCCTTAATGACATTGGTGTTGTAGATTATTTATGTTTTGGAAGTGAAGCTGCTGATATAGATACTTTTAGCATTATAGCGGAAATTTTGCTCAAGGAACCTGAAAGCTATAAAAAGATCTTAAAACAAGAGTTGGGCAAGGGAAAATCCTTTCCTGCATCAAGAGAAATAGCACTAAAAAGATATTTATCGGAAAAAGGTACTAATACATCTGACTTTGAAGCTGTTATCGGATCTTCAAACAATATATTGGGCATTGAATACATCAAAGCAATAAAAAGGCTTAAAAGCAGAATAACTCCCCTTTCCATAAAACGCATAAATAATGCTTATAAGTCGGAGGAAATCACCGGTAGCATTTCAAGTGCTACATCCATCAGAAAATATATTCGAACAGATAAGAATCAATTAGATATTGTTCTGCCACCTAATTGCCTAAACATCCTAGAGGATGAATTTAATGCAGGAAGAGGCCCTGTATATTCAAATATTTATGAATTATCAATCCTTTCAAGTATCCGTAGAATGACCAGGGAAGAAATAAAACAGCTACCCTATGTTTCAGAAGGAATGGAAAACCGGATAAAGAATGCTGCAGAAGCCTCTGGTACATTAGATGAGCTTATTGAGAAAATTTCTACCAAAAGATATACAAGGACAAGGGTTCAAAGGATTCTTACAAGTCTAATGACAGGTCTTACATCAATGGAGCTTGATACCTTCAACAAATTCGGCGGGCCTCAGTACGCAAGAGTTTTAGGACTAAATAATAAAGGAAGGCAGCTTTTATCTAATATCAATAAAATCACTCACCTTCCTGTTATAACTAAAACCGCTAATTTCTCAAAATCGTGCAATCCACTATTAAGAAGGATGCTTGAACTTGAGTCTTCTGCCACAGATATGTATGTTTTAGGTTATCAAAATCCTTTTTATCGAAAAGCCGGACAAGAGTTTACCCAAAATGTTGTTGTAATTAAATAACTCTATAACCCTACATTTCCTGTATCATAAACCTCTTGACTATCTTCTTGCTCATTTGTAGTATAACTTAATATCTGTACTTTTCTTTTTTCGATATTCTCGACAAACTGACTCAAGTTTTTAGACCACAAACCCCTATACTCTTCATTATAACCAAAAGCAATCCAAGGAGCTCTTTTATGTAGTTCCTCCAAATATCTATCGGCAGTTTCCTCATGTCTTACCTTAAATCCTATTGACCCTTTACGTTTGTTATTGTTTACAACCTCAAAGTTCTTTCCCACAGGGATAAGGTTGAATCTACGGGTATTAATTCTCTTATAGAGCCATATCAAATCACTTATTCTCAAAATTGAAAGTGAAAATCCATTCGTGCAAATTACCCAATTATCTGTTATTATCAATTTCTCTAACGTTGTAACATTCCCATGTTCCAACTCATTCTCCAAATCTTTTGCTACATCTTCAGTATTACCATACGCCGATAAACGCTTAAAAATCGGATGTAAATATGGATCGGAATTCCTTTTCACATACTTTGACAAACTCAAAAGTGCCAAAATCGATAATACCAAACCAATCCCAACCATTACATATCCGGTAGTTTTAAAACTCTCCGAACCACCATCAACTAAAATCGACTGAAATTCTTCGGTAATTTCGCTACTTGAATAACCTCCTTCAAGCATAACTTCAGTAACATAATCTTTTATCTCCTTAGGAAGTTCCTTAATTTGGCCAGTAAAAGTCGAACCTCTAATTCCATGTGGGACATTCACAACAATAAGCTTTTTATCTATCCCCACAAGTAAGTAATCGGTTTCAATAGTGGTCTCATAAACTTCTTTTGTATACCTGTCATATTCTTCGATTACATCGTGAAAATCAATATCATATACTTCTTCGCTTTTGAACTTAATAAAATTCTTTTTTTCCAAAGCTGGGTCGGTTATTGATCCTAACCAATTATAGTCTGCCTCAAACGGACCATTAAAAACATTATACAAGTAATTCATATTAAATAAAAAAAACACAATAATCGAAAGCAAAAGTAGAAAGTTTGTCACAAACAAATTTCTATTAGTTCTTCTCACTTGAGACATCAAAAATCCATTACCCATAAATCAAGCCTCCCAAAATTAGAAATCCAGCATACCTTCTCTAAATTTCATCTGATACTTCATACAAAACTCATCATTTCCCGTAAGAGTTTCTGTTGCATAAAGAAGTGACATTAATTTCGTATCTAGAGGATCAAGTATAACCGTGTCTGCTCCGCATACCATAGCCGATACTAAAAAAGCTTGATTCATAAGCTTTCTAGCGGGTATTCCATAAGATATATTGCTTATGCCACATGCAATATGAATACCAGGAAACTCTCTTCTGATTTTTGTAAAGGTCTCAAGAGCTATTGAGCCATTATAACTACCTGTACCTACAGGCCTTACGAAGGGATCTATGTAAATATCCTCAAACCTTACACCTTCCTTTGTAAGTCTCGATATAAGATTATCGGTAATAGAAAGCCTCTCCTCCATCGTCTCCGGCATACCTGTATCATCCATACATAATGCTATTACACTTGTATTATAATTAACTACAATAGGTAGTATAGAATTAAATTTTTCCTTCTCACCAGTTATGGAGTTTATAATAGGCTTTGCATTTCTATTGATTTTCAAGGCTTTTTCTATCGCTGAGGCATTTTGAGAATCGATTGAAAAAGGTGCATCGATAATATCAGAAATAGTGCTGACAAGCCACTCAAGCATTTCTGGTTGGTCTTCAAAGACATCTGCATTAACATCTATATAAGTTGCTCCCTCTTCATACTGTCTTTTGGCAAGATCCTGTATATATAGTGAATCTTTTCTTTCAATAGCAGCTTTAACGGCAGGTGTTTTGCTGTTTATCTTCTCACCGATAATTATCATTTCTACCCCTCCAATCATTTTTACAGCGTCTCAAATGATCTAACATCTACTCTCTTAAATACTTTAACCTTTACAAACTGCCAACAGCCTGTAAAGGTTAAAGTATGTGTTAAACTTCCATAATAATCGGAAGAATCATTGGACGCCTTTTTGTCTTTTCAAACAAATAGTCTCTTAGTGCATCTCTAATTATACTCTTTTTAGTAGACCAATCATTCTTTCTCTTTTCCTCACATCTTTGAAGAGCCATTCGGCTAACTTCCTTTATCTGTTCCATCAAGTCTTCCGATTCCCGGACATATACAAATCCTCTCGAAATAATATCCGGTCCAGCAACAACATTTCCTGTATCTCCTTCGATGGTTATAACAATGACTATAAGTCCATCTTGAGAAAGGTGCTTTCTATCCCTCAGCACGATATTTCCTACATCTCCTACTCCTAGGCCATCTACTAGTACTCTTCCCGACGTAACACTTCCATTAATACGGGCTGAATCATCCGTAAGTTCCATAACCTTACCTATATCCATAATAAAAATGTTTTCTGACGGCATTCCCAATTCATTTACAAGGTTTGCGTGACGTTTAAGATGCCTGAACTCTCCATGTACAGGAACAAAAAACTTTGGCTTTATAAGGCTGTAAATCAGCTTTAACTCCTCCTGACACGCATGTCCTGAAACGTGAATTTCCGCCAAAGCTTCATATATAACTTCTGCACCTTTTCGGAAAAGCTCGTTGATAACTTTTGAAATTGTCTTTTCGTTTCCGGGTATAGGACTTGCTGAAATAATCACGAGATCACCGGGCACAATCTCCACCTTTTTATGATCACCAGCTGCCATCCTAGCTAGCGCTGACATAGGTTCACCCTGACTTCCTGTGGTAATGATAACCAGTTTTCCTTCAGGATATTTTGTAATCTGATCAATATCAATAAGCATTCCTTCCGGCATATTAAGATATCCCAAATTCATAGCAACTTTTGCAACATTTATCATACTTCTGCCACAAATGGCAATTTTCCTGTCAAACTTGATAGCTGCATTTACAACCTGTTGAATTCTATGAACATTTGAAGCAAAGGTTGCAATAAGTATCCTTCTTTTTGCATTCATAAATATTTCTTCAAAGGTTTCTCCTACGGTTCTCTCAGACATTGTGTAACCTGGACGTTCAACATTGGTACTATCACTCATTAGTAGCAGAACACCCTTATTGCCCAATTCCGCCAATCTCGCCAAATCCATAGGGTCTCCCTGAATAGGGGTATAGTCAATTTTAAAGTCTCCGGTATGAACCACAGTTCCAACAGGGGTCTTTATTGCAAGAGCCACAGAATCTGCAATACTATGAGTTGAACAAATAAACTCCACTTTGAAGCAACCAAGGTTTATAATATCCGTTGGCTTAACCACCCTTAGCTCTACATCCTTTAAAATTCCATGTTCTTCAAGTTTTTGTTCTAAAAGTCCTAGTGTTAACCTTGTTCCATAAACCGGCACCTTTAAATCCTTCAATATATAAGGTAGCGCCCCTATATGATCTTCATGCCCATGGGTAACCACTATTCCTTTAACTTTCTCGGCATTTTTTGAGATATAGGTCACATCGGGAATAACAAGGTCTATTCCTAACATATCATCTTCAGGAAAAGCCACTCCGCAATCGACAATAAACATATCCTCGTCATATTCAAAAACCGTTATGTTTTTGCCGATTTCCCCCATTCCCCCTAGTGGAATTATCTTTAGTTTTTTCTTCTTCTTAGCCACAATCAAACCTCCGCCTTCTTCTAATTTCTTCTATAAATTATTTATTCCATTTTAGTTTTTAAAGTCAGACCTTTTTAATTCCCGCACGCAGAAACAAAGCCTAAGAATTACTTTAGTTTCCTGTAACCAAAATCAAGTCAAGGATCATTAATATTCTCTTCAAGGCCAATGATAAAAACAAAATATATAGTTTTTACAACAGTATTAAATTTTTTTAATCCGCTCATATTAGGCCATTTCAAAAAAACTATCAAAAAACGGCCAATCAAAACAATTTATTTTTATGCTCTATTTATTCACGCTTTTTAAAGCGTATTATAATCAAAATACCAAGTATATTTTATATACAACCTTTATATTATAGCACATTTTTCTAGTATAAAAACAATAATTTATTTATATATCTTATATCTGAGGCTATTTCAAAAAATAACCTCTACAAATTATTTAATTCTTCCTTTATACTAGGCAGTTTCCAATCTATTCTCTTTGCCTCTTGTATAATGTCGTTATAAACTTTAAGGGTCTGTTTGGCAATTACATCCCAGTTATATATGGTATTAACCTTCTCATGGGCTCTTTTCTTCATTTTTTCAGCTTTATCGGGATTATGCAATATCTCTAATATACTGTCGGCAAGAGAATTGGCATTACCCGTATAAGACTTCATTCCATCCACACCGTGTTCAACTATCTCTGCAAGACCACCTGCCTCGGATACCACGACAGGTACATTTGCTACCATTCCCTCTAATGCAACAATACCAAACGGTTCATAAAGACTAGGAAACACTGCTACATCAGCACATTTGTATAGCTTTTTAAGATCGTCCTCACAAATATAACCTGTGAAACAGACTTTATGGGCTATACCTCTTTGATATGACATATACTTTAAGTGATCTATCTCAGGACCCTTTCCGGCTATAATAAACTTTGTATCATTATAATAGTGAAGAGTCTTTGGAACAGCATCAATTAAAACATGTACTCCCTTTTCGTTTACAAGTCTTCCAACAAAGAAAACTATTTTTTCATTATCTGAAGCATACCTTCTTCTAAATTCTATATCCTTTTCATAGCCATCAAATTTATTCAAATTAACACCATTAGGGATAATATATATCTTATCATCCGGTATACTAAAAACGTGCTTTACTTCATTTTTCATATATCCGCTATTTACTATAAGTTTCCATGATTCGTATGCAAGCCACCACTCAACATTATTAATGTAACTTTGAGTATCGCTATGTATCCCACAGTTTCTACCATGCTCAGTTGCGTGTATTGTTGCAACCATAGGTATTGTATATGAATGCTTTAAGGCTCTTGCAGCAAATGCAACTATCCAGTCGTGAGCATGAATTATATCAAATTTTCCCGTTTCATTAATTAATTTGGCTCCATATTCTATTAGCACATAATTAAGCTGAAGAACCCAATCCACAAAATTATTTGCAGCCACATTATATGAGTGAAGTCTGTGGACATAAACATTTTCATCTTTCTCCAGTTCTTTTGTTCCCATCTCCCAGCATGTTATAACATGAACTTCATTTCCCTCTGATGCAATTTTTCGGGCCAAACCATGAACAACTCTGGATATTCCGCCAACTATTCTAGGCGGATATTCCCACGATAGCATTAAAACTCGCATATTAATCTCCTCCAAGCATAAAGCAAGCAACTGCATGTTTTGCTCTTAATCATCTGTGTAATTATTATATTCATAGTATACGCAATATCGATTTTTTTATATTATTTGTCATGAACTTACCTCGGTTTTTTTGTTGGTAATATAAGCTAATTATAAGATTAATATTATTCGTCATTTTTTGAAAAATTCCTTCTTTTAATAAATCTATAATGTTTTTAGGTGATTCCAAAAAAATAACTGGTCAATCGCCATTTCAAAAAAATTGATTTATACTTTTTGCACTGTAAAATAATGTTCCTCTGTTTGAAAGCTTTTAAGCTTTCATGGTGGGCTTTGTGACTAAAATATTGTATAGGTTATTTTTTGAAATGGTCTAAAGAAGTATAAAAACTTCGGGGGCATTAAAAAGCCCCCGAGATTTTTTACTTTTTAAAGCATAATATGTTTTTTAAGGTATATCTTCTTTACATTCTTTTTGCACTTTCATAAGCTAAATCAGAACGTTCACACTCTTCATCCGTTAAAGTAATCTGATAACACAGCGAACTTCCCTTCATCCTCTCTGAAGCATAACACAACCCGTTTGTTCTGATATCGAGAAATGGATGGTCAATCTGTTCCGGATCTCCAATTAAAATTATCTTCGTTCCTTTTCCAGCACGCGTTATTATACCTTTAACCTGTTTGGGTGTAAGATTCTGAGCTTCATCAATAACAACCCACTGCTTCACTATAGAACGTCCACGTATAAAAGCAATTGCCTCAGTATTGATTATTTTCCTATCAAAAAGCTCATCTACTTTGTCTTTTAACTCCTTTTCACTGCTGTATCTTTCATTTTCATCATTATCTATCAACACTTCAAGATTATCTATTACAGGCCTAAGGAAGGGAGCAATTTTGTCCTGCTCTGTACCCGGCAAGAATCCTATATCCTCATCTAAGCGAACATTAGGCCTGCATACGAGTATTTTCCTGTACAACTTGCTTTGCTCGCCCATAATCTTATGCAATCCGACAGCTAGAGAGTAGAAAGTCTTTGCAGTTCCTGCCGGTCCTTTCACAATTACAAGAGGCGCCTTATCAGCGTCTATCATGAGAGCTTCCTGCATAAATTTCTGTCCTGCATTCCTTGGTGTAACACCAAAAGGCCTTTCCTGTAAAAACCTTAACGGCACAATTCTTTTACCATCAAACTTACCTAAAGCTGTTTGCTTTTCGTTAACGGAAGAGTGGATTATCAAAAACTGGTTTATAACCAATTCTGGACACTCCTGCTTTGAGTAGTCACAATTAAAACAAAATATATCTTCAACATTTAAAGAACCCTTGTTGTAAAATTCGTTAATTTTTTCCTCCTTTGCATACACATCGAGCCTTCCTTGATATTGTTCTTTATATTCAGGCACCTGTTCAGCAAAAAAGTCCTGTGCCACAATCCCTATGACATCGGCTTTTATTCTTTCAAAAACATCTTTTGTTACCAAAAAAACGCTTTCACCTTTTTCAATTAGCCCCTTGCATACCTTTAAAATCCTATTATCATTGTTTAAATCCGACCAACCGACAGGTAATTGTACATTATTACAATTCAACTCAACTCTTAATTCTCCTCCGTTCTCTAATGCAACTCCTTTACTAAGATCTCCTTTTAACCTTAAATCATCCAATATCCTTGCTGCATGGCGTGCATTTGCCCCTAGTTCTGAATTGTCCTTTTTGAATTTATCCAATTCCTCTAGAACTACCTCTGGAATTACTATCCTATTGTCACCAAACGAATATAACGCGAAGGGAGTTTGCAGTAATACATTAGTATCAAGAACGAATGTTTTTTTCAATAGATATCGCTCCTATTCCTGTAAATTTGTATAAACTTTGCTTTAACTATAGAATCCATTACTATACAACAAATAAAGAATAGCCATTAGGTCATTTCGAAAAATTGATCAAGTTATTTTACAAATCACCTAACAATTAAATTATATCATATTTCGGAAATAATAAAATAAATCTAATATAAAATATGTTAATTATCTCTCCATTGACTCAATATTTCACAAAATAAATAAATAAATTTAACAAATCTACCATAGTAATAAATACAATATTAAACTTTTGTACTTTTTCGTATGAGATGATTCAAAAAAAACAACGGGTCCCATTGCCTTTTTTAAAAATTCGATTTACATTTTTTGCATTGCAGAACAATCCCCTATGTTTGGAAGTTTAAAGCTTCCATGATTGGCTTTGTGACCTAATACTGAATAGGTTATTTTTTGAAATGGCCTAATCCTAAACTCTGCATATAAAACGACCTAGTTCTGTACTATGTTCAAAAGACTATAAATGAACCATATTTACTAGTTATAAGTTAGTAGATATTATCTACATAATTCCCCGCAAAACCATGATATGATATATTTAGAAAGATTTTTTCCACATCACCACAAGAGAGGTGAAAAAGATGAGCACTTTAAATATGTCGGTTGAAACATATCCTGACTGGTATCAGATTGAAAGAGATACTGAAAAGATTATAAAAAAGCTAAGTACAATTAAAGAACTAACTCCTTATTTAAATAATCCGGATGAATATATAAGAAGATTATCCATAATTAGAGTAAATGAATTAAGGCTTAAGGACTCTTTAGTTGCACTAAAGGAGCTGCTTGATGATCCGCTTGAAAGTTCAGAAAATAAGGAGCTTGCAGCATGGACAATTAAAGTAGTAAGTGATCATTGGAATACAGATTTGTTCATAACCGGCAAGTATTTAAATAATTATTCCGGTAAGGAAAGATTTGCGGATGTGTTTAAGGTAATTATCAAAGATACTTTACCTTCCTTAAGATTTGACTTTACCTCTTCAATGTTAAATACAGAATTGAATATTGAGAGTACAGATATCAGAAGTAGCAGGGATATCGAAATTGACCTTCCCTTCTCTGTAAAGGAGTGGTTCGGTCAGTATTCACAAGATATAATAGCCGATCTTAAAGCCTTACTTATTAAGCTTCCTTTTCTCTTGTTTAGAGGACTTAGGCTAACAACTGGCTTTATTTTAGGAGGATTAATATACATATTTAAAACATTAATTGGCTATATACACAAATTGAAGACATCACTAAAAGCTAAAAGACAATACAATTATACTCAAAACGACAACATATCCGACCTAACTATTTCGCCGGTTCACAAATACTCTCCCACAAATTCACAATCATCGGAATTTCAATTACTCAGAGACTCTTATAATAAAACACCTTATGAAGACTCTTATGAAGAAAAAATAAGTTTAGCCGAACGTATAAAAAGACTATTGCTATCTATTGCTTATATTATATTTGCACCAATACGATTTATTATTCAACACAAAAGGCTGTCATTAATAGGCCTTGCCGTTATCTACTGCTTTTTTTGTTTTTTCCCCTCCGGCAAAGCTCTTACTTATAAATACATAGGCCTCGACCTAATGGATGAACAAGCTAAAGCCCTCTATGCTACTAAAGAAATTATTTCCTATGCTTGGGAGGAAATAAACGAGCTACTTGATATAAGCACAACTCCTCAAGCTGTTGTGGCTCAAACCGATGCCGAACCAATCACTGAACCTGAACATATTGATGAGCATAAATACATAGTTATTGCTCAAACAGGACTCAATCTCAGAGAAGAACCCGCTGCAGCTTCTAAAAGTGTGCTGCAGCTTCCCTTTGAATCAGTCGTGACTAAAGAAGACGAAAAGGGAATATGGTACAAAATAACTACAACTGATGGATTATCAGGATGGGTATCTTCTAAGTATTTGAAAGAATATAGAGGTGATTAAATGAAAGATAGCAATATACAAAGAAGGTCGGAATTTGTACTTACACTATTAAATGAATTAAGTGATATCCACAAACAGCTAAAATGCCTATCTTCAGGAATCGAAGGCAACTCCGATGCTTTTTATGAAAAGATATTCAATTCTTCCAAATTTGAAATTGAAAGCGATATTGAAAGCTTTAAAGCCAACTTAGAGAGAATGAAAGAAATTAATATGAATATAACAACTAAACTTAATGAATGGTATGATTTCATAAAAGACAGTTCTGAAATAAAAAAAGTCACTTTTCCTTTTAAAATGCACTTTATGAAAAAAAACCTAAAAAACATAATCACTAAGCTCAATGAAGAAATATCAAGTCTATCCATTGAGAATAGATTTATAAGAGAAAAGATTATTAATTGGGAACAGGAACTAAGCGTAAGAGCCTTGCATCAAATACGAGAAGGATCAGAATTTCATAGCTATGAGGAACTTGTCCGAAAAAAAGATAGCATCATTTTCGAACTAAAGTATTTGCTACCTACTATCCCAGGTATTATACCTATAGAATTTGACCTTAACAATATTGATAAGATTATAGACAAACTATTAAAGATAGTTGCTGCCTAAAGCTGCAACTATCTTTAATAGTATCATCAACTGCTTAAAATCACCTTTAGATCATTTTAAAAAAGCAACCTTAGTAAAGCAAAATAACTGCAATCATTTCTAAAGGACTCTCTCCAGTATTTTCTACAGCATGTGATCCTCCGTTCCCAGTAATAATTGCATCACCTGCTTTCACTTCACTTAATGTTCCATTGTCGTTTATAGTTCCATTACCTTGCACAACATAAAATATTTCCTCTTCATTGTCATGTTGATGAAGTCCTATGGACGAACCAGGACCTATTGTAATTTTTGCACAAAGTCTGGCTTTCCCCTTAAGCTCCTCCTGTTGAAAAATGTGAAGAATTTCAACTGAACCTTTTCCGCCTCTCATTTGCTCTTTAATCTCTTTAACCATCTCATTAGCACGTTTAATCATATCTGCACCTCATTTCAAGATTGTATTAATAATAGTTGCTGTCAATTTTCTCTTTTCTGTCCATATGTTTCTTGATAAACATTTTAATACATAAGTACTTTCAAAGCAATTTATATTTTAGCCTAGGCTAATATTACTTAGGCCATTTCAAAAAATAACCTATACAATATTTAAGTCACAAAGCCCATCAAATCAGATTTTTTTGAAATAGCAATTGACCAGTTATTTTTTTGGAATCACCTTATTGAATAAATAGCCAAAATAAAGTAGAATATTTAATATCTATGATAAATCGTGAGAATGATTTTATTTTAGAAATATATAAAAATAAAAGTAAATTTAGTAAGGGTGGGGATTGTCATATTAAGTATTTCACCGGCAATTGTTAACATTCATGTATTTGACGAACTTACAAAACTTCATGGGCGTGATCTTCTTTTTAATCCGTTTTTTAAGGCGCCTCCCATTGTAATGTCCTTTGTTACTTATACTACAGTTTTCAATGTGCCTAATGGTCTAGTTAACTTCAAATATAGAATAACTAATCCTATGAATGAAACAATGCACGAAACTAACATTAATTGCGTAGAAGTTACAGGAAACGCCTTTTCCAACGCACTTATTTGGAATAATGTCAACTTAACTATGGTTGGTGAGCATACCATTACATTGTATCTTGCCTCCGAGACCGGATTTGAACCTACCGGTAGTACGGTTATAATAATTGAACAACAACCAAATAACAACAATGGATAGTTTTTTGATTTCTACAGATAATTATAGGGTAAAAATATCAAGGAGGAATTATGCCGGCAACTATTCACGTTTTTCATAAAAAAACAGATACTTTATGCCCTATATGTAGAGAGCCTATGTACATGGTTTACTGGCACAACGAAACAAGAAGTCTAATGTGTTTGAAGTGCCATTTTGGACTAAATTATAGAGATTGATATAACGGTCATTAAGAAAGCTAAGACTTCGAGGAGTCTTAGCTTTCTTTAACCCTATGCTTTAGCAATTGTTTTCCCAAATTCTACCGCTGACCTTTTTGCTTCTTCATCAGCATTCCATAAATTCCGATAACCTCCTCCAATGACTTCAAACCCTGCATCTTGCATATGCTTATTAAGCACTTTAACGGATTCACCACTCCAACCATAACACCCAAATGCAGCAGCCTTCTTGTTCTTAAATTTCATTAGTTTGGTATAATGTGTAAATGCAGCAACAGAATGTAGAATGTCATTCCCTATCGTTGGTGAACCTACTACTACTGTTTTTGATTTAGGTGATTCCAAAAAATAAATTGGTCAAAAAGCTTTTCAAATAAATAAAAA
>CAYXPB010000001.1:0-59612 GCA_964466645.1 uncultured Acetivibrio sp. | reverse complement strand
GTGCTAGGATACCCATTTACTATTCTCAAGGGTTTAATCCTCATCCACAGATTGTATTTGGACTGCCTTTATCGGTGGGAGTGACTAGTAGTTCAGAGTATGTGGATTTTGAGCTTAGTGAAGATATGGAACCAGGACAATTTGCTGAAATTTTAAATAAGCAGCTTCCGGAAGGGTTAAAGCTTTTAGATGCTAAAATAAGGGCATCAAAATCTAATATTATGGCGTCAATTTCTAAGGCGTCTTATGAGGTTTTGGTTGCAATAGATCAAAATCCTAAGATGGACGAAGTTAATGAAAATATACTACGTTTTTTGGATAATAGTGAGCTTATTATTAAAAAGGAAAGTAAAGGAAAAGTTAAAGATGTTAATATAAGACCTATGATTCATGAATTCAGTACAAGCTATATAGAAAATGGAAGTATTACTATTGAGGGAAATAAGGATATACAAACTCCGAATATAGCTCTTTTTGAGTATATAGATAAATTAAAGGATTTTTACGATTTAAAGGAAGTAAAGGAGTTAAAAGGTTATTACGTTTTTTCTTTACTTCTTAGTGCTGGCAGTATGGCAAATCTAAAGCCGGAATTTGCTTTAAAAGCCTTTGGCGAAAAGACAGGCTTTGATTTGGATGTTTTAAAGGTACATCGCGTAGGTCTTTATATTGATAAAGGGGAAAGAACACTGAACCCTCTTGATAACGAATTATTAGCTATATGAGGTGGGAATATGGTTAGTGAGATAATTGTAGATGTGGGTCTGAACGAGAAAAGAGTTGCACTTTTAGAAGACAAAGATCTTGTAGAAGTATTTATTGAAAGAAATGATTCAGAAAGACTGGCCGGAAATATTTACAGAGGAAAAGTGAGCAGCGTTTTACCCGGTATGCAGGCAGCTTTTATAGATATCGGGTTTGAAAAAAATGCTTTTTTATATGTTGGAGACGCTGTGTCACAAAAAGAATTCTCTGAAGATGAAGAAGAAATGTATAACGATATGAAGGGTTATAACATTGAAGAGATATTGCGACCAGGTCAGGAAATAACGGTACAAGTCACAAAAGAACCAATAGGTACTAAAGGTCCGAGGGTTACTACCCATATAACCCTTCCCGGGAGGCAGCTTGTCCTTCTTCCTAACGCCGATTATATCGGTATATCAAGAAGAATAGAAGATGAAGATGAACGGGCAAAGCTAAAGAAGATAGCTGAGAAGGTAAAACCCAAAAATATGGGTTTGATTGTCAGAACAGTTTCTGAGGGGAAAAGGGAAGAGGACTTCAAAAATGATATTAATTTCTTGGTTAAGTTGTGGGAGAAGATAAAGAAAAGTGAACATAGCGGTCCTGTACCTAGGTGTATTCACAAAGATTTAAATATTATTTACAGAGCTGTAAGGGATATGTTCACCTGGAATATTGACAAATTTATTATCAATGACAGGCAGGAATACAATAAAGTGCTTGAGCTTGTTGAGATGTCATCGCCGGCTCTGAAACTTAGAGTGGAATGTTTTAACAAAAACATTGATTTATACGAACATTTCCAGATAGATTCTATGATAGCAAGAGCTCTCGCAAAAAAGGTGTGGCTCAAGTGTGGAGGATATCTAATTATTGAAAGAACCGAAGCACTTACGGTTGTGGATGTAAATACAGGAAAGTATGTTGGAAACAATAATCTTGAAGACACTGTTCTGAGGACAAATATAGATGCTGCCAAGGAGATTGCCAAACAGCTCAGACTTAGAGATATTGGCGGTATAATAATAATTGACTTTATTGACATGCACGAAATAGAACATCAAAAACAGATTATTGACACACTAAGGCAAGTACTAAAAAAGGATCGGACGAAGACAACCGTTGTTGGAATGACAGGACTTGGTCTGATAGAAATGACAAGAAAAAAGGTGAGAGAGGGTTTAGCCTCTACTGTATTATATGATTGCCCTCTCTGTGATGGTACAGGTAAGATACTTTCACCTGAATCAATTGCTCGAAATGTCGAGAAAGAGATAAGCAAATATTTCACAAAAACTATTGCAAATGCAATTCAAGTGGATGTACATCCCTCGGTTGCAAAGGTTTTGCTAGGTGAGAATGGGGAAAATCTTAGAAGAATTGAAAGTACTTTCAATAAAAAGATTGTGATAAAAGAGTCGGAAGAGGTCAAAAATCAGGATATGAAAATAAAGGAGATTGACATAGACTCATTATTATGATAGAATTGCGTGGTAGCCGCACGGTATAGGCCTTAAAATGCAGTAAATAGATTTTTCTAACTGCTGCCTTTGCTGGCGAGACTGGGTAGGGAGGTGTATAGTATGTACGCAATTATCGAGACAGGTGGAAAGCAGTACAAGGTTCAAGAGGGTGAAGTTGTTTTTATTGAGAAATTAGCTCAAGACGAAGGTGCTTCTGTGACTTTTGACAAGGTTGTAGCAGTTTCAAATGATGATAAGGTGGATTTTGGAGTGCCTTATGTTTCAAGTGCAACTGTTCAAGCTAAAGTGCTGAGCCATGGTAAAGATAAGAAAATCATTGTTTTCAAGTATAAGCCTAAGAAAGGCTATAGGAGAAAGAATGGTCACAGACAGCCTTATACAAAAGTACAAATCGAAAAGATTAACGCTTAAGGTAACGGTTGATAATGATTACTATAAATATAGTAAGGGATAAAAGTGGATTTATTTGGCAGTATATAGTTGAGGGACATGCAGGATTTGCTGAAGCAGGTAGGGACATAATTTGTTCTGCAGTATCCACAGTTGCATATAACGGCATAAATGCACTTGAAGAATTGGTTGGAATTAAGAATTACGGTATAGAGGACGGTTATATGATTTGTTCCGTGCCGACTGACATTTCACCTGAGCTAAAGGAAAAAGTCAGAATAATACTTGAAACCATAGTTGTAGGTTTTAGACAATTACAATTAACCTATGAAGATTATGTATCGGTGTTAGATGAGGAGGTGTAACCGATGATAAGAGTTGATTTACAACTTTTTGCACATAAAAAAGGTATGGGAAGCTCCAGAAACGGTCGAGATAGTCATTCAAAAAGGCTGGGAGTTAAAAGAGGTGATGGTCAACCAGTTATAGCTGGGAACATCATTGTAAGGCAAAGAGGAACAAAAATCCATCCTGGTGTTAATGTAGGTATAGGCAGTGATGATACATTGTTCGCATTGACAGACGGTAAGGTTAAGTTCTCAAGATTAGGTAAGGATAGAAAACAGGTTAGTATTGTTTCAGCTTAATGAAAATATAACTGTTTTTTAAAAATCCTATTTTGACAAACAGAAGTCTTATAAGTTTTAAAAAAAATCCCGGTATATACCGGGATTTTAATTTTATATATGAGATATACTATACATGAGATATACTATATAAGGTGACTTGAAAAATCTAGTAATAAACCATGACTATGGAGTTGAAAATATGTTTATTGATAGCGCAAAAATTTATATAAAAGCCGGAGATGGTGGGAATGGTGCAGTATCGTTCCATAGAGAAAAATACATAGCTAAGGGTGGCCCTGATGGTGGAGACGGTGGAAGAGGCGGGAATGTTATATTTGTTGCAGATGAGGGTTTGAGAACCTTGCAGGATTTCCGCTATAAAAGAAAATACAAAGCAGAATCGGGTCAAAATGGCGGTGCCAGCAATTGTTCCGGTCGTGGTGCTGAAGACCTGATAATAAAAGTTCCTGTGGGTACCATAATAAAAGAAGAAACTACAGGGCGTATAATTGCTGATCTTGTTACTCCTGGTAAGGAAGTTGTTGTAGCAAAAGGAGGAAAAGGTGGTGCCGGAAACCAGCATTTTGCAACTCCTACAAGACAGGTCCCCAATTTTGCTAAGAGTGGAGATCCGGGAGTGGAATACTATGCTGTTTTAGAATTGAAGCTTTTAGCCGATGTAGGACTTATTGGTTTTCCCAATGTCGGAAAGTCCACCATTCTTTCTATGGTTTCTGCTGCACAGCCTAAGATTGCAAACTATCATTTCACAACTATAGAACCAAACCTTGGAGTTGTAAGTGTTGATGCAGGAAAAAGCTTTGTTTTGGCGGATATACCGGGACTTATTGAAGGCGCGCATGAGGGAACAGGTCTAGGCCATAAGTTTTTAAAACACGTGGAAAGAACCAGAATGCTTATACATGTTGTGGATATATCCGGTTCTGAAGGAAGAGAACCACTTATGGATTTTGAAATTATAAATAACGAATTGAAACAATACAATCCAAGGCTTTTCGAGAGGCACCAAGTAATTGCTGCTAATAAAATGGATGTTACTGGAGCTGATGAAAATCTCAAGATATTTACTAACGAGATGGAAGCCAAAGGATATAAGGTGTTTCCGGTTTCTGCAGCAACGGGTGGAGGACTGAAAGAGTTGATTTATTTTGTATCTCAAAAACTTGATGAAATACCCGATACTATATTGTCTAATGATGCAGAGGAAGAAGTACTGTATACGGCAGAGGAAGAAGAACCCTTTGAAGTTCATAAGGAAGAAGATGTTTTTGTAGTTGAAGGCAAATGGATAAGTAAAATGGTGAATTCTACAAATTTTAACGATTACGAATCGCTTCAGTATTTTCAGAGATCAATTAAAAGAAAGGGAGTTGTTGATGCTCTTGAGAATTTAGGGATTAATGAAGGTGATACTGTGAAAATGTATGACATAGAGTTTGAATACAAAAGATAAGATATTAATGCTCCTTCGTTTGGAAGTTTTTTAATTTTGTTGATAGGCTTTTAGACCTAATAACTGTGGAAGTTGTTTTTTTGGAATAGCTTTATTATAGCCGGTATAGAAGTGTTTTAAGCAAATATGGGAAAAAAGAACTACTGGACAAACATACTTTTTGTGTTGTAAAATATATATATAATAATCTCTATTATAAAAATGAAGGAGTCATAGTAAGTGTTATGGAATGCTTAAAATGTGAAAATTGTAAAACCGGCAGTGCAGCGTATTTTTGCCCCATGAGAAATGACTTTGTACTGAATCAGGAAGCAACATCACAAGTTATCGAAAAAAGCAGAACAGGCTGGAAAAAAGGGCAACCTAGTTACGAGGTTCATAGAAGAAAAAGCCGAAAAGAGGTTGAAGTGTGAACGAAGGGATAGATTATTCTATCCCTATTATTACGCCTCTTGGAATGAAAGAGGCAAAAACTGAAGGGCTCGATGCCCTGGAGTTTTTATTACGCCTCTTGGAATGAAATAAAAGAGAATATTATATTTTTTAATTATTTTGGAGGAGAATGAAATTAATGATAACAGGAAAACAGCGCAGTTATTTAAGAAGTCTAGCTAATAGTATTGAGCCTATATTTCAGGTAGGCAAAGGCGGAATTAATGAAAATATGGTTAAGCAATTTAATGAAGCACTTGAAGCTAGGGAGCTTATCAAGGTTTCAGTTCTGAAAAATTCAGTGGATGACACTAGGGATATTTGTAATGAGGCAGCTGATCTTACTGGCTCTGAGGTAGTCCAGATTATAGGCAGCAAGTTTGTATTATATAAGGAGTCAAAAGAGAATAAGGTGTTAGTGTTACCATAAGAACGGAAGAATATTACATCGATAATAGAAGCGGGGCCTATAATAAGCCCCTTTTATTATTCCCTCCTTTTTATTAAGCTCTCAAGTATCTCACCATATATTTGATTGGAGAACTTTTTCCAGTTTTCGCATATAGTATTACAGTCACTTTTTGTACCAACAGATATTTCTAAATCAATAAGTGAAAAATTATCTTCATGGACCTGACATTTAACAATAAACTCATTTTCGCTTTCTGGTGTATAGTCTGCTTTAATCAAGGTTTCATTCCGAATTCTTTTCCTTATTTCGGTCATACTTCTGTCAATATTGTTCTTGACACCAAAGGGTATATGATTTGTAAAGTAATCGAGTGTTTGCTTTCCAGATGCTGTTATAGTATAAAAAGTCTTACTATCTATTATATCTGAGGATAAATATTCAAGTTCACATAATTCGTTTAAAAACTGTTGAAAAATAAAATAATTCATAAACTGATTCTCAAGGATTATCTTTGTAATTTGTAAGTTGCTTATAGGCATATTTGCCATGCTTATTATATAAAGAAGTATAAGCTTGTTTTCAGCAAGTTCTTTATTTTTTAATGTACTCATTAATTTGCCTCCACCGTATATCTAGTTCAATCTTTAAAGCTTTTTAAACTATTATAACACAGTCGTTTAGTATAGGCTATATTGCCCATATTTGTTTTTTGAAATGATATAGGAACTAGCACCTATGCAACTTATTAGTGATATGCTATTATATATTGCAGTAGGAGCTTCAAGCAAAGTAGATAGGAGAAATGAATTTTGGGATTTATTAATGAACTAGAAACAAATTTAAAGCAAGCTGGTGCATCTATGGTTGGATACTCTAATGTGCGTGAAAATCTACCAGAAAAATTGAACGAATTAAAATTCGCTATAACAATTATCGTGAGACTTTCCGATTTTATTATTGATGAGATAACAGATAAACCGACGTATACTTACTTTCATCACTATAGGACTATAAATGCACTTATTGATCAGATTACCCTTAGAGGGCTCCTTATGATTCAGGAAAGGGGTTATAAGGTATTGGCGGTACCTGCTTCGCAAACGGTTAATGATATGAACGACAAGTATTCGGGAATTTTTCCTCATAAGACTGCAGCAGTAAAAGCGGGTTTAGGGTGGATAGGGAAGAGTGGACTCTTTATAAGTCCTAAATACGGTCCGAGAGTTCGGCTAGGTACAATACTTACTAATATGGAGATTAGCTGCAACGAGTCTATAATGTCAAGTCAATGCGGGGACTGTAACCGGTGTGTTAAAAGCTGTCCTGCTATGGCTTTAAGTGGAAATTGTTGGACGAAAGGATGCGGCAGGAGTGATATCGTTGACGCAAAGGCATGCAGTGACTATATGAATTCGAATTTCAAACATATAGGGAGAGGCTCTGTATGTGGTATTTGTATGAAGATGTGCCACGTGGGTATATAACAAATGAAAATTTGTGATATAATGGTATGCGTACTTGTTGGAATAGCATAATATAAATTTCTCATGTATAGGAGATAACACTATATGAAAAAAGTTCTTATAATAAATGATAGTAAACTCCAAAATGAAGTTATGAAGGATATGTTGAAGTCTATCAATTATGAGGTTAGTGTAGCTGACGAATATAATGCAATAGTAGCAGTGCATGATTTTTGTCCCGATTTTGTAATTACAAATTATGTTATGAAAGAAATTAACGGAGATCAGCTCGCATCCGCTATTAAAATTCAATACCCGGATATAAAATGTGTAATATCCTCGAGCAATTCCATTGATATCGATGATTTTGACCGAAAGAAGATTAATGCAGTAATCAGGACACCAATAGACAGGGATGAATTAAGAATGGTTTTAGATAGTATAACTACGGAAAGAGTAAAAAAATACGATGATTCTGATAACTATGAGGTAAAAAAATATTGCAAACAATGTGGAAAATTTGTTGATGTTAGTTTGGACAATGAGAGCTTTTTGTGCCCGATATGTGGAAAGAAGATATGATCTTTTTTGAGAGTATAAAATAGAATTTTATTGTATGAGGGGTCAGTATATGAATGCTAAGGTAGAAAGAGTAAAAACGAATCCATTTACCGGTATAATTAAAGAATTTAATTTGTTTGATTTTATCTATATATTTATTTTTGCAGCTGCTATACTTTGTAAAGCTGTGTTCATGCAGTTTCAGATGCATATTAGTTTTACACCGCTTTTTTCTAAAATCAATATATTTATGGTTTTATCAAGTGTAGGTTTTGTTTTAATACTGTTTGCATTTTTGTTTGTTTTTTATTCTAGGAACAAAGCACTGTTTCTTATAGCTAATATTCTTATATCGTTGGTTTTTTTCGCAGATGCAGTTTATTTTAGATATTACAATACAATTATATCTGTTCCAGTACTATCCAACGCAAGGTTTTTAGGTTCTGTAGGGGGCAGTATTGCAAGTTTGCTTAGAAGAAGTGATATTTTATACTTTTTTGATTTACCGCTATTTTTATTGTATTCTATTATTTTTAGAAAGAAGGCGATAAAAAGCTCTGTTTTTAGTCGCTTGATAATTTCATTAGTTGCAGTAGCATTAGGTGTAACAAGCTTTGCTATTGCCAAAAGTCAGAACGACCTGTCGATTTATGACAATAATTACATTGTAAAGAATTTTGGTATTGGTTACTTTCATTATTATGATGCTAAAAAATATATAGCAGAGAATTTTTTAAGGGATAAGAGATTAAGCAGTGAAGATGAGCAGGATATTAGGGCTTATTTAGACAAAAAAAGTGGTAATTCAACCGGAAATTACAACGGTATAGCAAAGGGAAAGAATTTGATAGTTATACAGGTTGAAGCATTGCAGGAGTTTGTTATAGGTCTAAAGGTAAAGGGAAAGGAAGTTACGCCTAATTTAAACAACTTGCTTGACGAAAGTGCATACTTTGAAAATATATATGTTCAAGTTGCAGGGGGCAATACCTCTGATGCAGAGTTTATGACAAACAATTCCTTGTATCCTGCAAAAGAAGGGGCAGCCTATTTCAGATTTGCTACAAATAATTATAATTCTCTACCAATAATGCTTAAAGAGTCGGGATATACTACCTATGCTGCTCATGCTTACGGCCCAAGTTTTTGGAATAGGACAGAAATGTATAAGGTTATCGGTTTTGATGATTTTATAAGTCAAAGTGATATGATTATGGACGAATACATTGGCTGGGGCGGATGGGCTTTAAGTGATGACTCGTTTTACAGACAGACTTTAGACGCTATTGATAAAAGTAAACCGTTTTATTCCTTCTTAGTAACTCTATCAAGCCATCATCCTTACTCATATTTTGATGATAAGCAGGATTTTGATGTTGGGGAATATGACAAGACCTATCTTGGTAACTATTTGAAAGCTCAAAATTATGCTGATGCTGCTATAGGGCGTTTTATAGATAAACTTAAGGAAGAAGGACTATATGATAATAGTCTCTTGGTGATTTATGGAGATCATCATGGACTTCCTAAGGATCAGGCAGGAGATTTATTCAAATTGCTTAATAAAAGTGAAAGCAAGTTGGATTGGGCAAAGCTTCAGAAGGTTCCTGTTATAATTAAATGCTCAGGGTTGGAAAGTCAAGTAATTGAAAAAACCGGCGGACAGATGGATATAGGACCTACAATTATAAATCTCATGGGCCTAGATGATTATTTTGTGATCGGAAAAGATTTGCTTAATAGTGATAAAGGTTATGCTGTTTTAAGAAACAGTTCATTTGTAACCGATGAATTTTATTATTTCAGTGATGAAGATAAAATTTATGACTTTAACAGCGGTAAACAGCTTGATAGAGCGGCATATGACGAACAAATAAAGCAATATCTGGAGGACTTGAGAATCTCCGATTTAATTTTAGAAAAAAATGTCTTTGGAAAAATTAAATTTGAAAGATAAAGCCGATATACCCTTACGTTATTTTTGTAGTTTTTTCATTTGAAATTTCTACTTAAACCTATATAATTATATTAAGTAATAATAAATAATTCTTGAGTATGTAAAAGAGCTTTTGCTCTTTTGTTCTACAAATACTTTCTTACGAATTTTTTAAAATAACTTATGGAAAACTAGAGTGTTTTCAATTTTTACAAATGAATGGAGCGATTATTAATGACTTCAAAATTTAGGGAAAAAATTTCAGTGAGCTTAGCTGTGGCTGTGATAGGGCTTTCTTTATTGTTAACAGCTTGTTCAAACAGTCCAAAAGCAGGCAATGCTAATGATTACGTTGCGCCAAACCAGCCATCTGCAACATCAAGTGAAAATGCAGTTGTGTCACCAACGCCTATAGAGGTTGAAGTTACACCCGCACCTACAATTGACCTTCAAGTAGTCAAACCGGACGAGTCAGGTAAGATAATGGTCGTTATGTTTCACAATTTTGTACAGTCCTTTGAACCTTCAAAATATGATGATGGAGCATATACCACAACTTTTGATGAGTTTAGGAAATTGTTGCCAAGTCTCTATGACCAAGGCTACAGGCTCACTAGTATGAATGACTATCTGAACAATAGCATCTCAGTAACGGCAGGCTGCATACCAATGGTATTTACTTTTGATGACGGAACGGCAGGGCAGTTTAATCTTGTGAATGAGGACGGAAAATTGGTAGCTAACAAAAACTCAGCAGTGGGTATTATAGAGGAGTTTAACAAGACACATCCTGATTTTGGGGTTGAGGGCACCTTCTATGTAAACCTTGGGAATAGCACTTTTGAAGGAGAAGGTACTTTAGAAGAGAAGTTAAAATATCTTGTGGACAAAGGTTTTGAAATTGGCAATCACACTTATACTCATATAAACCTCACTAATGCAAAGGACTCGGACCAGATTCAAAAGGAAATTGGTCTAAACCAAAAAACAATGTTTGAACTAATATCTGGGTACAAAATGAATACTTTCTCTCTGCCCTATGGAGCACCTTCAAAGAACTTACAGAAATATGTACAAAAGGGTGAATACGAAGGGGTAAAATATGATAACCTTGCAATCATGGAAGTAGGATGGGATCCCACATTTTCACCTGTAAGCAAAGCTTTTGATCCTCTAACAGTTCACAGAGTTCGGTCATCGGGGATTAAACCTGTTGATGCAGACTTGGCATGGTGGATTAAAAACCTTACAAGGGAAGGGCAGTATATCAGTGATGGTAATGCCGATACAGTAACAGTACCAAAGTCAAAAGAAGAAAATGTAGATACTGGAAAGCTTCAAGGTAAAAGTTTAGTGGTATATTAGTAATGCTTTATAACAGCGATAGTAATTAATAAAAATAAGGCATTAACAAGCGCTGACTTCTGATGGAGTTGGTGCTTTTTATTGTACTATTCTTCTTAAAGAGTTTGTTTTTTAGATTATAGGAATTTATAGAAATTCTATTTTTGTAAATTTTTATACAGGGTTTGGAAAAGGGAAATATCCTATGTTTATTTAAATTTGCATAAATTACTATACTATATTATAATAAATGTGTATTTCTATTTGTACATTGTTGTCTATATAACAATATATTTATAGGGAGTGTTAAAATGAAAAAAGGTGATTCGAGTAAAGTCAACAGTAAGATAATAACAGATGCAGAAGTAAAAAGAAAAGCTGTCAAGCTGGTTATTTCTCATATGAAGAAGAAGGTATCTCAAGATTTTGTTGGTGCCCATCATGTTAACGAGTGGTTTACAGACATGGATAAACTATTGGAAAACTCAGAATTTGAACTTGTTGAGTACATTCGGATGAGAAGAAACCTAAATGATGTGATAGAGAGAACTCTAGATGAAAATATGAGATTTAAGCTTAGGGACTCTTGGTACAGTTTTGGAAGGGCTTTAGACAAAAAAGTCAAACAATAAGGCCATTTAAAAAAATAACTATGGAAAAAAACTTGATCAACGTAACTACAATAAAATTTAAGAGTTCATTTGAGCCTCCGACAAGGGGGCTTTCTTTATATCCATTCTGAATTCTGAAGGAAATATTATACATTAAGAGGGAAATGGTATATTATATCTTTGGGTGGTACAAATACTTTATTAAAGTTAAGTGAGGTAATGGATTATGCTATTTAAAAAAAAGGAGAAGGTCACGACATATAATGATGTAGTTGCAAAAATTAAAGGGGAAATAATTCAAAGTCTTAGAAAAAAGGGAATTAGCTTTGCGGACATTGACGTGGATTTCAGGCAAGAAAATGTAAGTTTTAAGCTGTCAATAAATCAAAAGTAATTAGGTGATTGTGGCATAAAAAATAGCTATGGTAGATTGCCATAGCTATTTTTTATATGCTGCTGCAATTAATTTTGGGCTTTCAAAAAGTCCCTGCCGCTTTGTATGGCTGCTAAAACTCTCTCTTTAGCGGGACCTCCTGGAATATTTCTTCCGGAAACGCAAGTTTCAAGACTTATTTCTCTATAAACATCTTCGGATATTAAGTCAGAGAAACCTTTAAATTCTTCTAGTGTGAGTTCATCGATAGCCTTACTATTTCCTATGCAATAGAGCACCATTTTGCCTATTATCTCATGGGCGTTTCTAAAGGGAATCCCTTTCTTTACAAGGTAGTCTGCAATATCTGTAGCATTAGTAAAACCACCTTGTGCCGCTCTATACATGTTTTCTTTTTTGATTTTCATTGTTGCAATCATGCTAGTGAAAACAGGTAAACAAAGTTTAACGGTATCAATTGCATCAAATATAGACTCCTTGTCCTCTTGCATATCCTTGTTGTAAGCTAATGGAAGGGATTTCATAACAGTCAGAAGACCGATAAGGCTTCCGTAAACCCTACCAGTTTTGCCCCTTACAAGCTCTGCTACATCGGGATTTTTCTTTTGAGGCATTATACTGCTGCCTGTACTGTAAGCATCGTCCATCTCAACGAAACAAAATTCATGTGAAGACCACATAATAAGCTCTTCACTGAATCTACTTAAGTGCATCATAATTATTGAGAGGCAAGATGCCAACTCTATGGCAAAATCTCTGTCACTGACTCCGTCAAGGCTGTTTTCAGTTATTTCATCAAAGCCAAGCTCGTCAGCGACCATACTCCTGTCAAGAGGGTAGGTAGTTGATGCGAGGGCACCGGAACCTAAAGGCATCACATTAATTCTTTTGTAACAGTCATCAAGACGTCCTAGATCACGTTTAAACATCTGGAAATAGGCCATCATATGATGAGCAAAAGTAATGGGTTGTGCTCTTTGTAAATGGGTGTACCCGGGTAGTATAACACTTAAGTTTTTCTCGGATATATCAATTAATGTACTTTCCAGAGAAACAAGTATTTTCTTTATTTCAAATACTTCATCCTTAAGATACATCCTGATATCAAGGGCAACCTGATCATTGCGGCTTCTTCCGGTATGAAGTCGCTTACCTACATCACCAATCCTTGTGATAAGGATCTTTTCTATATTCATGTGTATATCTTCTGCGTCAACTTCAAATTCAACCTGTCCATTTTCAATATCCTTTAAAATTTCTTTTAAAGTAGCTTGAATTAGATCAGAGTCTTGCTCTGAAATTATTTTGCATTTTCCAAGCATTTTCGCATGGGCAATACTGCCAAGGATGTCCTGCTTATACATGCGACTGTCAAATCTAATTGAGGAGTTAAAATCGTCAACTGACTTGTCTGTGCTTTTTTCAAATCTACCGCCCCAGAGCTTCATTTTATCACCTTACTTGTTTTTATTTTGTTCTTTCATTATCGCGCTGACTTTCATTGGCAATCCAAACAGATTGATAAAGCCTTCAGCGTCTTTCTGATTGTAAACTTCATCTCTTCCAAAGGTTGAAAGCTCTTCGCTGTAAAGTGAATAATCGGATTTTGCTCCAGCAGGCATGCAATTTCCTTTGTAGAGTTTCATCCTAACAGTACCTGTTACATTTTCCTGTGTAACATCAACAAAAGCAGAGATTGCTTCACGAAGAGGAGTGTACCATTGTCCGAAGTATACCAACTCGGCAAACCTTTGTGAAACTAGGTCTTTATAGTGAAGAGTATCTCTGTCAAGGCATAATAATTCTAGCTCTCTGTGAGCAGCGTAAAGAATAGTACCACCTGGAGTTTCGTATACACCCCTTGATTTCATTCCAACAAGTCGATTTTCAACCATGTCTACAATGCCTACGCCATTCTCACCGCCTATTTTGTTTAATACCGCGATCAATTCGACGGGGCTATGCTCGACGCCGTTTACTTTTTTAGGTATACCCTTTTCAAAGTATATTTCTACGTGTGTAGGCTTGTCCGGTGCTTTTTCAGGGGAAACCATAAGCTTTAAAATTTTGTCATATTGAGGTTCGTTCCAAGGATCTTCAAGGTCTGAGCCTTCATGACTTAAGTGCCACAGATTTCTGTCCATACTGTAGTTGTCTTTCTTTGAAACAGGAATTGGAATATTTCTTGCTTCAGCATATTCTATTGCATCTTCTCTTGACTTGATGTCCCATATTCTCCAAGGTGCAATTATCTTTAAATGTGGTGCTAAAGCTTTAACTGTAAGCTCAAACCTAACCTGGTCATTACCTTTACCAGTTGCACCATGGCATATTGCAGTTGCACCTTCTTTTTCGGCAATTTCAACCATTCTTTTTGCTATTATAGGTCTTGCAAAGGAGGTCCCTAAAAGGTACTTACCTTCATAAACAGCTCCTGCCTTTATTGTAGGGAAGATAAAGTCTTTAACAAAAACTTCATTTAGGTCCTCAATATAAATTTTGCTTGCTCCTGTTTTTATTGCTTTTTCATTTAAAGGATCAAGCTCTTCACCTTGACCAACGTCACCAGCCATTGCGATAACTTCATAGTCATAATTTTCCTTAAGCCAGGGTATAATTATTGATGTATCTAGCCCTCCTGAATATGCTAGGATTACTTTTTCTTTTTGGCTCATGTTAATACCTCCTCAAATATGTTAGAATATTTAATTATATGATTATATTTTTTTCAAATTAATATAATGGAATATATTATACAATAAGATGTATAAATATGCAACAAATCATATAATTATTCATAAGTTAGTTTCTAAAGAAAAAATATTTTTATAATAGGACGTGAACAAATGATAATACTAGGTATTGACCCTGGGTTTGCAATAACAGGTTATGGTATAGTAAAATATGAAGAAAATAAGTTTTGTCCTGTAGATTATGGGGCAATAACTACAGCTAGCACAATGGAGCTACCTAAGAGGCTTTTACACTTGCATGATTCATTGGCTGAATTGATATGTGGTTATAAACCTGATGCAATTGCCATAGAAGAACTGTTTTTCAATAAAAATATTAAAACTGCCCTTACTGTGGGTCACGGCAGGGGAGTGGCAGTTCTAGCAGCAGCAGAGAGTGGTGTGGATGTTTTTGAATACACACCTCTTCAAGTAAAACAGTCAGTGGTAGGTTACGGAAGGGCAGAAAAAGGACAAGTACAACAAATGGTAAAGATAATATTAAATCTTCCTAAAATACCTAAGCCCGATGATGTCGCAGATGCACTTGCGATTGCAATATGCCATGGGAATTCTCACATAATGTCAGGGCTGATTAAAACTAATACGGTGATTCCAAAAAAATAACTGGTCAATGGGGATTTCAAAGAAGTTTATTTTAATGGGTTGGAACTATATATATTGCCTAACGAATTTTTTTGAAACACTTAAGTAATAGTGTTGATTATAAATATTATTTAAAATACGGAGGGAATATTTTGTTTGCATATATAAGAGGAATACTTGAGTACAAACATAACGATTATTTAGTTGTTGAAGCTAAAGGAGTAGGATATAAAATTTATACTTCCTTGTCAACAATTGAGAATACTGAGAGTGTAGGAAGTGAAGTAAAGGTATATACCCATCTTCATGTACGGGAAGATGCTATGAGCCTATACGGCTTTTTGACACAAGAGGAACTTGGAATGTTTGAGTTGCTTTTAGGTGTTTCGGGTATAGGCCCTAAAGTTGCCATATCGGTTATTTCGTCAATGTCACCTTCTAAATTTGGGCTTTCGGTAATCACTGATGATTACAAGTCGCTTACTAAAGCTCAAGGTGTTGGTAACAAAGTAGCACAGAGGATAATTCTTGAGCTTAAGGATAAGATAAATAAGACGGATCTAGTTAGCACTTACATTGGCAAAGAGGAATCTGTAAATGAAAGTAAAGATAATTCAAGAGTTTCTGAGGCAATAAGTGCATTGATTGTTTTAGGATATACTGCCTTTGAGGCAAACAAGGCTGTAGCGTCTGTGTATTCGGAGGATATGGATTTAGAGTCGATTATAAAAAATGCTCTCAAGACACTTGCAAGAAATTAGTATTGTAAAAAAGGACTAACATAGGGATGATGCTCTATTAATGTTTTGGAGGGAACGCAATGGAAGACAGAATTATTGGTTGCGAGGTAAATGAAGATGATGTTGACGAGTTAAGCCTCAGACCAAGGAAATTAAATGAATATATAGGTCAGAAAAAAGTTAAAGATAATCTTATTGTTTTTATTGAAGCTGCCAAAAGGAGAAATGAAGCGCTCGACCATGTATTGCTGTATGGACCGCCGGGGTTAGGTAAGACCACTCTTGCCAGCATAATAGCATCTGAATTAGGTGTGAATATAAGAGTTACCTCCGGTCCTGCCATTGAAAAACCTGGAGATCTTGCTGCAATACTAACTAATCTCGGAAATTATGACGTGCTTTTTATAGATGAAATACACAGGCTTAACAGGAGCGTTGAAGAGATACTGTATCCTGCTATGGAGGATTATGCTTTAGACATTATTATTGGAAAGGGACCAAGTGCAAGATCAATAAGATTGGATTTGCCGAAGTTTACTTTGATAGGTGCAACCACTAGAGCAGGACTCTTAACATCGCCTTTAAGAGATAGGTTTGGGGTTATAAACAAACTTGATATGTATACTCCAAAGGAATTGAAATTAATAGTTGAAAGGTCTGCGGGAATATTAAAAATTGGAATCGAAAGTGATGCAGCAGAAGAAATATCAAGACGTTCTAGAGGGACTCCTAGAATTGCAAATAGGATACTTAAAAGAGTCAGGGATTTTGCCGAAGTGAGAGGAGAAGGCTTGATAACAAAGGGGATTGCAAATATCAGCCTTGATGCCCTTGAAATTGATCCAATAGGTTTAGATGGTGTAGACAGAAGTCTTCTTTTTAGTATAATTGATAAATTTGCAGGAGGGCCTGTAGGGTTAGATACTTTAGCTGCTACCACAGGGGAAGAGGCAAATACCATTGAGGATGTGTATGAGCCATATCTGCTTCAATTGGGTTTTATTAATAAGACACCAAGGGGAAGGATTGCAACAAAACTAGCATATGATCATTTTGGCTTAAAATATGAATAAGAACTTCGTACTTTATTCCGAAGGGGTTTGTATTACAATGAACATATTTACATAAAATGCTAAAATGCACCCTGGTTTTTGTTTCACTCTTGAGATTGTAAGTCTTGAGAAGTCTAAATAAATAAGGATTAGAGAGATATTAACGCACAATAACATAAACTTTTTTTAATTGTATTTAAACACTACGAAAATTATTGATTTTTTTACAAATGTGTGATACTTTATATGTGGGAGATTATAAATTTTTTATACCGTTTGATTATGGATAAGGGAGTTAAAATGTATGCTGTTTCCATTTATGAAGAACAATTATCTAAGCATTGATGTAGGCTTTAGGAATATTAAAGTTGTTGAGGTCGCAGTTAATCGAAGCAATGAAGTTTATATCAAAAATTTTGGTATCGCTTCTACTCCGCTAAACTGTATAAAAAATGGTGTTATTAAAAATATTGACGCTGTCTCAAGTGAAATTAGCAGGATAATTCGAGAAAATAATATGAAAGTAAAAAAGTCGAAGATCGTTATGTCGGGGACTAGTATTATATCTAGAGTTTTTCTTGTTCAAAAGGTAGGAGACCAAGATATTGATTCAGTAGTCAAGAGCGCCATTATTAAAAATATGCCTATAAACTTAGAAGAACACAAAATCGATTACAAGGTATTACAGGAACTAAAAGAAAATGGTGAAGATAAGCTTAAAATATTTGTGACAGCAGTTAGGAAGAACATAATCAACAGTTACATAGACGTACTTTTCGAGTTGGGGCTAAAGCCGATTTCGGTTGATATACCCGCTAATAGTACAGCAAAGTTTTTTAACAGGGATATTAAAGTCAGTATAGACCATGTTAAATACGTAAACCCTAATAAGGGTTTAAATAAGGACGCTTTTGCTGTTATAGATTTTGGCTCTGAAACTACAATAATAAATATATTACGCAATAGGATTTTGGAGTTTAATAAAGTTATACTAACCGGCAGTTCGAATATGGATGAGGCTATAGCAGCTGTTGCTAAGAAGTCTATAATAGACTCAGAGAGACTCAAAAAGATGTACGGAATAACACCACCGCCTTCCTATGAGGCAGCTGAAGAACATATAAAAGTATATAAGACATTAAAGGATATGGTTGATAGGTTAATTAATCAGATATATATGTGTATGACTTTTTATGAAGCACGCTGTTACGGTGTTAAGGTAGGTAAGATATTTATAATTGGTGGAGGTTCGCTGCTTAAGGGTTTGAGTGATTATATGGAGCAGACACTTCAGATTCCGGTATATCCTGTGGGATTGCTTGACATTGATGGAATTGACATAAACAGAAATCTTAATAGTGAAAAGTTGAATTTTTTAGTTAATGCCGTTGGAATTACATTGTAGTTTATTCAAATCTTTATATAGGTGTCTTAAAATCTTGGGGTATAAACATACTCTGAGATTTTATTATTTTAGTATACATTCTTAAGTGTCTAATTACATAATAATACCTTCTTTCTGAGTTTATTACATAAGAGTACCTTCTTTATAGGAGATAAAATTAAATCTATATAGCGGACATATCAAACTTCTGCAAAATTTGAATTAATAGTTTTTTTATCAATATTCAAAGCCTTATGATCAATCCATGCTGAGATTGAGAACCATAACAAACAAATTAGTGTAGCAGCGTATCTCCAAATGTCTAATTACACAATAATACCCTCTTTCAAAAACGGTATATTGGGGTGATGGGAGCATCCGTGCTCATGTACTGAAAAACGGATGTAAAATTATGGTTTCTAGTGTGAATTTCTATGATGAATATCCGGTGTATGTGAATGTTCATGTTCTAATTCCTCATGCACATGCCAATGAGAATGTTCAACCTTTTCGTTTTCTCCATGTTTATGAAAATGGTGATTATCATCATGTTATTAGAAATAAGTTACTTTTTTATTATTCTGTTGCTACTCACACCTGGAGTACTAGTGGTTTTGGTTTTTGTTGTATTATGTAAAATTTTGTCGATTGTTTGTGTTTGACTTATAAATTTGATTATGCTACACTTTTTATGTTTACAATATCTGCGCAGATTAGTAATACATAGGAAATTTGGAGAATATCTACTTACTGCATTGTGAAAGGAGATAAACGTCTTACTAATATGATTTTGTTGTCAGCGAGAAAAAGTCTTATGAACAAATAGGTAATCAAATTCATTCATGCTTAAAGCAAGCATAAAACATTGAATGGTAACTTTCTCGTGCTTTGTATCTTTTTTCAATTACAAAATGAAGTCGCACAGCGACAGAATGGAGAATTTATATGAAAAAAAGAATTTTATTGGCAGTAATATGTATACTATCAGTATTATGCACAGTTACTAATACTCATGTATTTGGTGAGGTGAATTCTTCAATTGATCAGGATAATGTAAAAAATACTATTGAAACTTTTTTTAAAAGTTACGAAAATGCATTTGATAACGAGATTATGGACTTTTATAGTATCGATTCTTATTTTGGCAATAATTCAGAAAATATAAAAGAAAAGACACTTGTAAAAACAATATTGAACAGAAGAATAGTATTATCACAAGAATATCCAGGACAAAAACTTAAAGAATTAAATAAACAGATTAAATTTAAATATGATTCTATTGATATCAAAAATAATACAGCTAATGTTCAAGTTCAAGTTACTAAAACCTTTAATTATAATATATCACCAGATATAGAGTCGGGAGAAAGAAACAACTACACTGTGATGCTTAAAAATGATACTTCATGGAGTATAGTCTCACTAGATGGGCTTATTGATCAAATTATTGATAAGGATTTTAAAAGTAAAAATATAGATCCAAAGAATATTGACGATTTGAATAGATATCAAGAAAATCTTAGGAGTGATATCAAGAAATTTAGTAAATCTTTTGAACAAGAGAGAAGAACTCCTTCCGTATACACCACAGGAAAAACTCCTTCCGTATCTGCTACAAGAACATTAATAACTGCACAAACTACATATAATCGTACACTTGCTTGTAATTATGCAGTAGACCATGCTTATAACTATAACTCTTCGTACTATCCTTTTTCTTCAGATTGTACGAATTTTACCTCTCAGTGTTTATATGATGGAGGCGGCATCCCTGAACACTTTGGTTCTCCTTATACTCAGACATGTTGGTATTATACAACAAGCACAAATAGATCTTCATCTTGGACAGGTGCAACGGAATTTAATAAGTACATAAAATCATCGGTTTCAAAAATAGCCTATAGTATAACAAATTTTAATGGTGCAGATTATGGTGATATGATACAATTAGGGACTGTCGGCTCACCATATCATTCATTGATAATAACTGGTATAGTATATAACCAATATGGTCGTAGTGACTTATTAATCTGTTGCCATTCAAGTGATAAGCAAAATTATTCTTTATTTAATTATTTCTCATCTGCGACAAAAGAATACATCCATATTATCGGAGGTAAATAATTTATTAAAATAACAACCGAAATCCTCACTTGTTTTCAGAAAATAAGTGAGGATTTCGGTTACTCATTTTTTGCACAAAAGACTTTTAAGCTTATTATTAGTATCCAATTTCATCTATCTTCCAAGGTGAAGTTTCCGTTTCCTTAATTAAATTAACCCATTTTTTCTTTTCTCCACTTGGCTCCGTTTCAAGATTTTCTTTTTCAAATTGAATATTATAAGTAACTTCAAAACATATAACATCATTTGGAAATGTAATCTTTCCTCTTCCACCTAGAAGGTAACCTTGTCTGCCTCTTCCATCTATATCTTCATCAATACTAATCAGTTTAAAGCTTTTTAAACTAAATGGAAGTTTATCCTTCCAATGATCTGTGCAAAATTCATTTGCTGCTTCAACATCCATCTTTGCGTAAGCAGTAAAATAATTTTTGACCACTTCTTTTGCCTCAGCACTTTTAATATCTGGATCGTTAGTTTTAATTACTTCACTTATTACGTTAATAGTTGGCAAAGGAATAGTGGTAGGAAGGTTATCATTTAACCTATTTTGCTTGTCTAAAATGCTTAAGGCTACAGCTTTAAAACTTTCTCTTATAGGACTAATTAGTTTAAAAGATAAGCCTACTGCACTAACAATAAACAAAATTGCTGCAATTTTAATACTGGTTGATTTCCATTTTGATAATTTAACCATAACTTTTCCCCTCCCGGAATATTTGTTTAAATCGATATTAGACATTACTTGAATTTTACTAAACTTTGCAGAAGCAGAACAATTATCATCTTTTAAAAAATCAATAAATTCATTATCTAAAGCAAGTAGATTCATGCAAACTTCACAATTCAAAATATGAAGTTCAAACTTATCCTTTTCATCTTGACTAATATTCGAGTCTCTGTATTTGATAATAAAATCAGAATTATATTTACACATGACACTCACCATCCCATCTTTTACTAAACTGGTCACAAAGTTTTTTACGAGCTCTATGAATTTTCATTTTTACTACATCATACTTAGTATTACATATACCAGCGATCTCTTTAATTGGTAAATCCTCAAAGTAAAATAGAATAAGCATTGTTTTTGCATCATCTTCCAAAATTTCGAACATTTCTCGAATAAATTCCCTTAGCTCTATGTTACTCAAGTGTTCTTCACAATTGTAATCATTTGTTACACTAGGAATGTTATATGTATAATGAGGTGTAGACTTTCTAGATTTAAATAAATCCTTTGCAGTATTTACAGCAATAGTAAACAACCATGTTGAAAATTCCCAATTTTTATTATAACGATACAAATTGTTATACGCCTTTATAAATACTTCTTGCGCTATGTCTTGGGAGTCCTCGCTATTTATTCCCATTTTACATATAAATGAAAGAATACGATTGTTATAACGTTCTATTATTTCCCCAAAGGCATTTCCATCTCCATTCAATACTTTGGAAATAATAATTTTATCATTTTCCATAGTTCCTCCAAGATTAACGTTTGTTTTCAATCTTTATACGATTGATTTAATATAATGGTAACAAAAAATAAAACTTTTCTAAAAAAAATTTTTGTATAATTTATAGAAGGGATCAGCCAATAGTATATTGCGTATTACTACCCTAATCGTCAACCTTCAAGTAGTTGGGTATCTTCAGTTTTTACAATCTTTATCATCAATAATCCTTCTTTATGTTTTTGGCAGAGCTCTGGAACAGCGTTACAAATTGTTATCCCTCAGTTCGTATTCCTTAACCCGCCTATAAAAAGTATTGCTTTTCATGCCTAACCTTTTCATGGCCTCTACAGCAGTTATATTATTTTGCTTCCAATCAGCATATGCAGCTTTAAAGCTTTCATTGATTGCTATTTTTTTTCTGCCGAATTTGATACCCTTATTAAGAGCAATCTTAATGCCATCTTCTTGCCTTTCCTTTATTCTTTTTCGTTCATCTTCAGCCATATAACTTAGCAGCTGCAGGATTAAATCTGAGATCAACGATTCAATACAATTTAAGTCCTTATATTTTGTTGTGTTTAAAAGAGGCATATCCAAAACAACGATATCAATTTTTTTAACTTTTATTAATTCCTGCCATTCATTTAATATCATCTGCTTATTTCGACCCAGTCTATCAAGTGACTTAATATATAAAACATCTCCCTCTCTAAGAATACGTTTCATTAATTGATATTCAGGCCTTTTGAAATCTTTACCACTAGCTTTTTCAATAAAAATATAATTATCTTCAATCCCTACTTCTTTAGCGGATGCAATTTGCCTTTCTAAAGACTGGTCTTTGCTACTAACTCTTGCATAGAAAAAATTTCTCATTTTGGTCTCCCTTTTAAAATTCTATATAAGAATTATAAATCTATTTCTTAAAGTATACAAGTTGATTGCCATATTTCAAATAAAATTATGTTATAATTATGACACACAAAAATTGTAATTATTAGCCTTTTAAAAAGTATACTTTTTGAAAGGCTAATAATTACTTTAACATTTCTAGTCAAACTTAAATTGAACAACTCTAAAAGTATTGATATAATATAAAAGTATAATATTAACAAATAAAATTAACGCATTAATACTGTAGGGAGAACTGAGTATGTATTATCCAATTAATATAGAAAGGGCAAAAAAGTATGGAAGTAATTATTGGGAAGTATTCAGTCCCAAGGTTAATAGAATTGTTCGTTGCTATAGTGACCTTGAGTATGAGTATTACATACTTATTGAAACTAATCCAAATATAATTGCTTTTTGTGAAAAACCTCTTAAGATATCATATAATCTTGACGGAATAAATATTGAATCGATGATTGATATGTGGGTTAAATATAAGGACGGAACAGAATATTTTATTAATACGAAGTATTCATCAGAATTAGATCCCAGTAACCCAAAGTTTGAAAGGTCAATTAGACAAACAAAATCGCAGCAGCTATGGTGTAATGAAAACGGCTTCAATTATGAAATTAAAACTGAAATTCATATACGGGATAATCCTCTCTATATAGCTAATATGAAAACAATTCTCTCATATTTAAAAAGAAATTTGCATCCCATTGAAACAGATATTCTTTATATTGAAAAAGCTATCTACGAAAAAAACTCACTATAAATAAAATAAGCACTTTATTACCTGAAATACCTGTAGAAAGAATAAAGAAATCTATTGCTTTAATGATTTATATGGGGATAGCAGTAGCTAATGTAAATACAATTGAATTTGGTACACAAACGGAGGTGTGGCTTAATGCCGAACAATAGATTAATACATAACATGGGTATTGATGAACAGGATGTAAATTGTTCCAACTGGCCTCCTGTTCTTATAGATAACCTATCGCAAAAAGATCAAGATTTATTTTCAAGAAGAAAGGCAGCAGTTGAATCATACTTAAAAAATGAAATGACTGTTAAGGAGATATGTAATACATCAAAGATAGAAAATTCTGAACTTCGCCGTCTTATTAAACGATGTTTTCAACTTGATGGAAGTGGATCTATTTGGGGGTATAGAGCTTTAATTCCCAGGAGTAGAATCAATAAATATGTAAGAATAAACATAACAAAAGATAAAAGTGATAGATGTATATCAACCGCAGGTTTATTTGAAAATCTTCTTGAAAAACATCCGTCGATAAAAGAAAAGATTATATCCCTTTATTTTGACCTTAACAACGATACTATAAAAGAACCCATAATAAAACTTAAGAACCTTCATAAAAAGTTTTTGGATGAGTGCCGCATTTCTGGGATAAAACAAAGTGATTACCCGTTTAATACTCAATCTCTGGGACGCATTTCACTTTATCGCTTCATAAAAAAGCTTGAAAATGAGTATTTTTATCAGTCTTCAAAAAGGCATGGAGATGCAGCCGCACGGCATGCACGAACAACTGGAATTGGAACCCGAAATTCATCAGTTATTATTAGACCTTTTGAGCGTGTTCAATTTGATGGTCATAGAATAGACGTTATGATATCTATATCTTTTAAAACACCGGAAGGTGATGAAATAACTGCAGTAATAGAGCGAATATGGCTACTTGTCATTATTGATGTTGCAACAAGAGTTATCCTTGGTCACTATATAAGCTTGAACAGAGAATATACCACAAGTGATGTCCTCCATTGTATACGGAATGCTGTTTTACCTAAGAAATTGAAAACACTTACTATACCTGGAATAAAGTACCCTGAAAATGGAGGATATCATTCATTAGAAATTCCCGAATCAGCTTGGGGGCTATGGGAAGAGCTCTGCTATGATAATGGAAAAGCTAACCTCTCTAGCCTTGTAAGGAACAGGTTAACAAGGATAGTTGAGTGTGCAGTAAATCCTGGACCTGTAAATATGCCTGAACGCAGGGGAATTATTGAACGCTTCTTTGGAATACTTGAAGAAAACGGATATCACAGGATAGTAAGTACAACAGGCAGTAACCCAGACGATCCAAGAAGAAAGAACCCTGAAAAAAAGGCTGTTAAATATAAAATTACTGCTGAAGAGCTTGAAGAACTAACTGATGTTTTTATCGCAAACTATAATTACACCGAAAATGCTGGCATTAATTACTTGACTCCTATTGAATGCATGAAAAAAAGAGTTTCAAAGGGAATGGTACCTAGATTGATGCATGAGGAAAAAAGAAGTGAAGTAGCATTTTTAACTCTGCAAGACCAACGTGTAATCGTGGGTAATGTAAAAAAAGGGAAAAGACCTTATATAAATTATGAGGGAGTAGAATACAGGAATGATATCTTGGCCAGGAGTGCAGAATTAATTGGTACAAAACTTGATCTGCTCATTAATGTAGATGACATTAGGTCTATAAGTGCCTTTCTTCCCAATGGGAGTGAATTTGGTACTCTGACAGCAGTCGGTAAGTGGGGACTCATACCTCATACTTTACAAGTGAGAAAACAAATTAATAGGTTACGAAATAAAAAGCTTTTAAATTTTACTTATATGGATGACCCTATTGAAGCATACCATAAATATCTTTTAGAAAAATCAGTAACCTATAAATCGGAACGAAACAAGCTTGCTGAGCTTCAAAAAAAGTTAAAAAGTGATGAAAGCAGTGCAGATAATAATGTGAGAGAAATACCTGCTGCAGAAAGAACTTTAGCTGAAAAGAATAAGGATGCTGCAAGTGAAAACTCAACAACTATCCAGCGTAAAGTTTTTAAGACAATTATCTTTTAAAAGGAGTTGAGTATAATGACAATTGATAAAAGACCGGAAATATCTATAGGCTGCCATCCTTTAGAAGCAGGTAGATATTTACTGGCAACCAATGAAATTAACCGTTTGAGAGAAGAAGTTATTAAATGGATTGATAATAGAACTCCCGGTGCCATTGTTTATGGCAGACCCAGGCTCGGTAAATCTCGTGCAATTAAGTACCTGCAATATGATTTGCCAGAAGTATTCGGCGGTAAGTTGCCTATATTTCAAGTTCGCTGCCTGTAATATAAAAATCTAAATGAGGGAGTATTTTTTGGAGATTTATTAAAAGATGTCGGGCACATGGAATATCTTAGTGGAAAACCAGAAGTAAAACGGGATAGGCTTATAAAGTTTTTACTTGAAAGAGGCAGAGTATCAGGGCAACACCGTATTATACTTTTCTTAGACGATTCACAGCGGTTACACGAGCTTCAATATGGATGGCTTATGGATATTTACAATGAGCTAGACCAATTCGGAATATGCCTTACAGTAATACTTGTTGGACAGGAAGAGCTTATACATCAGAGAACTGCCTTTAAACAATCCAAAAAAACTCAAATTATAGGAAGATTTATGATTCATGAATATCAATTTATGGGCATAAAGACTTTAGAAGATATTAAATCATGCCTTGCAGGGTATGACTGCAATTGTGAATATCCTGTCGGCAGCGGATGGTCTTTTACAAGATATTTTTTCCCAGATGCATATATTTTAGGATACCGATTAGAAAATAGTGCCGATGAGGTATTCAAAGCTTTTACAACATTAAGGCAGGCCGTAAAAATGTTAAGTCCAATGGAAATACCAATGCAGTATTTAACATTAACAGTTGAATATGCATTTAGAAAATTCGGCACTAACGGATTAAACGTTGAGTGGCTGAATCAAGCCAATTGGATAGAAGCAATTGAGAATTCCGGATATATTAAAGCAGAATCATATCAGGAGGTTATTTAATTGTTGAGATCAAAAATAATTATTGATGATTTAAGTTTAAATACCTCTAAAATGCTTACATGGCATGAAGAATGGATATCTGAATATGAATCTCCCTGGGGGATAATTGAAAAGTTCAGATATGCTAATGCTTTTTCTGTCGATAATATATTTGATATCTTAGGTGCAGATAACACAAAGAACAAAAAGATAAAAAGCTGGAGCCAAAAAGAAAGGGATTTGATAACGTTATATGGTCTTAGTAAAAATCAAGTTAAATCTGTACTTGGATTTGATATGCATAATACAAACCGATATTACTATGAAAAAGATTTTGGTATAGATATTAGCCTGAAGTATATGAAGAAATATTTGAGAGACACAGTTTTTTACTGTAAGGAGTGCTTTAAAAGCGGTTATCATAGTATATGGTTTCAAAATACTATGGTGAAGAAATGCCCTTTTCACAATATACCTCTACAAGAAAAATGTCCTGTTTGCAATAAAACTATTCCTTATGAAATAGATAAAAGAAATGCAAGAGAGCCTTTCAAGTGCTTTTGTGGATATTCATACTTTAATGATAGCAATCAACGGATCTTCTCTGATATATGGGAAGAGAATAAATCGTTAGAAATAATATCCCCGGAATTATTATCATGGGAATCTTTAAGTAATAAACATTTAGACAAGCTTAAACTAATTTATTTTGATGGCAAATCTGTTAAAAATCCAAATAGTGATATAATAAACCTGATTATATCAACAATAAGTAATAACCAGTATTATAGTGTAAAGCCTACAGTCAAGCATTATAAAACTGCTTCCATACGTAACATTAATAGAATTAAGAATACCTATGGTGAAAAGGCATACTATCTTAAAATACCAGACAAAGAGGTTAGAAATTTAAGAGATTATAAACGGCATTCTCCAAACAAGACAGTGGATTTAAAGTATAAAGACTTTTACAGCGATATGTATAAATCATATAGGAGAATTTTATTATCTGTATGCAGGTATATTAGAAGGAATGTTATTTACAAGCATAAGAAGTGTGTCAATGAATTATTAAAGGATAGCACGATAATTTATAATAAAGATGCAAAAATATGTCCTTATGCCTATGCATACATTATGTGGAGGAAAAGTGTTGAAAATTCTCTGTTATCAAACCTTTTTCAAAACAAAAATGAAGATATAAACTATACGATAGCTCCAGATAATAGCTTAATGCTGGATTTACTTTCCGACTGGAAAAGCCGTTTTGGTGAAAAAATATTTGATAATGTAATTTCATGCAGGTGGGTTTTATACAAAGTTATAGCGCATATTTTTATTAGTCATTATTATAACTGGCTGAATATTTCGAAAAACTTGTCTGAGATTAAAGAGCTTGATTGGAATCTGTATTTTGAATATGAGGAAATCCCTGCTTACATAGTAAGGTATTTTGATTCAAATCAACCTTATCTAGAATTTCACTGGTCAGGCAACTATAAAGAAATAAAAAAATGCTATTTAATATATAATAAACAAAAATTGCATATTACAATATTGTTACTTTTCACTAACTACGACAGGAAAATCAAAGTGTTTGTCGAACAATACTATAAGAGAAGTATTAGGTCAGATAATGGGTTTTTCCCTGCAAATATAATTTTACTAAAGAGAAATTTAAAGAGGTGGCTTTTATGAAAAGATTGTTCTGCATCTATTTAATGTTAATTACCTTTACCCTGACTTGTGTTACAACATATGCACAGGGTATAACACTTACATATGATGGTGTGACTAAAAAGTATACAGGGAATATATACAAGCTATATGTGAATAATGAGCTTGTCACTTCTGATATTCCCCCTATAATTATCAATGATCGTTCACTGGTTCCTGTTAGAGCAATATTTGAAAAACTAGGAGCTGAAGTTTCTTGGGATGCAAAAAACAAAAAAGTCTCCGTTTCATATATTGGCAATCAAGTTGAGCTTAAAATAAATGATGATAATGCGATTATAAACGGCAACAAGGTTAAAATGGAAGTGCCTGCAAAGATAATTAATGATCGTACAATGGTACCTTTACGTTTTGTAGGGGAGCAGTTAAAAATGGAAGTGGGTTGGCATGCGGATAAGGGCGAAATTACCATTAGCAACAAAATGGATTCACAATTTGCAAGCCTGAATGACATAAAATACATAAAGGGGAATAGTGATCAGAGAGTTGCTATAGATCTAGATAGATTCCAAGATTACAGAATTATGAGATTGCCTTCACCGGACAGGATAGTAGTTGATTTTTCAAATACTAAGCTGATAAGCGATAAACAAAGTATTCCTGTAAACGAAGAAATCCTGAAATCTGTTAGATGTAGTCAATTTGAAGATGATATAGTTCGAGTGGTTTTGGATTTGGAGGGTCAGCCTCAATATCGGGTGACTGAAACAACAAATCAACTATTGTTAAACTTACAGAAGAAAGGACCTTCGATAAGTTCGGGTATGAATAAAGTACAGAAGCCTATAGATGGAATTATCAGACCGGTGGATAACAATTTGAGTGTTAAACACATTGACAATTCGGTCTATGAGGCAATAGTAATTGGAGTAAAGGACTATGAAGGCTATGAAGCATTTGAACTTCCCGAGCCGAATAGAATAGTAATTGACATTCCTAAAGCAATTTGCCTAAATGAGCAGAAGACATTAAATATAGACAGTGCGATGATTAAGTCGGTCAGATATGCGGCAAAGGATACAAGTGGTTCTAGAATGGTTATAGATACAAATAGAGACCTTGAATATAAGTTGGTTGAGAGTGATGGTACTCTTGTGGCGTATATTGCAAAAAATATCGAATTGATTAGTTTTGATGCATCGAGAAGTGATGCCGATAGGGACTCTGCTATGGGAAAAGATAATCTAAGTGTAAGTTATAAAGCTCAGGAAGCCCAGGAAACAGTTGCAATGTTTTTGAAAGATTACTCCGGATACAATATTATAAAACAATTAGATCAAAATAGGATTGTTGTTGATTTCCCTAATGCCTCTGCAGCGGCTGCGGAACAAAGTATAAATGTTAAAAGCAATCATATAGAAAATATAAGGTATGCTGGAGTGAATAATTCATCATCAAGAGTTATTATCCAGTTAAAAGGACAATGCCAATATGTTGTGGCAGAAGAAGAACAAGCTCTTGTAATAAATGTAGTTCCGAGTGTTGATGAGGATGTTACCCAAGTTGATGACCAACCTGTTGACAGCAAAGAATCACCAGCAAAATCGACACCTATAATCACTTCTACGCCAAAACCAACCCCCACCCCGACTCAAACAGTGATTGCGACTGCAAAACCAACAGCGACGGTGGTACCCACAGTGGTTGTAACGCTAAAGCCAACGGTAAGTGCAACTGCTACGATGATAGTGACACCAAAACCGACAGTAGATGCAACAGTGACACCAACAAATACTGAAGATGATGAAGTTGATAATAATGAGAGTAAAGAATCTATAAAAATCAACCATAGTTTCATTGATGGTGTTGATAGGATAACAATTTTAGCAAAGGATGCTATGGACTATAACTTGTGGAAACTTACCGGACCGGACAGAGTTATTGTTGATATACCGAATTTCGAGGCGGGTAAGGAACAAAAAATTAATGTAAGTAGCAGCAATATCAGTTCCATAAGATCTGCACAGTTTGAAGAAACTACAGCAAGAATTGTTATTGATACAATCGAACAACCCGAATTTGAGTCGGTAAAGTCTGATGATAATATAGTACTTGTTATGAGAAAAGCTTCCTATAAAAATATTGAATACAGTAACAGCGGAGACAGAGTATACTTTACTTTAAAAGGAGCAAAACTTACAGAGGGTGGAGAGGATTTAATACAATTCTATAAGGGTGAGTATGATCTAGAAGGACGAAAATATACTGTAACATTTCCAAGTGAACTAGCTGATTTGGGATTTGGCACAATGAATATAAATGATAGCAAAGTTAATGATGTTATAATAACAAATGACGCTGAAAATAATCAGACAATTTTGACTTTCTCAACAAAGGAACAGTTTAATTACGAAATTATTACAAGAGAATCGGAAAATGATACAACAATAACCCTTTTCAAAGAGGTTTTACCGAAGGAGCAACTTATAGTTATAGATCCAGGTCATGGAGGCAGTGACCCTGGGGCAACCCACGGTGGAGTTTATGAGAAAGATTTGAACCTTGATATCGCCAAAAGGTTAAATGCTCTACTTAAGAGCAAGAATATAAAAACCTATATGACAAGAGAAGAGGATATTTTTGTAGGTCTTTATGAAAGAGCATATATTGCAAACGATATGAAAGCAACATTATTCGTAAGTATTCATAACAATGCTTATTATGCAAAATACAAAGGTACTGAGATCTTGTATTATCCTCAAGTAACAAGCAGCTCGGGTTTTAACGGCAAGAGGTTTGCACAGATTGCACAGGAAGACCTTGTAAATGCACTTGGCACACAAGACCGGGGAATTGTTGAAAGACCTAAACTGGTTGTGTTAAAAGCCACAAAAATGCCTGCAATATTAGCAGAGATTGCTTTTATGACAAATAGTGGAGATCTTGCAAATCTTAAGTCGGAAGAGTTCAGGCAAAAGGCAGCACAAGCACTTTGTGATTCAATAATTAAGGCTCTTGGAGAAGTATAATAAGGCAGTTTGTCAAAAGAGTGGTCAGCGTCAAGCGAGGCCACTCTTTTATATTGGCCTATATTAAAATTGTTTTAAGGTTTTCTAAATAGTAGATATAGCGTGATATTATGTTTGGAAGCAAATACTGGTATAAGTAAGTTAAATGTGTTATTATATTGTTGTTTGAAACCTAAAATCAAATAATGGAATTAATTTTGTAAAGTAACAAAAATACAATAGATTATGAAAGGTTGTGTTAAAATGGCTGTACTCGTAACCGGTGGAGCAGGTTATATCGGAAGTCATACTGTAGCAGAACTCCTTGAAAAAAATGAAGAAGTTATTGTTGTAGACAATCTTGAGAAGGGCCACAAAGCTGCTGTCCTTGGTGGAAAACTAATAGTCGGGGATTTGAGAGATAAGGAATTTATACAAAATGTATTTTTGCAAAATGATATAGAAGCTGTTATCCATTTTGCTGCTTATATTGAAGTTGGCGAAAGCGTTTTAGACCCATTGAAATATTATAACAATAATGTTGCGGTTACTTTGAATTTGCTGACTGCAATGAAGGAAGCTAAAGTAAATAAAGTTGTTTTTTCTTCTACTGCTGCGACATACGGTGAACCTGAAAATATACCCATAATTGAAACTGACAGGACTTTACCAACAAACCCCTATGGAGAGACAAAGCTTTCGGTTGAAAAGGCTTTAAAATGGTCAGATGGAGCATATGGCATAAAGCATGTTATACTACGTTATTTTAATGCCTGTGGAGCGCATACAAGCGGTAAAATAGGAGAGGATCACAGTCCTGAGTCCCATCTCATTCCACTAATAATCCAAGCCGCAATGGGAAAAAGGGATTCAATCAAGTTATTTGGAAATGATTATAACACTCCTGACGGTACATGTGTAAGGGATTATATACATGTATCCGATTTAGCACAGGCACATTATCTCGCTTTGCAGAAACTTAGAAAGGGAGAAGACAGCAACATATATAATTTAGGAAATGGTAAAGGTTTTTCGGTCAAAGAAGTGGTTGATGTAGTAAGAAAAGTTACAGGAAAGAATATTACTGCTGTCGATGCTCCAAGACGCCCCGGTGATCCGGCAACTTTGGTTGCATCGTCTGAAAAAATAAAAAGAGAGCTTAATTGGCAGCCCAAAATGAATGATTTGGAAACAATAGTAGCCACAGCATGGGAATGGCACAGTAAACATCCTGATGGCTATAATGACAGATAATCGGTCTAAGTAAGAAAGTGTGCTAGAAAAATTTGCTTGGGAAATTATAAAATTCTTCATATAGGTCTATACTTACAGTAAGAACAAAATTTTACAGTAAGGAGTAGTATATATGAAGAATTTTTTATGCTTTCTATTAATAACAGGAGTAGTACTTATATCAGGGTGTCAAAACCCATTAAGTGAAATTGACAATGTACAAACGCGTATTGAAAATATCGAAACATTGAAAGAACAAGAATTAACAGAAGTCGGTAAGACGGTGGAGGGTTCAGGAAATAGTGCTGATACACAAAAAGACGATATAAAAAATCCTGTTGTTAGCAAAGCAAGTGAAGAGGATAAATCTAAGGAGCAAGTCAACGCTCAAAGGGTTAATAGCAGTTCAGATAAAACAGTAAATGAGATTTTAACTATAACAGCTTATTATAAGGATACAGAAAATGTTTTGATACCCGTTACAAGAAGTATTGAAAAAGAAGAGGGTGTAGCAAAGGCTGCGATAAAATCAATGATCGACAATGAAGTTAATAGAGAGGCATTGAAGCCATTAGGTTTAAAGCCAGTTCTTCCGGAAGGGACAGAAATTTTAGGTATAAATGTAGTAGACAGCATAGCAGTAATAGACTTTAATAGTAAACTTTTAGATTATAGCACCGAGCAGAATGAAAACAATATCTTTGTCGGCATTGTTTATTCGTTAACCGAATTTGAGACAATAAGCGGTGTTAGAATTCTAATAAACGGATATGTTAAAGAAGAGTCAAAGTATTCGGGTGATATTTCAGGGATTCTGAGAAGAGACAATATACTTATAAATTCAGATAAATTAAATACTGATAGTAAAACTATGAAACTTGATGTATATCTGTTTAAATATTTAGAGGATAAGCACGATTATTTATTACCTGTTTCAATGGAATATATAGGTGTTACAAAAGAAATGCTACCGATGCAAATTGTTAGATTTCTTTCAAAAGAACATAAAGACTCAAATTTATATACTCAAGTGCCGGAAAATGTTGAATTGCTGGACTCAAGCATTACTGACAAAGTTTTGACTTTGGATTTTAGCAAAGAAATTAAGAATTATGGCGGGAATTCAAGGGAAGAAGGCCTTATGAAGCAAATTTTACATACAATGAAACAAATAAATGGAGTGGAAAAAATCAGAATACTCATAGAAGGTAAAAAAGATGATCTTCCTGAGGGAACTGATATTTCAAAGCCTTTATTATTGCCTGATAAGATAAACAAAGTAAATTAACAAGGTGATTCCAAAAAAATAGCTAGTCCATCGTCATTTCAAAAATAAGCATTTACCAAGGAATCAAAAACTTTTCTAAGAAGAATACTATAAACAGGTTGAAATCGTCTTGGGTTTTAGATAGTATATTACATAGGATATGCTAAATTATAAGAAAATTATTAAAGAAAGGTTGGGACTTTATTGAGAATTGACGGAAGAGAGAATTCAAACCTTAGGAAAGTTAAGATTACAAGAAATTATATAAAACACGCGGAAGGTTCCGTATTAATTGAGATGGGAGATACAAAAGTAATTTGTACTGCATCGGTGGATGAAAAGGTTCCGCCTTTTAAGAAGAATACAGGCGAAGGATGGGTTACTGCAGAATACTCAATGCTTCCAAGAGCTACTGGAGTTAGAAACCAAAGAGATATAAACAAGCTAAAGCTAAATGGAAGAAGCCAGGAAATACAGAGACTTATTGGAAGATCATTAAGGTCTGTAGTGAATTTTAATTTGCTAGGCGAAAGGTCTATTACACTCGATTGTGATGTTATACAGGCAGACGGTGGCACAAGGACTGCTTCTATAACTGGCGCCTTTGTTGCTTTAGTAGATGCCTGCAAGAAGCTTGTTGAAGATGGAATACTTGAAAAAATACCTATAACCGATATGGTTGCAGCAGTGAGTGTTGGGATAATAGGCGATGAAGAGATGCTGGATTTGTGTTATGCAGAGGATTCGAATGCTGTTGTAGATATGAATGTTATTATGACCTCATCCGGGGAATTTATCGAAGTTCAGGCTACAGGGGAACAGTCACCTTTTCGGAGAGAGCAGTTAAATAAATTGCTTGACTTAGCACAGAGCGGAATAAAAGATTTGATCGAAATGCAAAAAGAAGTTTTAGGTCAGGTGTCAAATGAAATTGGGAGAGTTACAAAGGATGAGAAAATTTGTTGTAGCGACAAAGAACAAGGGTAAACTAAAAGAAATAGCTGAGATTTTAAAAGATATGGATTTAGAAGTTATTTCTATGGAGCAAGCCGGAGTAAATGAAGATATAGAGGAATATGGAAGTACATTTGAAGAGAATGCTCTTATAAAAGCTAAGGAAGTACATAAGCAAACTGGAGAACTGGTCATGGCTGATGATTCGGGTTTGGAAGTGGAATTTTTAAGCGGTGCTCCAGGAATCTATTCTTCAAGGTTTGCAGGTGAAGGTGCAAGTGATGCGGATAGAAATAATAAATTGCTTGAAATGTTGAGGGATGTCCCCTTTGAAAAGCGAAAGGCACGATTTGTATGTGCGATAGCCGTTATACTACCGGGTGGTACACACTTTGTTGTAAGAGGGACTTTTGAAGGGTATATTGGACTTGAGCCTGTTGGAGCAAATGGCTTTGGGTATGATCCGCTCTTCTTTCTGCCAGAATACAACAAAACTGCTGCACAGCTAGAGGCATCGAAAAAGCACGAAATCAGTCATAGAGGGAAGGCGCTCAAATTAATGCTTTCAGAGCTCAAAGAGAGATTGGAGGTCTGCTAAAGATTTGCAGATCTCCAAATAGAGCGATTTAAAAAAATGTTTTAAAATAGTGTTGACAAATCAAACGGTTGTCTGTATAATATAAAAAGTCGGCAGTGCGCTAAAGCACTCAACAAGCTAAATGCGGGTGTAGTTCAATGGTAGAACATCAGCCTTCCAAGCTGATTGCGTGGGTTCGATTCCCATCACCCGCTCCAAAAACTTTATATATCTGCCTGTAGCTCAGTTGGATAGAGCAACGGACTTCTAATCCGTTGGCCGGACGTTCGAGTCGTCTCAGGCAGACCACTTAAAAGCCTAGAATAGTAAATGTTCTGGGTTTTGTTATATCTTGGGTTTGGTTTACGTAAGAACAAAATGGGTACTATTTGGGGACTAACCATATTAAATTATACAAAAGGTTACGCTTTTTTAGTTTCTGTTAAAGTAGTCTTCTTAGTAAATATTTCTTCCATCATATCGGCTGCTTTTTTATCAGCACTCCTTAAGGAATGCGCATATATATTTAGTGTTGTACTGGTGTTTGAATGGCCCAAACGTGTTGATACAGCTTTTACATTTAACCCTTGGTTAATTAGTAATGTCGCTGCGGTATGCCGTATTGCGTGGAAGTCAACTTCTCTAATGAGGTATTTTTCTTTTTCATCATTAGGTATTTCAGAATTATTTTTTATACTCAGGTTGTACTTTCTTATAAACTCAGGGAACCAGCTGCTTACAGTATCCACATGAATTAAATTGCCATTCCATTTTGTGAATACCCAGTTTTCATCTTGCCAAGAATCTCCAAGCTTGAGTTTGGCTTCTTTCTTAGGTACATTTGGCGGTTTTACCCGGTCTGCTGGATTCGATAAAAGCAACTGCCATAATACTGCATGTTCAAGCGCGCAGTGAATAATTGCATGATGCTGCTTTATGGTTTTTTCTGATAATCCTCCGGGTTTGCCATCTTTCCGAATGCCATCTTCCTGCAGGTTGTTGTAAAATTGTAAAAGGTGGTTAGGCTGCAGCTTGTCTAATTTAATGTGTCCAAGTGCTGGTGTAATCCTTGTGTTAATTATTTCTTTGTATCGGTATAAGGAGAGGATTAAATGGAAAATATTATTGATGCTGTCTTGCTTGTTAAACCAAAAACTATTCTATTCAATGTTTTAAAAAAAATGTCTTCCAATTTGAGTAGATTATATGATATTATATAATCTAGCATAAGACACGGGAGGAAGATTTCAATGGAGGATAAAACGTTTGAGCTGCTTGAAAGAATGTATAGTGAGTTTACAGAGTTCCGTAAAGAGACTAATAAGCGTTTTGACAATCTTGAAAGTGAAGTAAAGGACTTGAAAAAAGATGTTCTTGGGATGGAGAACAGTTATGGCAAAAAGTTAGAATCTTTGTTTGATGGCTATAAACAGCATGAAAGAAAGATTGGTGCTATAGAAAAAGATATTGGTAACGTTGGATAGTTTATATTTCAAAATCACACCCTGAAGTTATGCTTGTCCAATTTTCATTAATTTACTGAAAAACAGGTTGTCCTATAACAACATTCAACTAAAGATAACTGAAGCCGAATTCTCTTAATACGTTCATATGAGAAATTTATAAAAGTTTTATAAAAATAGTTAATTAATCTCAAAACCTTGAAACAATTTTTAATTAGGTGTAAAGTGTATAGTGTAAAAAGTTTTACAAAACATGTTGTTAAAAACATTGATATACTATTCTTCTAAAAGATTAGTGCAATTAGAAGAAATAGTTCTTCTGCAAATCTTGAGTTTGCTACGTTGATTGCAGTTACCGCTACAATATGCATCACAATATAACACGAATTGGAGGATTCTAAATGGTCTTTTCAAGTCTTTTGTTTTTGTGTTCCTTTTTACCTGTAAATTTAATATTGTATTATTCGATCAAAAATGATACATGGAGAAATTGGGTACTTATTATTACATCCCTGATATTTTATGCTTGGGGAGAGCCTGTGTGGATTACGGTTTTGATTTTTACTGCAATATTTGATTATACCAATGGACTTCTAGTTCAAAAGTTCCGAGGTAGTTGGAAGAGTAAGGGAATAGTTGCGTTATCTATTACTGGCAACCTACTTATACTTGGATTTTTTAAGTACTTTGGATTTATAGTGGGAAACTTGAATAATTTATTGGGCTCAGATATCCCTATTATGAGCATTAGCTTGCCCATTGGAATTTCTTTTTACACATTCCAGTCAATTTCCTATGTAGTGGATGTATATAGAGGAGAGGTGACAGCACAAAAATCTCCGTTTAAGTTTCTATTGTTTGTATCCTTATTTCATCACCTTGTTGCAGGACCTATTGTCCGGTATAAAGATGTGGAACAGAATATTGAGAATAGAGTGCTGACGATGGATGCGTTTAATAGTGGTGTTAGTCGGTTTATTGTCGGTTTAGGAAAAAAGGTTATAATTGCTAATCAGGCAGGCGAATTTGCTAAAGCTTTTCTGGATACGGATTATTCAAGGCTTCCTGTATTAGGAGCTTGGCTAGGGATTTTACTATTTGCAATACAAATTTATTTCGATTTTTCCGGCTATTCTGACATGGCCATAGGTTTAGGCAAAATGTATGGTTTTAGCTATAAAGAGAACTTTGATTATCCGTATATAGCTAAATCTGCTACCGAATTCTGGCGCAGATGGCATATATCATTAACATCGTTTTTCAGGGATTATGTATATATTCCGCTTGGAGGGAACAGAAAGAATCACATGAGAAATATTTTGGTTGTATGGTTTCTGACAGGTTTTTGGCATGGAGCTAGCTGGAACTTTATTATATGGGGAATGTATTTTTCTGTGCTGTTAATCTTAGAAAAGTTTGTCTTATTTAAATTTGAAAAAATAATACCTCAAGTGCTGTGGAGATTATACTTTGCTGTTACAATTCTTGTGGGTTGGGCATTCTTTTACCATGCTGATTTAGGTCAAGCATTTCGATTTGTTGGAATAATGTTTGGGATTAATGCTTCGTCCTTGTCAAGTCCAGAGGTAGTTATTTGTTTGAGTAACTATATTGTCTTTATTTTAGTGGCATTAGTTGGCTGTACGCCGGTTGTAAAGAGAAGCTTTGAACGACTCAAAAAGTCGTTGTGTGAAAAACAAATCGGGATTTATTCAGCTGATCAGTTAATTAAATCTACCGTTAACATTGCAATATTTATAGGCGCGATTATTTTGCTTGTTGGACAGTCATATAATCCGTTTCTTTACTATAAATTCTAATGCGTAACAAAAGCATTTGGAATGCAGAGGATTTAAATTAAATGTAGCTATTGGAGGTAGTTAACTATGAGAAAGTTTCATTTGGATACGATAGCGTTTTTAGGTATAATTTTGGTTTTGGGAATTGCAAATTTTGTTAACATAAATAAAGCGAAGTTATCGGAAATTGAAAATCGAGCTTTGAAACAAAAACCTGAGTTTACAGTATCCTCGTTAAGAAGTGGGAGTTATTTTACAGATTACAATGACTATTACAATGATACTTTTATTTTTAGGGATAAGCTTCTAAAATTGAGTTCAGGTATTCGGGAGACATTATTTTTTAATACCTCTGATGCAAAAATAATTGTTTCAGACAAGTCAAAGGAATTCAATACTTTTGAGGGGAACAAGCCTGATATTACCGATGAAAGAAATATGACACCAAAACCGCAGAATACCTCGGGTGAAGTAATGCCTACTCCCGATCAGACCGAAGCTGCACCGGAAAACAAGTATGATGAAAGTGAAGGGGTTGGGTATTGGCTTGTTATAGACGGGAAAGCAGTCGAGCTTTTTAAGTTTAACAAAGAAAATTTTGAGTATTATGCAGAAGTTTTAAATAAGTATAATGATATGCTGGCTAATAAAATACCTATATATTCCTTGATTGCGCCTACAAACAGTGAATTTGTTAAGCTTAAAAGATATAAGGGCATAACAGATTCACAGAATAATGCACTAAATTTTCTTAATACGAGGTTTAGCAACGGGATCACTTCGGTAAATGCTTATGACACATTAAATAATCACAAGGATGAATATATTTACTTTAGGAGTGACCACCACTGGACTGCATTGGGGGCATATTACGGTTATATGGCGTTTATGCAGTCAAAAAATGAGGAGGCAGTACCTCTTGAAAATTATAAAACAGCTCAAATTGACAACTTTTTGGGTAGCTCCTACTCTAAAACTATGGACAAAAGTATAGCAGAAAACCCCGACACCATAGTTGCATATTTACCGTTTGTAAACTATAAATATGAGATGCACCATTGGAACAATTCTAACGAAGCAGAAATTATTGATATGAAGTATGCACAAACTAAAAGAGATAAGTATTTGGTGTTTTTAAGCAGTGGAGATTCTACTTGGGCTGCGATTAAAACCGATAACAAAAACGGGAAAAAGCTTTTGGTAGTAAAGGATTCTTATGGTAACACTATAGTGCCTTTTCTTTTACCCCATTTTGAAGAAATATATGTTGTTGATCCAAGGTTTTATGATCATAATACATCCGGAAACCTTATTGATTTTATAGGAACAAAAGGAATAAATGAAATTTTGTTTGTTAATTACATGGAAAATGTTAATTCAAAACAGTTTATGAGCAGTGTTGAGAACTTGATGTACGATAATTAGAGAGAGCTTTGGAATATAAGGCTATTTCTAAAAAAATAAAAAATAATTAATTAGGTATATTTATTTCATAAAAGGTTAATAATTTAAATGACCTCACAAAATACATTTTAACCCCCTAAAAAAACACCCCGGCAAATTGCTGGGGTGTTTTTGTATTTAGTGGGTCAAGAAAATTTGAGTTTACATTACAAAACCATATTCACTCTTTTATAATGTTGGAAATATACTCCTTAAATAACAGCTTGCAAGCCATATATATTTCTATTACGGAATTAATTCTTATTTTGTAGTATATGCAATGCCGTTAGCATCTAATAAACGTAAGAAAGAAAAAATTCCAAAAACTCCACAATCATTTATGTATGATTCATAGTAATCAACAAAACAATCAAAATCTTCTGTATCTAAAGGAAGTGTATCAAGATTGTAAAGTACATAATCTATACTTGCTGTTACATAGGAATAGTCCTCAAGTCTATTAAGCTTAACTGTTGGAACATTGAATTTGTTGTTTTTAACTGTTAAAAGAGTATCTCCTTCTAATTCTGCAACTTCATCAAATATTAGAAGGGATTTAACCAAAAACTTAGTTCCACGATCATCTGATTTATTACCAGTAAAATCATAGTTGATTTTTGACTTGAGTTTATTTGACAATGTAATTGGTATTTTAACTCCGTTAAATCCTTCATCTATAACACTCCACAAGCAAAACTTAGCTTTTGGTGTGTATTCTACATACATTTCAAGAATATCTTGCAATTCAGAAAGCCCTTTTTTAGATGCCCATGGACCTTTTAGCAATTTAGCAATTTTTGCAGTGGTTTTTTCGATATTATTATCGGTACAACCAGAAAGTACTATAGCAATTTCTTCGTTACTTTTGCTATCCATGGAGTCTAGAATAAAGTTCTGAATTGGGTTGATTTTTTCTTTCTTTTCTTTCTTTACTTCTTTGAATGAATTTCCAAAAAGAAATGAGTCCTTTTTAGCTGCAAATACATTCACAGTTGAAATAGAAACAAGGCAAAAACATAAACCTAAACACGCTAATCTTTTCATAATATTCTTACTCATATTGACCTCCCAAAGTCGAAAATTTTAATTAACCTTTGAATCCTTTCCTGACCCACCTAAAAATTATGGACAAATTTCTTTGTCAAGCATATTTTAACATATATAGTAAATTAAACACAATAGCATTTAGCTAATTCTCCGACAATTTTTTATCAAGCATATTTGAATATTGATGTTTAATCCTTATTTAGTTATAATTAGGTGATCCTAAAAAAATAACTGGTCAATCGCCATTTCAGAAAACCTGATTTAATGGGCCTTATGCCCTAAATAGTGTAGAGGTTATTTTTTGAAAGAGCCTTATAAGAAATTTAAGCAATTATTTCTATTCGATTTGGAAAAGGAGATTTTGAGGTGTTTTTATATGTACTGTTAGGTTTTGTGCTATTGATAAATATTTTTGGTTTTATAATAATGGGTGTGGATAAATATAAAGCCAAGAAAAGACTTTGGAGAATTCCTGAGAAAATGTTTTTTATAGTCGCTGTTTTAGGAGGAGCACTTGGTGTATATGCGGGGATGCTTTTTTTCAGGCATAAGACAAAACACTGGTACTTTATGCTTGGTGTCCCGTCAATATTATTGGCAGAAGTAATAATTACCTTGTTCTTAATAAAAAATCAATTATAAATTTTCATTAATATTCCCATAATGGTATAATATAATCAAGAACTATTTTGGAGGGATATACCATTATTTTTGACGATGATTCTAGGAAGATAATTGAAATGCCTTCACATAACTCTAAGTATATTCTTAGAGGGCCCACAGGAAGTGGAAAATCTACAATACTGTTGGAAAGATACAGGTATATGGTGGATAAGCTCAAGGTACCTAGCGAGAAGATATTGATACTGCTTCTAAACAGGACCCAGTCATTAGAATGGAGAACTAAAACTGTGCTTGAAGGTTCCGGTGCAGTTTTAAGAACTTCATATTATGGCTTTATTCAAAGTGAAATCAAAACCTACTATCCTATTATTGCGAAAAAGTGCAAGGAAATAGTAAATAAAGATATAAAACCGGTTTTCCTTACCTTTGAGGCAGCTCAGTTCCTTGTCGCTACAGTAATTGAATGGAGGAGGCAGCATGAAGGTGCGTTTGCAGGGGTTACTTCTTATACCGACAGGCTTGCTATTGACCTCACGGGTAACCTTGTAAAAGCGGCTATTTCGGATATTCCTTATAACAAAATCGGGGACAGGCTTTACAATGCTTTAGAAAATAAGGATGACTTAAGAAAGCAGATTTACAGGGAAGCCGATGATATTTTAGCCGCCTACAGGAAAAAGTGTTTAGAGCTTGGAATATTTGATTTTGGTATGGCGGTTGATTTATACAACAATTATCTTTTGAAGGACAAATTATATATAGATAAGTTGTCTTTAAGGATTGAGCATCTCATTGTAGATAATATTGAAGAGTGTGTACCTACCGAAGCGGATTTTATTGATTTTCTTCTGCCAAATCTTAAGACCTGCCTTTTGGCTTATAATCATGAAGGAGGATTTGGAGAAGCTTTTGGGAGCAATCATAAATATGTAAAGTCGGTATTGCTAGATAAAATTGATAAAATTGAATTGGGCAAATCCCATACCTGTCAAGATTTTATGGTTGAGTTTTCGGATATGCTGTTTGACAATATTGAAAACCATAAAAGCAATAAGTGCAATGTCGGGCCACATATAGAGAGGATTGCACCCTTTGAATTGAGAAGTGAGATGTTAGAGAACGTTGCTGAAAGAATAGTACAGCTGATAAGTAAGGAAGGTTATAATCCTTCGGATATAGTTGTAATATCAAGTTATGCTGACCCCGTTACTGAGTTTGTAATTGCCAGAATTCTTGAAAGGCATGGGTATGAAGTTAAAAACCTTGCAAGAAAAAGCAGGCTTATAGACAATCCGTTTTCACAGGCACTTATAACGCTTGCACAGTTGTGTCATCCCACTTATGGGTCAATGCCCAACAGAGATGATGTAAGAGCGCTTCTTAGGATGGTACTTAAAATCGATCCTGTAAGAAGTTCAATTCTAGCCGGTGAGATTGTTAACCAAAGACCTTTTGCACAGTTTCCCGATATTGAGTTTCCGGGACTAGTTGAGAGGATAGGCTATTACAATATAGAAAAGTATGAGTACATAAGAAACTGGATAAGTGAATACAAGGCGAGGCAGAAGCCTCTTAAAATAAATGAATTCTTCCAAAAGGTATTTTTGGAAATACTTATATCAAAGGAAGTATCCCAGAAGGATATTTTAGAAGCAAAGAACCTTATTGACAGTGCGCAGACCTTTATTGAAGTAGTATCAAGGTTTAACAGGAATGCGAGCAAAGATTTTTTAGAGGTTGTGAGGAGAGGGATTAAATCAGCCGAAAGTATTTTTGAACTTGAAGAGAAGCTCAGTGGAGATTTTGTGCTTATTTCCACACCGGTGCCCTATTTGGCAAGTTCATTAAAGAGTAAGGTTACTATAATCACCAGCCTTAGCAGCGATAATTGGACTCCACGCAGTATCAAGGAGATTACAAACCTACATGTACTTACAAAGACCTGGGAGGAGAACGGAGTTTATACCGAGGAGCTTGAAGAGAAAAACCAGAAACACTATTTAGCTACACTTATGAGAGCTCTTTTCAAGAGGTGTAGCGATAAGCTTATTACTTTTGAATCTATGCTGTCGGCCAATGGATATGAGAATGATGGTATTTTAGTTGATTACTTTGATGAAATAATGTTGTAGAAATAAGAAGTGTATTTTCCGTGGAGGGTAAGGATGGGACTTAGAAAAGGTCAAAGAGAACTTGTAGAACAATATAGAAGCGGATACTGTGCTATTCCCGCAATTCCAGGGGGTGGAAAGACACACTGCCTTTCGCTGTGGACTGCAGAGATGATCGCAAACAAACTTCACAAACCAGGTAAAATCCTTATTGTTACTTATATGAATAGTGCTGTTAATAATTTTAAGCAACGTATAGCAGCAGAGCTTAAGAATAGAGGAATTATAAGCGGTAAGGATTATTTTGTCTCCACCATCCATGGGTTATGCCTTCAGATAATAAAAGAAAAACCTGATCTTGTGATTACCAATGAAGAGTTTGCCATAATAGACGGTGTATCGAAAACTCATTTGATTTCTAGCAGTATCGACGAGTGGAAAAGGTATAATGAGCGAAAATTCAAGCTTTATTTAGACGAAGCAAACCTAAATGCAAATAGGATAAGTGATACATATAAAAATTGGCAGGACAAGCTGTCCAATATTATGCTTTCTGCCATTGGTGATTTTAAATGTAGGGGTATTGGGGCTAAAGAGGCAATGGAGCTATGCAAAAAACTTGGGGAAGAATCAATACTGTCTTGGGCAAGCGAGATATACGAAATATACGATAGGAAGCTTAAAATCGGAGGATTTTTAGACTTTGACGATATGTTGTATAATGCTAAGAAAATGCTCAAGGAAGATGCTCTTTTGCTTGAAAAATATCAAAATAAGTATACTTTTGTCTGTGAAGATGAGGCACAAGACTCAAACCTTATACAGAGTGAAATACTAGAGCTGATATCAAACGGTAACTTATTGAGAGTTGGAGACAGCAATCAGGCGATATGTGGAAGCTTCAGTAACAGTGATTTTACCTTGTTTAAAAGTTTTTGTGAAAACCCCTTAACAACTGTATATAAAATAACACAGTCCAGCAGAAATACTGTTGACATAATAAATCTTGCCAATTATTTTGTTGAACATATAAGGGAAAAACACCTAGTACCTGAATGCAGGGAAAGCCTTCTGCCTCAGTTTATAGAACCTGTCGGCGAAGAGGATGAAAGGCCAAACCCTAAAATAGACGAGTATGGCATAAAGGTGGGTATATTTAAATCCTGGGAGGATGAAGCACGAACGGTGGTAGTAAAAGCCCAGGAAATGGCGAAGAAATATCCCGACAAGACTATTGCAATACTTGTACCTACCTCATGGAGGATGAATGTAATTATAAACTTTATGGAAGCAAGACATGTACCCTATGAGCTGCTTGATAATACCTCCGGAGAAAAGAACAAAACCGTAAGGAAGTTGGGTAGGATTATAGATTTTATTGCACAGCCAGAAAACGGACAAAAATTTTTTGATATGATGAATGAGTGTTTTCTTTTAGATTCCTATGACAGTGAATCGGTTGAGGGAGAGCCTGATGAGGAGAAGAAAACTGTCGGGCAGAAAGTAATTTTAAACGAATTTTTAAAGATGTACCCCGTTGAAAAATTGCTATATCCCATCGGTGGTGAAATCGAGAGAACTGATATCCCGAAGGATTTGTTAATTAGTGATATATGGGCTGATTTTACTGATAAACTCGAAATGGTAAGAGAACTTTTGGAGTTTCCTAACACTATTGTTGAAAAGTTGATACTTTTTATATCCGAGAAGTTGAGATTTGAAAAGGAGGAGAGAGCTATAGCCCAGAAGGTGGCTGGTGATGTCAGATACATTATGAGTCAGGATCCTCACTGGAAACTAGCAGATTTGGCTTTAGAGCTTTTGAGTCCAAAAAACATATTTAACTTTTTTGCAGGAATTGTGTGGGACTTGAAAGGCTATGAGCCAAAACCAGGTGTAGTTACATTAGCTACATACCATAAATCAAAAGGGCTAGAATGGGATGTTGTATTCCTTACAAGTCTTACTAATAGTGATTTCCCTGTTAGTTTTGATGACAAGTTTGTTGGGGAGTATTGGTACTTAAAGGAGGAGTTTAAGAACCCTCAAGCAATAATAAAAGCTGATTTAGAGAGGTTATTAGGTGGAAAAACCAGCGGAGATTCTATAGTGCGGTCAAAAGTTGAGACTATATCAGAGAGGGCAAGGCTTTTATACGTAGGTATAACCAGGGCAAAGGAGTACTTGTTTCTGACCTCTTTTGAGACAAACAGGGGAAAAAGGAATGAAACATTGCCCTCTAAATATATTTTAGAGTTTAGAAATTATATTAGGTGATTCCAAAAAAATAACTAAGGCCATTTTTAAACACAGAAGCTGAAGGTATTATTTTTTGATAAATTAGGAGTTATTATAATGAATGATTTAAGATTTGCTGAATATTTTTTATTTACACAACAGTCATTAGCGACCTTTGAAAGGTGTCCTCTGAAGTTTAAAAAGAGATATCTTGAAAATCTTAAGTGGGATAACTTTCCCGACGAAGAAATAAAAAAGCGGCTTGAAATGGGGAATAATTTTCACCTTTTGGCCTATAGATATTTCCTTGGTATCGATACGGGATTAAACGATAAAACAGAGGGGTTTCGTGAACTTGATAGTTGGATAAAAAGTCTTGAAAACAAGTTTCAAAAAGAAGAAAGCCGTAAATACCTTCCCGAGTATAAGCTGAGAATGGCAAAGGGGCTTTTGAGGCTAGAGGCTAATTTTGATCTTCTGATAGTTGACCAAGACAAAATTGAAATTTGGGATTGGAAAACCCATGGCAAGGAAACTAAACCTGAGCAAAGGGGAATTAAGGCAAATAAATATAACAAAAGCCTCCAAACCATGGTGTATCTTTTTGTGCTAAAGGAGCAAAGCGAGAGAATGACTGGAAAGCATATAAAATGCGAGAATATCAGCATGTGTTATTGGCAGCCTGATCCTCCGGAGGTGCTGACGGAAATAAGATACAGTGAACAAATGCACAATACATATATAGAGGTTTTGCAAAATAAAATCAGAGGAATACTTCAATACGATTTTTCCGAATTTGAAAAGTCATTGTATGAAAAAAGCTGTAAATACTGTGAATTTAATTGGTTTTGTAATAATCAAAGGATAGATTTTAAGGTCCTTGAAGAAGATGAAGATTTTTTAGACGAGCTTGAATGGGAAAGCATTGAGGAGTTGACTTAGGTGAGGATTAATATAAATATATTGAATAAGGATGTGCATATACCTAAGGAGCTTATTGAAGCTGCTGATGGGGATGAACTTATTGCAAGAATTTTTTATAACAGGGGATATAAGAATTCGGATACCGTGCGTCAGATGTTAAAGGATGAATACTATACTCCCACAGAGGTGAGCGAGTTTGAAGGAATGCAAAGGGCTGTTGACAGGATACTCGAGGCTGCTGATAAGGGTGAGAAAGTATGTGTTTACGGTGATTATGATGTTGACGGTGTGACTAGTACGGTTACACTTCTGGAATGCTTAAGCCTATTTTTAGATAGAGTGGTATACCATGTTCCGGATCGCTTTACAGAGGGTTATGGCATGAATTTAGAGGTTATAGAGAGACTTGCAATCGAGGGAGTCTCTTTAATTATTACCTGTGACTGTGGAATATCAAATATAAATGAGATAAATCGTGCAAAAGAATTGAAGATGGATGTAATACTTACCGATCACCACAATATTCCATCCGAGCTTCCAAAAGCAGATGTGATATTAAACCCAAAGCTCCTTCTAGAGGGGCACAAGGCAAGAAATATGTCAGGGTGTGCCATGGCATATTTTCTTTGTGTTGCACTTTTAAAGAGTAAAAGGATTGAGGAGAAATCGGAAGATTATTTAGATATGCTTGCTTTATCTCTTATCGCAGACGTAGTAAGCCTTAATGGGGAAAATAGATATTTACTTAAAAAAGCAATCCCTAGATTGTTCAATACAAAAAGGGAAGGACTTGTAAAACTATTAGAGATAGCAAGCAAGACTAGTGAACTTAGTACTGAAGAGGATATTGCCTTTCAGATAGCACCTAGAATTAATGCCGCAGGAAGAATGGAGTCGGCAAGGCTTCCGGTGGAACTAATGCTTTGTAAAGACCCTTACACTGCAGGTGAAATGGCTCAAAAGATAGATTATCTTAATGTAGAGCGCAAAAGGGTTCAGCAGGAAATTATAGATCAGGCAATAGAACAGGTGGAGACAAGAAAGAAGAACAAGACAGTGTTGGTACTCTACAGTGATTTTTGGCATCACGGGATTATAGGAATTGCAGCGGGCAGGGTATGTGAAGTGTATAGAAAACCGGCAATTCTATTATCCCTCAAGGAGGATGGCAAAACGGTTGTAGGCTCTGCAAGGTCTGTTGAGGAGATAAATATATATGAATTAATAAAGGAATGCAGCGGTAAGCTTTTAAAATTTGGAGGCCATTCTCAGGCAGCAGGACTTTCTCTTTTGAAAGACGATCTTCAGGACTTTGTAAGTGAAATTGAACTTATTGCGGAAAAGAAACACTTTATCAGTGATGCTGTAAGTGTTGATATTGATTTAGAGCTTGAAATTGATAGCATAACTATGGAGCTGTATGAAAGACTTCTTACAGCAGGGCCATATGGTGAAGGCTTTGAAGCGCCCCTTTTTGTATCCTACGGTTTAAAGGTTTTAAGTGATAGAAAGACTGAAAAGAACCATCACATAATGGTGTTAGAGGGGAAGAACAATACAAGGATTTCCGCAGTCAAGTGGTTTGGTGAGAATAAATCGCTTCAGGGCAAGGTTTTTGATGTGACCTACAAGATAAGCAAAAATACTTATAAGGGTAATTCCAGTATTCAGCTTACTTTAGTGCAAATGATCGAAGGAGCTGGAGAGACACAAAAAGTATTCCGGGGGGATATTATTGATGAAAGAGGGGTTGAGCTAAATATTTTGGCAGAAAAATATGAAAAAGCCCTATTTTTCTATGAAGGTTTAGGTTCAAGATGTCCTCTAACGAATGCTGTTGATCGTTTTGCTATTGTAAAGGCGGATAGTCTGGTGTTATTATCTCCACCGCCTAATACGGAGATTTTTAGGGAAATTGTAGCTTTGAGTAATCCTCATAATATTATAATTAACTTTAACATTTTGCCCGATTATTCATTCAAAGGTTTTGTGACAAATCTTTTAGGGCTTATAAAGCATATAGTAACAAAGGATAAGGGAATGGTATATATTGAAGCTGTTGCAATAAAGCTTGGTGTGGAGGAGAGCGTTATAAAGTCAGGTTTGAAATTTTTGAAAGCTGCCGGTAAAATAAACTATCTCTTGAGTGAAGACGATACAAGGGTGTTTTTGTTAAAAGGTTACAGTATTATAAGCGATGGTATGCCCTTAGCAGAAAAGCGGTTAAGAAATGCACTATTGGAAAAGATGGCATATCAGCAGTTTATATTGAAGACTGACGTTGTTAACTTCAGGGAGTACTTAAAATAAAATTTGAAATGGCCTTACACAATATCAAGAATTTTGATTACCGAAACCGTAACATTATCTGTTCCATAATTGCCGAGTGCTAAATTAAGCAGGTCTTTACATATCGAAGCACTGGTGCCGGTAACGGATAGATGAAATTGTATTTCCTCGTCGGTTAAAAAATTTGATAGTCCATCACTACAGACAAGATAGGTATCTCCCTTTAAAACGGTTAATTCATCGGAGTAATCTGCCTCCATTATACCAAAAAAAGGGTTTGTGCCGAGATACCTCGTTAGTAGGTTTTTGCTCTTGTGGAATCTGGCAGTATAGCTGTTCAAAACTCCAAGACGTATAAGTCTTTCCGCTTCAGTATGATCGGTTGTGAGTTTTTTCAGATTTGAGCCACGTAATAGATATACTCTGCTATCTCCAATATTTAAGGAAATTGCTTTATCTCGGCAAAATACAATAGACGCTAAAGTGGTTCCCATTCTTTTACCTAGCGATAAGGACTGTTCATATATTATTTTATTGGATTTTTTTATATGATTATCTATAGACTCTTTTAAATCTGATAATACTGTAGAGGTTCGAAAGCTTTTTTTATAGAATTCATGTAAGACTTGAACAGCCAAAAAAGATGCTTCTTCTCCAAATTCCTCTCCGCCCATACCGTCGCAAACAGCAAAGATGAATCGTTGGCCGGAAGTTTTTGTTGAAATACATAGGGGATCGGTAAGAGAGTCTTTTTTCATAAAAGCACCATTAAAATAAAAATTATCTTCATTTTTACTGCGTATACCTCCTTTAGTTGTCATAACGGAAGCATCGATTTTAAGCATTATACCCATAGTGCACCACCTTTAGATGTAAATCCATTCATCTTCAATATTTTCCATTATACAAATTTGAGTTTTGTTAAGACCATTTGGTTGGATTTTGTAAGTTTTGCTTTGATCGCTTTTATTGCAGTAATAGATCCAATCATCGACTATATTGATATAGTCGGTGTAATCGTCATTGAGCTTTACCTTTTCGGAACCGTCGCTACGGATTCTATATAATTTACTCATATCGTTTTTATTACAATAGAAGACCCAATCTTCGTATACATTTATATTAGTTGACATATCATCGCATATTATCTCTGTTTTTGTTCCGGAAGTATTTATTTTGTATAGTTTCATATGGTCACTTTTGTTGCAGAAATATATCCATTCATCGTCGATGCAAAAATAGCTTGCTTCATCATTGGAAATTCTTGTTTTTTCTTTTCCGTGGATATTTATTCTATAAAGTCTGTCATTATCGCTTTTATTGCAGTAATATAGGAAACCGTGGTATAAGCATAGGTTATATGCTTTGTCACTGCTTAACTTTATCTTTTCTGTCCCGTCGGTTTTTGCTTTGTATATGCTGTAACCGTCAGATTCGTTGCAATAATAAATCCAATTCTGTTCAACATTTAAATACAAACAGCTGTCAGCTATAACTTTTTTTCTACGGCTTCCATCTATATTAATTCGGTAAATGTGTTCACAATCAGAGGAGTTGCAGTAATAGATCCAGTTATCTACTATATTGACGAACCATGTCTCATCGGAAGTTAGCTTTATTGTTTGAGTTTCGTCAGGACTAATCTTATACATATTATACTCGTGACTAGGACATGATAAATATATCCATTCACCCATTGAACAAACGAGACTTCCGTTTACTATGTTGCCGGGCAAATTTGTATTTCCGTTTACAATGTTTAAATTGCAGTGAGTATTATCGCATTGCAAAATAGAAGCTTCGGTATTATTGATTACCTGTGTAAAGTTTTCAGTAATTTCAGTGTTGCTAATTAAGACTGTCTCAGGAATAATATTCATAGTTTGTGGGGAGGCTATTTTTTTCTTTGATAAAACAATCTTTTGCCTTTCAATGTAGGACATATCATAACATGCTTCGACTAATGCTTTTTTAACTTCCACAGGAGATAAAAATCTATCGGAAGGCTTGTATTCACATAACTTAAGTATAACATTACCTAGTTTTGGGTGTGCGTTACATGGGGGCACCATGGCTTCACCGAGCAGGCGTTTTTCTACAGCGATTTCACTGTCTTTTATGCGAAGTTCCGTAGGGAAAGGGGGCATAAATGGATACCTGCAGTTATTTAGAAGTTTATAAAGTAAAATGCCTAAAGAATATAGGTCGGCTCTCGTATCGTAGGTTTCACCTTTATATACTTCCGGGGCCATATAGAGAGGGGTGCCGCGAATTGAGGCGGAAAAGCCTTTTGATAGCTCCCGTGCAATTCCGAAATCACCTAATTTGTAGCGTTTGTCTTTTGATACAAATATGTTTTCATCCTTTATATCTCTATGAACAATGTTCTTTTTCGAACACAGTTCTAAAGCAGCACATATATCGAGACCGATATTTACAACATCATCTATAGATAAATCTTTTTCCTCAATATATTTGTTGAGTGGTGTAAGATATTCCATTCTGATTAGAATGTCCCAAGTGATTTTATCTTGGTGTTTCTCTACAGTATGGTCTTCATAACTTACTATATTACTGTTGCCCCTGAGGTTATAAAGCATTACAATTTCATTTATAATACTTTTTACAGCATCTTCAAAATAAAGCTTTAGCAGGTTTTCGTCATTTCCTAAAGTTGATATTGCTTCGTTGTATTGTTCCTTTGTGGGAATGCTCATAAGTTTTAGGGCAGACTCATATTTATAGCCCCATTCTTCTTTTGATATCTTATACACTTTTCCATAACTGCCCTGACCTATGAATTTTTCCATGTGCCAACTGCCCCAAAAGGGTTCATATCTTTTAACGTAGTCATCCTTTGAATTATCCATTACAAGAGAAACCTCCTAAGTACTTTTAGATGAGTTGTTGTATCATAATAGGAAAACATAAAGTGGCTGCAAGTACAAATATAGAATAAAACAATTAATAAATATTAAGATCTGTATTAGATAATGTCAATAAGATTCTATTAGGAATGAAGTTCACATATAATTATATATATATATTATCATATATGAATTATTTGAGTCAATTGGAGATATATCTGAAAACTTGACAACAAGGGGAGTATCTTTCTAAATCAGCGCTTTAAATTGATGTTTATAAGATTTGTACAAAAAAATATTGCGTTTGGTATAGAATTATGGTACCATTTACTAAAATGGTTTAGTAAACCGGTTTCCTTAAAGATAAAAATAGATTTTGATATAGAAAATAGACAATATTAACAAATACATTATAGATAGATAAACTATGTATTACTGAAATATATAACATACTTGGGAGTATATCTTTTTCTAATTAAATAGGTTTTTTCAATACAGCTAAAAAGAAATAAACGATTTTAGGTGCAATGTTCAACAGATACTATGTGGATTTGTATATTGATTTTTTTAATTAGGGCAATTTCAAAAAAAGCTTTGCAATTATCAATTCAAAAAGTTTGATTTGATCTACTTTATGAAAGGAGTGTTGCAAAAGTAGTTTTTGAAGAAATCTTTTTTAAATTCTTCGTGAGGTGATTGAGAAATGTCAACAAGTACGAACACTACACCGGATATAAACATCCAAATGAACAAAAATAGCTTATGGAAAAAATCGGGTTTTCTCAAAGAACTGGTAACAAACAGAGCCTTGTTTCTGATGTTGTTGCCGCCATTTATTCTCATATTTATCAATTATTATTTACCTATGCTTGGTGTCGTTATTGCTTTTAAGGATTTTAACTATGCTGATGGTTTTATTAAAAGTCCTTGGGCAGGTTTAAAGAATTTCAAGTTTCTTTTCATGTCTAATGCAGCATGGCAGATAACACGGAATACTATCATATACAATTTGTTTTTCATTTTTCTGGGATTGGTTTTTGCCGTTTTATTTGCATTAGCTCTCAATGAATTGAGAAACAAGTTTGCTGCTAAGTTTTATCAGTCTGTAATATTTTTACCCTACTTTCTCTCATGGGTAGTAGTAGCTTATCTTGTGCTCGCAGTTCTTGATCCTAATGGATTCTTTAATAAAACAATTGCTAGAGTGCTAAACATTAATACTATCGATTGGTACGCTTCGCCTAAGTATTGGCCATTTATACTTGTGTTAATTAATCTTTGGAAGAATATTGGTTACGGCATAGTCATCTATTTGGCTGGAATCACAGGAATTGACCAAGAATATTATGAAGCTGCTATATTAGATGGTGCAAACAAGTTGCAACAGATAAGGTATATTACACTTCCGTTTCTAGTTCCTTTTATGATTGTAACCACTATCATCAGCCTCGGTAATATCTTCAGGTCTGATTTCGGTCTTTTTTATCAGGTTACGATGCAGCAGGGGCTTTTAGCACCTACAACGGAAGTTCTTGACACATATATATATAAAGCTTTAATTTTTACCGGAGATATTGGTATGTCATCCGCTGCTGGGGTATACCAATCAATTGTAGGGTTCTTTACGGTATTGTTTGCGAATTGGGCTGTGGGTAAAATTAGCAATGAAAATAAAATATTCTAATTTATATCGCTGATTATTTGTGTAGAACTTCAACAAATTAAATGCAATATAACTGTTATATATTAAAAGGTATATTATTTAATTAGAAAAATATAATTTGCGTATTTAGGGAGGAAAATATGAAGTCAGAAAAAATACAAACATCTTCAAGATTAAATTCAATTTCACCTGCTACTAATATGGTTCTTAACGTGTTCTTTATTCTTTATTGTGTTTTGTGTATAGCTCCTTTGATTTTGATTTTCATGGTTTCTATTACAGAACAGACATCTCTTGCAATTAACGGATATACTTTTTTTCCAAGCAAGATAAGTTTTGATGCATATAAGTTTTTGTTCAATGATCTCGAAAAATTGTTTAGATCTTATGGTGTTACAATTTTTGCTTGTGTTGTAGGTACATTTTTTTGTGTAGTATTTACTATGATGTATTCATATCCTATATCTAGGAAAACTTTTAAATACAGAAATTTTTTCTCCTTTTTTATATTCTTTACCATGCTTTTCCAAGGAGGATTAGTACCATGGTATATACTATATACCAAGTACTTGGGTTTGAAGAACAGTTTAATTGCATTGATTATGCCATCTGTCATGAATGCGTTTTATGTGCTGATTACCAAAACTTTTTTCTCACTCAATATACCTGACTCGGTATTAGAAGCAGCTAGAATAGATGGAGCTAGTGAGTTTAATATATTCTTTACGATAGTAATTCCGATGTCTAAGCCTGTTATAGCTACAATAGCATTATTTGCATCGCTGAACTACTGGAATGATTGGTACCTTTGTCTCTTATTTATCAACGATCCTAAATACTACAATCTTCAATATTCAATGTATCAAGCTCTACGTTCTCTCCAATTTTTGACATCGTCTTTGGCATCAGCTTCTGGAAACACTTCAAGTGCTTTGGCCAATGTACCCGGAGAGACTCTGCGTATGGCTATGGCAATAATAGGGATAGGGCCTATTGTATTTGCATATCCTTTCTTTCAGAAGTATTTTATAAAGGGGCTTACTATTGGTGCTGTAAAGGGTTGATTATAGTATTGATTTCAGCATTGGTAAAAGATTTTTTTTATCACTGTTGATCAATTTATAGACGTGATACATACTTAAGGAGGTATAATAATGGTAAAAATCAAAAAGTTTGGAAGTTTAATTTCTGCTGGTTTAGCATTGAGTTTGTTGTTTTCTGGCTGTGGGGGTACGAAGCCAACTGAACCTGGAGGGACTACAGAACCTGGAGGAAGCACCACAGATTCTCAGCTAGCACCTTATGAAATCAATGCGTATTTCCTTGCCCCACAAGTTAAAGATGTGGCATTGGTAGAAGCAGAAGTAAACAAGATTCTCAAGCAAAAAATTAATGCAACTATCAAACTGAACTATTTTTGGTGGGATAACTATCAGCAAAAACAGCAATTGGATGTGACTTCTGGTGAAAAGATAGACATTATGTTTTCTCCAAGTTGGTGGGGATTTAATGATTATGTAGCAAAGCAAGCATGGTTACCGTTGGATGAGCTCGTTCAAGAGCATGGTAAGGATATCATTGCCAATATCGACCCTGCATATTTGAAAGCTCCGATTGTAAATGGAAAACTATATGCAATTCCTACATCAAAGGATATGTACGGAACTGGCGGATTTATATTTAATAAAGAACTTGTTGATAAGTACAATTTTGATATAGACTCTATCACAAAGCCTGAAGATATTGAACCATGGCTTAAGACTATCAAGGAAAATGAACCGGATATAATTCCATTCTTGTCTACAACGGGTGACCAGCAAGCATATTTACAACAGGATTGGAATGTAAATGTTGGTTCAGTAGATGTTCCAGTTGGCTACGAAAAAACTGGTGGGGATGTTAAAATATTAAATTTACTTGAAACAGAAGCCTCAAAAAGAATATTCAAATTAAGTCGCAGTTGGTATCAGAAAGAATATATAAACCAAGACGTAGCGACCTTACAAGATGGAACACCTATTAAGAAGTCTAAGAAAGTATTTGCTTGGACAGAGCAGTTAAAGCCTGGTAAAGCAGAAGAATTAGCAGCACAATACGGATATGACCTTGTTCAGGCAGATGCTTGGAAAGGTATTGAATATTATACTACCACTCTTGATTTGACAAACTCACAGTTAGTAATTCCTAGAACCTCTGAGGATCCAGCAAGAGCAATGATGTTCATTAACCTACTATTTGCAGACAAAGAGATTAAAAATCTTCTTAGTTGGGGTATTGAAGACAAGCATTATAAGAAAATCGGTGACAACCAGATTGACTTTGCTGATGGAGTTAATGCTGACAACTCTGGTTACTATGGACTTGCACAATGGGCAATGGGAGGAAGCCAATTCCTTGATTACCTATGGGCAAGTGAAAGTGCTGACAAGTGGCAGAAGATGGCGGAATTCAATGCCATTGCAAAGCCTATGAAAATTGTTGGATGGACTTATGATTCTAGCAATGTAAAATCAGAAATGGCAGCACTAGCAACAGTAGGCCAGAATGAAGTTAAGCCACTTTCCCAAGGGCTAGTTGATTACGATACTTACTATCCTAAGTTAAAGAAATCCCTTGAAAGTGGTGGAATTCAGAGGGTTATAGATGATTGCCAGAAATCTGTAGATGAGTTTATAAGTTCATTGAAATAGAATATAACTAAATTGTGTAATTAAAAATAATTTTTTTTGTTCCCATATTATAGCCTATGAGTGCACTCAAAACAAAATGTAATAGACCTTCAAAAACATAGAAATATGTGATTGTAGAATCTAGCTTTATGAGTGCACTCATAGTATTTTATCAAAATGTAATAAAATATAGCAACCCATGTGCATTATGTGGAAAATGAGAGCTTAATTGACCACATATTGTATATGGGTTTGTCTGTTTACGCAAAGATTCAAAGCATTAGGGCTAAATTTATAATAGATTTTTAAACAAGCCTTTCGTTTTGTGCAATTTTTTTGTATAATAAAGAGTATGCAGTGATTGGCTTTGCAACTACTTCTGCGCTAGTACAAAAAGGTACATAGTTGAAAAACCGTGAATTTGATTAAAGGAGAATATAAATGAATAGTATAGCTTTGTTTGATTGTTTTGAAGGTGAGCCAAAGACAGGCTTAAAAGAATGCTTGCAATTATATTGGGGATATAGACTCTTAGAACTAGCACAAGCCCATAGTCTACAAATTGTTGAAGGAACTGCTGATGCTGATATTATAGACCAACTGATGCCGAAAATGCTGGATAATTTTTTAAACGATGTAGAATACTTGAACGAAGCTGAATGGACATTTTTAAATAAAGTTAAGCAAAATTTTAATAAGGAAATGGATGATGTTGAAAAAGAACAGTATGTTACCTTAAAGTGGTTAGGATACTTCTATTTATTTAATCACGATGGGCATATATACCCGATTGTACCAAAGGAGCTGATGACTTTGTTGCCTCAATCGGACAATGAGGAAATAAAGCATAGGGTTGAGCGTAATCAAAGGCTTTTTTCATATACCTTTGCACTGACAAATTTGTATGGAGTGTATAGAGTTGAACAGTTGGTTGATGTTTGGAATATGTATAATAGAGAAAAAATTAATGTTGAGGGCGCTAAAGAGTACATTGATATAATGAAAATGCGGCAGGCTGATTTTTGGTATGACAATGGGTATGTTATTTCTCGTCTGCTAAAAGATGAAAAACATTATCTGGGCATGCTGAAAAGAGCGTCTCGGTGTCCCTATTTTATGCCAACTAAAAGTGACATGGCATTTTATTCAAACTATGAAAATTCAATGGCATCAACTTATTGTAAAAACGTTGAGGAATTTATCAAAAACAAAAATACAATTGAAGAGAGCGAAATAGGTGATTTGATTTATGATATTTTCGGAGCCTGTAAATTGGATATTCCTTTAGATGTAATTTTGGGTATGGTAAATGAGTGTGGAATAGAATTTAGTGATGAAGGTGAAAAAGATGAGTTCATGAGGGTGTTAAGAGTTTTATCAAATAACACTAGAAAGTGGGTATTGCGTGGACACATGCCTTCAGAATTGGTCAAGAATCCGCCTAGAACTCCTACTAACCAACAACAGAGTAAGTCTGCGCCAAAAGTTATGAAGAAAATAGGAAGAAATGACCCGTGCTCTTGTGGCAGTGGAAAGAAATATAAGCACTGTTGTGGCAAATAGATTTAGAAGAAAGGTTCCATTAACTTATAGTTTTATTAAAAATCAAAAAAGGTAACATATTATTTAAATTATACATAATTTATCGTAAGGAAAAGTTTTATTCTAAGCAGATCGATAATAATAAATGCACATATGCAATTGGAGAATTATGTTATGAATGATGATGGTTATATAGCCTTAAACTATTTGCCCATAGGTAAGAAAGCAAGGGTAAAATTACTTACTTCGGATGGAATTATCAGAAGAAGAATGTTGGATTTGGGTTTGATTTATGATACGGTTATAGAAGCATTGCAAAAGAGTCCATCTGGAGATCCTGTAGCATATCATATTAGAGGTGCTGTTATTGCGTTACGTTCAGAGGAGGCATCAAAAATATTGGTTGAAGCTCTCTAGATGTATAATTTAAGGGTGCTTTTTGTATCATATATACAAGTAACTGTTTTTAAAAAGTCTATTAAATATAATGGACGTGCGTTTTGGAATATTCTTAAAATAATGTAGACAAGTTGATTCGGTTATTTATAAAAATGACCTTACCTAATAAACAAAAATGAATAGGAGCTAATGCACATGGGGAAAAGATATTTAGTTACTGGAGGGGCAGGTTTTTTAGGAATCAACCTTATAAGGTTTTTATTAAATAAGGGTTGTGAAATAACATCTCTGGATTTTGCAGAGTTTGATTATGAAGATGTCAAGGGCAGAGTTAGAATAATTAAGGGTGATATTAGGGATAGAAAGACTGTGGATCAGGCTATGGAACAAGTGGATATAGTAGTTCATACTGCAGCAGCTCTGCCTTTATATAAAAAGGAAGATATTTTTTCAACGGATATTGATGGTACAAAGAATATAGTTGATTCGGCATTTTCAAATGGAGTAGAGAGAGTAATACACATTTCTTCAACTGCTGTTTATGGGATTCCGGATCATCATCCTTTAGCAGAAAACGACAAACTTGATGGCGTGGGCTATTATGGAGAAGCAAAGATAAAGGCTGAAGAAGTATGTATTGAATATAGAAAAAAGGGTATGTGTATACCGATATTACGTCCAAAATCTTTTATTGGTCCGGAAAGGTTGGGGGTTTTTGCCCTTTTTTATGATTGGGCAAAAGACGGAAAAGGTTTTCCTATGATAGGGAACGGAAAAAACAGATATCAGTTTTTGGATGTTGAAGATTTGTGTGAAGCTATATATCTTGCTGCTGAAGGACCAAAGGATAAGGTGAATGATACTTTTAACATAGGTGCAAAAGAGTTTACTACAATGAGGGAAGATTATCAAGCGGTGCTGGATTATGCAGGGTTTGGCAAGAAGATTAAGGGTTTCCCAGCAAAGCCGATGATACTTACATTGAGATTTCTAGAATTTTTTAAGCTGTCACCTTTGTATAAATGGGTTTATGAGACAGCCTGTGAAGATTCTTTTGTGTCCATAGAAAAAGCTGAAAAAATCTTAGGTTTTAAACCGAAATATTCAAATAAGG